>JBIKTV010000643.1:0-3000 GCA_044347905.1 Myxococcota bacterium
CGTGGCGTTGATGAGCAGCGAGAACCCGAAATCGCTCAGCGGCGCGGGGGTCATGGGGCCCTCTCGACATCCGGCATGGCCCCAGAAGCCGCGTCGATAGCCTGAAGGACGGCTAGCTCGGCCAGGGCAGGCTCAAAGGCAAAGCGCTGTACTTCTTGCACAAAACTTGTTCCTGCTGGACCGTATGCCAGGGCCAGCGCGGCGGCATTGGCTTGGACCAGATTCACGACGCTCGCGTCGGACCGCTGGAGAAGATCCGCGATCGTCTCAAGCAATTCTGCCCAGTTGGCCACCGGTTCGCCTGGGCCCTCCATGGCCGCTGTGGGGTGGTCCACGGCCGCCGCCAGCTCGCCCAGCGCCTGCTGAACCGCGGCCAATTCGGCATCGCACATTCGCTCCGCTGGGTTCTGTGGCTCATCCGGGCTGTGCACTGCGGCAGCCTTAACAGCCTTCTCCAGAACGGCAGCGGCAGCGGACAGCCCATGGGCGCCCAAAGTCACCGCGGCGCCCTTGAGGCGATGGCACAGCTGCGCCGCTTCTAGCCAGTGGCCCTGGTCTATCAGCTCGCTTATCGCCGTCAGCTCAGATGCTTGGGCTTGAACAAACGATATAAAAGTCTGTAGAAAGCGCTGCTCGTCCCCGCGCATGCGCGTTAGACCTTCTGTAACGGCCATGCCCGGCAATTGGGCCAGGCGCTGCAACGGCGTGAGACCGGTGCTGTGCGTGCCTGCCATCGCCGTCGCATCCGCCGCCGCCGGATCGGGGTGGGTGGAGGCGTCCCACGGGCTCATCACGCCGCTGATGCGGCCCAACTTGAGGCGCGCGGTAAACCAAAAACAGCAGCCGCTGCCCAGAACGCTGTCGACACCGGCCTCACCGCCCATCAACTGGGCGATCCGCCGGGTCAGCGCCAGGCCCAGGCCGGCCCCGCCGTGGCGCCGCGTGGTTGAGGTATCGACCTGCTCAAAGGCGCCAAACACCTTCTGGGCCAGCTCTGGCGCGAGGCCGATGCCCGTGTCGCGAACCTCAAAGCGCAGCAGCACATCGCCGTGGCCGCTCCGCTCCACCTCGCTGACCCGAAGATGAATCTCACCTGTATCCGTGAACTTGACGGCATTGGTCAGGTAATTGCTCAGGGCCTGGCGCAAGCGGCTGGCGTCGCCGCGGACCACCCGCGGGATATCGCCGATCTCACTTAAGAGCGCGATGTGCTTGGCCTCCACTTTGGGCCGGATCTGGGTCACGGCGCTGTCCAGCAGGGCAGGCAAGTCAAAATCGCGATAAACAAACTGCAATTGCCCCGCATCCAGGTGGGCGGCATCCAGGATATCGCTGACGATGCCCAGCAGGTGTTTACTGGCAATGGCGATCTTGTCCAACCGGTCGGCCTGAGGCGGCGTGGGGCTTTCGCGCTGCAGCAGGTGGGTCATGCCGATAATTGCGTTGAGCGGCGTGCGGAATTCGTGGCTCATGTTGGCCAGAAAGGCGCTCTTGGCCCGCGAGGCCGCTTCTGCCTGGCTGCGCGCCTTGCTCAGCTCTGCGGTGCGCTCGGTCACAAGCTGTTCCAAGTGCCTGCGGTGATTGTCTAATTCTTCCGCCAGCTGCCTTTGATCGGTGATATCCGTCAGGGTGCCCAGGACGCGCACAGGTTGGCCCGTTGGATCGGCGGCCTCTACGCCAGCCGTGGCGGAGAGCCAGATCCAGCCGCCACCGGGCGTGGCAAAGCGAAAATCGCAGCGCTGCGTCCCACTTTGGTCGTAGGCGGCGCGGCGCATGTCGTCCATCACGCGGGCCAAGTCTTCTGGGTGGACCCGGGCCCAAATCGCCGGATCGGTGATCTGCAGTTGATTCTGATCCAGATGCAGTAGCTTGGAAAATTCGGGTGAAATAACAAGCTGTTGTGCCGGAAGACCCAGCTCGTAAATGCCTTGGCGACCTGCGCGCAGGGCCAGCTGCAGCCGGTGATCGCTCGCCTGCAACTCGACGACGGCCTGCTCTGAGCGCCGCCGAGCTTCTACGGCATCGTCCATCAGATTGAGCGCGGCGAGGCGGCTGCTGCGCTGGTCCTCCATCGCCTGCGCGTGCTCGTGCTGGCGTTTCGCCTCGCTGGCCGCTAGCAGGGCCTCTGTGCGCTTGCGTTCGGTAATATCGTGGATAATCGAGAAGATGGTGGCCTTGCCGTTGACCTTTAGCGGGCCGGTGAACACTTCCACGTCGGTCAACCGGCCGTCTGCATGGCGATGGCGAAGCTCAAAGCGGCCGTGGGCCATGGCGCGAAGGTCGGCTAGCTGGCGGATCATCTGTTCGCGGCTCATGCCGTTGATATCGGCGATGGTCATGGTCTTTAGCTGGTCAGCGCTCCAGCCGTAAAACGCCTCTGCGGCTGAATTGGCCTCTAGGATTAAGCCGCTCTCTGCATCCACGACCACCATGGCCGAGTGCGGATTGGCAAACAGCGCCCGATAGCGGGCTTCGCTCTCTGCCAGCAGGCGGGCTTGTTCGCGGTTCGCCATTTGCCGCGAAATCACTTTGCCCAGCGCCACCGTGACCAGCGGGAGCAGCCCCAAGACCGGCCAGAAGATCGACTTGACCACTTGGTGGGCCTGCGCGGCCGGCATGAGGTACATGAGCGCAAGCATCGCCAGATGGACGACAAAGCCGAGAAAATACAGCTCCCAGGCGGAAATGCGCGACAACTCGGGTTTGCGCCACGCGCGCCAGGCCACTCCTGCGAAGCCGGACACCGCGATCACCGCGACCCCAGACCAAACCCCAATGCCGCCCGTGCCAACGCGGAAGGTCGCAGTGATGGCCACGGCAACCAGCGTTGGCACAAAGCCAAAGAAGAGTCCGGACACCACCAGCAACACCGAGCGCGCGTCAAACACCACGCCCGGCTGCAGCACCCAAGGCGCCATCATGACCGCGATGCCGATGCAACCCAGCGCCAGGCCAAGCAAAAGCCGCTGCGGCCAGCGCGTGGCAGCCATTTCGCTCAAG
>JBIKTV010000511.1:0-4159 GCA_044347905.1 Myxococcota bacterium
GGCGTGGGCAAGGTTGGGCTCTGCGGCAGCGTGCCGCGGCGGTGAGGATAGCCAATCTCCGCGCTGGCGTCGCGGGGCACCCTGAGGACGGGGTGACGAGGGCGCCGAGACCGCAGTCCAGATCAATCATATCAAGGGGTTGGGGAATGTGGCGCCATTGACGTTTGGCTGCGATAGGCGTACACTTTCGCCCCCCGGTTTGCGCAGTCCCGCGCGCCCGGCGCCGCTGTGAGGTTGCCATGGTCCCGCCCGAAGAGAACGACGATCTGCCCGGCCCTGTCGCCGGTGAGCCCGAGGCTGACGAAGCCCTTGAAGGCGCAGGCGTCGCCACCGACATCGGCCGGGTCTTGATGACCTCGATCAAGCACGAGATGGAGTCGTGCTACGTCGACTACGCCATGAGCGTGATCGTCGGCCGGGCCCTGCCGGACGTTCGAGACGGACTTAAGCCCGTGCACCGCCGCGTGTTGTTCGCGATGCACGAGATGAAGAACAACTGGAACTTGGCGTACAAGAAGTCGGCGCGCATCGTCGGCGACGTGATCGGCAAGTACCACCCCCACGGCGACGCGAGCGTGTACGACACGTTGGTGCGCATGGCCCAGCCGTTTAGCCTGCGCTACTTGCTGGTGGACGGCCAAGGCAACTTTGGCTCGGTCGACGGCGACCCGGCCGCGGCGATGCGCTACACCGAAGTGCGCATGGCCAAGCTGGCCCATGAATTGCTTGCGGATCTCGACAAAGAAACCGTGGATTTTGTGGCCAACTACGACGGCCAGGATGAAGAGCCTTCGGTCCTGCCGACCAAGGTGCCCAACCTGCTGATCAACGGATCGGGCGGCATCGCGGTGGGTATGGCCACCAACATTCCGCCGCACAACCTGCGCGAGGTCAGCAACGCCTTGGTGGCGCTGATCGACGATCCCACCATCGATTTTCGGCGGATTATGCAGTTTGTGCAGGGGCCGGACTTCCCGACCGGCGGCACGATCTGCGGGCGCCAGGGGATTTTTGACGCCTACGAGACCGGCCGCGGCAAGATCCGCGTGCGCGCCAAGACCCACATTGAGCAGGAGAAGAAAGGCGGGCGCGAGGCGATCATCGTCGACGAGCTGCCGTACCAGGTGAACAAGGCGCGGCTGGTCGAGCAAATCGCCGATCTGGTGGGCGAAAAGAAGATCGAGGGCATCAGCGATCTGCGCGACGAGTCGGACCGCACCGGCATGCGCGTGGTCATTGAGCTCAAGCGCGACGCCATTGCCCAGGTGGTGCTCAATCAGCTGCTGCAGCAGACGCAACTGCAGACGACCTTTGGCATTATTAACCTGGCGATCGTCGCTGGGCAGCCGCAGGTGCTCACGCTCAAAGAGATGCTGGAGCTGTTCCTGGACCACCGCCGCGAAGTGGTGACCCGGCGCTGCCTGTACGAGCTCAAGCAGGCCGAGGCGCGGGCCCACATTCTGCAAGGCTATTTGATCGCCTTGGATCACTTGGACGAGGTGATTCGCATCATTCGCTCGAGCCAGGATCCGCCGACCGCCAAGGCCGGGTTGATCGACCGCTTTGCCCTGAGCGACCTGCAGGCCCAGGCGATTTTGGACATGCGGCTGCAGCGCCTCACCGGCCTGGAGCGGGACAAGATCAAGGCCGAGTGGGACGAAATCCAGAAGAAGATCGGCTGGCTCAAGGCCGTGTTGGAAGACGACGCCAAGCTGATGGGGGTGATCCGCGAGGAGATCCTGGCGATCCGCGACGAGTACGGCGACGCGCGGCGCACCGATATTATTGACGATCACGGCGCGCTTTCGGTCGAGGACCTGATCGCCGATGAGGACATGGTCGTTACCATTAGCAAGGCCGGGTATATCAAGAGGACGGCCCTGTCGACCTACCGCCAGCAGCGCCGCGGCGGCAAGGGCAAGACGGGGATGACCACCAAGGAAGAGGACTTTGTCGTCGACCTGTTTGTGGCGACCACCCACCAAGATCTGTTGATCTTTACCAATTTGGGCAAGGTCTTCTCGATCAAGGTCTACGATGTGCCGCAAGGGGCGGCGTCGACGCGCGGCAAGCCGATCGTCAATCTGATTCAGGTCGAGAAAGGCGAGGAGATCCGCGGGGTGCTGGCGGTGCGCGACTTTGGTCCGGCCAAGGAAGCGGGCAAAGAGGGCGAGTCGTTTGTGCTGATGGCGACCAAGTTTGGCACGGTCAAGAAGACGGAGCTGACGCAATTCAGCAAGATCCGCTCGAGCGGCATCATCTCTATCGTGTTGGACGAGGGCGATGACCTGATCGACGCGAAGATCGTCCGCGACAGCGACAATGTGGTGCTGGCGACCCGCGAGGGCATGAGCATTCACTTCCAGTCCACGGACGTGAGGCCGATGGGTCGGGCGACGCGGGGCGTGCGAGGCGTGGATCTGGGCGGCAAAGACGCGGTGGTGAGCCTGGCGGTGATCGCCGCGCCGCTGGGTCAAGAGCCGGAGATTCTGGAGACGCTGGAGCCGGAGATCGAGGAGGTCGAGGGCGACACCGAGCTCAAGGACGGTCCGGTGGGCACGATGCTGCTGACCATTTGCGAGAATGGCTACGGCAAGGCCACGCCGCCCAAGGACTACCGCATGCAGACGCGCGGCGGCAAGGGCGTGATCGCGATCAAGACCAGCGCGCGCAACGGCAAAGTGGTCGGTCTGCGCGCGGTGGACCCGGCGGGCGAGGTGCTGATCGTCACCGACGGCGGCGTGCTGCTGCGGATTCCGGTCAAGGACATTCGCGTGGTGGGGCGCAATACCCAAGGCGTCAAGCTGATCAACGTCGGCGACGGCGAGAAGGTGGTCAGTTTTGAGCACTTCCTCGATACGTCGGATAGCGTGCCCGTCGCGTAAATTCGCTCCATTCTTCTGGTTTTGACCTCGCGCGAGGTTGAGATCCCCCCTGCAGTTGTCGCGGCCTCGACGCCGCTATTGGAAGTACCCGTCATGTCACGTCCCACCCAGCGCACTCGCGCCCCCGCCGCGGCTCTGCCGGCTCGTTTGCCCACTTGGACCGGAGCGGTGTCGGCTGTGCTGCGCCCCGGGACGGCGACCCCGCCGCTCGCCGGCCACCCCTGGGTGTTTTCTGGGGCGATTGCCCACACCGTGGCTGGCCCGGATACGCCGATTATCGCAGGGGTTCGCTGTGCGCTGTTTGATCAGCACGCGCGCTACCTGGGCGTGGGCTATTACAACCCCACCAGCCAGATCGCCGTGCGCATGATGGCGCTGGGCCAGGACGGTCTGGAGCCGGACATGCTGCCGGACCTGCCGACCTTGGCCAAGCGGCGGGTGCGCGAAGCGGCGGCCCTGCGCAAGAGCCTGGGGCTGCCCGGCAAAGACACCGATGCGTATCGGCTGATCAATAGCGAAGGCGATTTTCTGCCCGGCGTGACCGTGGACTGCTACGCCGATGGCGCGGTGGTGCAATTGTCGACGGCGGGCGCCTGGGCCCTGCGCCTTGCGGTGCTGGCCGAGCTCAAGGCGATGGGGATGCAGTGGCTGTTGGTGCGCGTGCCGGCCGATATCCACCCGTCTGAGGGGCTGGTGGGCGGGACGAGTGAGAGCCACGGCCAAGTGCCCGCCGAGGTCAAAGTGCGCCACAACGGCCTGCAGCTGCGGGTGGAGCCGGCAGGCGGCCAAAAGACCGGCATGTACTGCGACCAGCGCGAGAATCACCAGCGGGTGGCCGGGTTGTCGAAGGGCAAGTTTGTCGTCGACGCCTTCTGCCACGCCGGCGGTTTTGGCTTGCACGCCGCGCGCGCCGGGGCCAAGAAGGTCATTTGCGTCGATGCCTCGCAAAAGGCCGTCGACCTGGCCAACCAGCACGCGGAAGACAACGCCGTGGCGATTCAGGCGCAGTGTGCCGACGCCGTCCACGTGCTGCGCCAGATGAACGCCCTGCCGGAAGCTGAGCGGCCGCAGGTGGTGATCGTCGATCCGCCCAAATACGCCACCAAGGCGGCGGCGCTGGACCAGGCGCTGCGCAAGTACCAGGCGCTGAACGCCGTGGCGATGCAAGCGGTGCAGCCGGGCGGCCTGCTGGTGAGCTGTTCGTGCTCCGGGCTGGTGGAGCCGGAGATCTTCTTGCGCATGTTGGGTCAAGCGGCGCAGCAGGCCGGTGTCGC
>JBIKTV010000512.1:0-4148 GCA_044347905.1 Myxococcota bacterium
GGATGTTGGCGGGCGAGGTGGCGCAGCCGAGCATGGCGCAAAGCACTGTGCAGGTCCCAATTGCGAGGAACCAAAGCGAGCGGGCAGATCGGTGGTGTATGGATTGGCGCGTAATTATTGTAGATCCATGACTAGGCGATCGCCAGTGTGCCGCCCATTGATCATAGATGCTATGCTACTCGACCGCAACACCCTCGCCCTCGCCCTTCAGCTCGAGGAACTCAGCCCAGTCCTCCGGGGCGGTCGGCGAAGAGACGGCGCCAAAGGTCACCCCATCGCCGTCGATGCACGCCACCGCGTCGCACGAGGCCTCCGACAGATAGGTGCGAAAGCCGCTTCCCCGCGGGGCTTTGCCGATGATCACCCAGTTGCAGAGCACGTCTTGGTTGTCGCCCAAGGCCCGCTCCACGTTTCGCCCGGAGTTGGCAAACCAGGTCAGCTCGGCCAGTTCGTACGGTGTTGCGGCGTGGACGCTCATTTGCCCCTCCAGATCCTGCGGCCGAGCTGCTGGCCGATCGCCGCCTTCCGCGCCAATAGCCGGGGCGAACCGGCGGAGCCTACGCCGGGAATTCTCTGCCGTCAATCGCAATTTCCCCGTGGGCACCCGCCCTTGCCCCCTTCCTTGCCCCCTTCCTTGCCCCCAAACTGCCGCCACCGCGCGGCCCGATGCGCGAAGGATCGAGACCCCGGAAGGGGCAGCGTCCGACGCTGTTTTTTGGCCGCGTCCAAAGGCGCCCCAGCGGGGCGGCCCGGACGGCCAAAAAATCCGAGCCTGGTCGCCGCAGGCGACGCGCCCAAACCCCGCCGCCCATGCCGGTTCCTCAACGCGTCAGGCCCTTTGACAGCCTGCCAGCGCGCACCGCTCTCGCGCCCGCCGCGCCGGGCCAACTGAATCCCCTGCCGCTCTGGTCCGTCTTATTGTACACTCCGCCGCCGCACAGGCGGTTTGCGCTTTTTTGGCGCCGGCCCCTGCGGCTGACCCAGCTGCCCTTCATCTTTTGCCCGAGGTTCTCGATGCTTTCCATGCTCTCGGTGCCATCGCCAAAGTGGACCAGGACCCTGCCGATCCTGGCCGTTTTGACCGTCGCGGCGTGTACGCGCCCAGCGGAACCGGAAAAGACCGCCGAGGCCAAAGCCGGTGCGGCGCAGAAATCCTCCGGTGCGACCCTGGCAGCGGCGTTGCCGGCGGCGCCCACCATGACCTTCTTTATGCCCCGCGGGGAGTTGCAGGAGATGCCCACCCTGGGCGCGGTGGCGTTTGATCAGCCGCTGGTGGCGCTGTCCGCGGTCGATACGCCGGCCTCGGCCACCCAGGTGCGCTTGGAGCCGGAGACACCGCTGCGGGTCCAGTGGATGGGCACGACGACCCTGGGCTTTTGGCCGACCCAGCGGCTCAAGGGCTCCACGAACTATCAGGTCAAGATCGGCGGCCTCGTCACGACCCAGGGCAAGGCGGTGGCGGACGCCCAGTACAGCTTTCAGACCCCGCCGGCCAAGGTGGTTCAGAGTTGGCCCGCCGATGGCGCAAGCGAAGTGCTGCCCAACCAGGCGATTGTGTTGGCGTTTGACCAGCCGGTGGACCTCGCCAGCCTCCAGGCCGCGGCGCATTTTGAGGCCAAGGACGCCCAGGTGCCGGCGCTCAAGGTGCGCGCGCTGAGCGCGGAGGAGCAGGTCGAACTGGCCAAAGCCTATCCAGTCAAGGATGTAGAAGGGCGCATCGCGGTGATCGAGGCGGTGACTCCGCTGCCGGCGCCGGGGCAGATCGCCCTGATCCTGGCCCCCGGGGTGCGCAGCCTGGAGGGGCCGCTGCTGACCACCAAGGCTTACCGGCTCAATTTTAGCACGTTGGGGCCGATGGAGATTCTGACCGCCGGCTGCCCGGAGCCCTGCGATCCCGACAGTTGGGCGCCGGTCAACGTCCAGTTCAACAACCGCCTGCCGGACAAGCAGTCGCAGAACCTGGCAAAAATGCTCACGGTTAGCCCTTCTCCGGGGCCGACGAGCGTCAGTTGCTGGGGCAGCACCTGCCAGATTCGCCAGGCCTCTGAGCCGCAGGTCGACCCGATCACCGGCCGCGCGCCGCTGTTTTGGAAGCCGGGGGTTACCTATACCCTGACTGTGCAAGCCGGTTTTGTCGATCAGTGGGGGCAGAAGCTCGCCAAGGGCCGCAGCGAAACCTTCACCATGGGCCACCGCCTGCCGGATCTGTCGCTGCTGACCAGCGGATCGGTGGCGGAAACCGCCCAGCAGCCCCACCGCCTCGCCCTGACGGTGCGCAACCTCAAGGCGATTGAGGCGCGGGCCAAGAAGGTAGACCCGACGACTTTGCCCAAAGTGCTCCTGCACATGCACCACATCGTTCAGCCCACCCCGGGGCGCGCGCCGGTGCAGCACCGCCCGGTGTACGACCAGATGATCAAGATGCGCGCTTCGAGCCAGGAAGATGCCGACGAGCGGCGGGTGCTGGAGCTCGACGAAGTGCTGGGCGGGGCGGGCAAGACCGGGGTGCTGGCGGTGCTAGTCAGCTCGCCGGACGTCAAGAATACGGTTGAAAAGATCATTCAAGTCACAGACTTGCACCTGATGAGCAAGCTGAGCAAGGAGGGGTCGCTGTTCTACGTGACTTCGCTGGCCACGGGCAAGGGCCTTGCCGGCGTCGATGTCGCGGTGATGAGCGGCGAAGGCAAGGAGATCTGGCGCGGCAAGACCAATGCCGACGGTCTGGCCACCGGGCCCGGCGGTCTGGGGCCGCAACCGCGAGATACGACGGGCGAAAGTGGCGAAGAGTCGGACGGCGAAGACCCCGACAGCGGCCGGCCGACCAACATCGCCACCGCGACCCTGGGCACCGACTGGACCTTCCTGCGCCTAGATGGCGAGCTGCGCACGGGATCCACCTGGGAATACGAAGGGTATTCCGATGAAGAGGGCGATGGCCGCGGCTATCTGTTTGTGGACAAGAACGTCTACAAGCTGGGCGAGACGGCCCACGTCAAGGGCATCGTCCGCCGCCTGGGCGCTCAGGGCCTGGTGCTGCCCAAGGCCGGCGAGGCAGGCACGCTGACGCTCAAAGGACCTAGCGGCCAGAAATACAGCGATATCCCGGTCAAGCTCAGCGAATTTGGCACCTTCTCAGCGGACCTGCCCGTGTCGCAGGCCGGCGGCTACGGCACCTGGGAGGTCAGCGCCAAGATCGCCGACGCCCAGATCAGCGGCAGCTTTGAGGTGCTGGTCTATCGCACGCCCAAGTTCAAGTCGGACGCCAAGGTCGCCACGGCGCATGTCACGGTGGGCGAAGAGGCCCAGGGCAGCGCATCGGCCAGCTACTACAGCGGCGGGCCTTTGGGCGACGCAGCGGTGGCCATCAGCGCTTCTGGCTGGGGCAGCAGCTACACGCCGCCGGGATGGGAAGCGTTTACCTTCTCCAGCGACAGCTATGAGATCGGCAGCGACGGCGACCGCTACTCCCACGAGGCCAAGGCGCAGTTGGACGACAAGGGCCTGCTGAACTGGCGGCTGCCGACGGACAAGTCTGCGACCCGCAAGTCGATCCCCGTAGAGGTGGAGTTCGCGATTACCGATCCCAATGGCCAGCCGCTTTCCACCTCGGCGCGGTTCTGGCTGCATCCGGCCAGCCTCCACGCGGGCATGCAGCTCAAGAAGGGCATGGTTGAGGCGGGGCAGCCGCTGGAGATCGACCTCATCGCCCCGGATCACCTGGGCAAAGCCGTGGCGGGCAGCGACCTGCAGGTGGCCGTGGTGCGGCGCACCTACAAGCAAGTGCAGCAGGTGGGCATCGGCGGCCAGGTCGATTGGACTGTGACGCCCATCGATGAGGAGGTCGGCCGCTGCAACCTCACCTCTGGCGCCCAGGCGGTGGCGTGCGCCGTCACTACCAAGGAAGCGGGTTTGCACCTGATCAGCGCCACGGCGCGCGACAGCAAGGGGCGGACCTCTTCGGCGCGGACGAGCGCGGTGGTGTACGGCAAGGGCGCGCAATTCTGGGACCAATCGGCGGATAGGGCGGAGATGCTGGTGGCCGACCAGGCCCAGTACAAGCTGGGGGAGACGGCCAAAATCCTCATCAAGAATCCCCTGCCCGGTGCGCGGGCCCTGGTGACGATTGAGCGGGGCAGCGTGATGGAGAC
>JBIKTV010000513.1:0-4138 GCA_044347905.1 Myxococcota bacterium
GAATTTGGGCGGAAATTTGGCAAGACTTCCTTTCAGCGCTACTTGGGCCAGCTCAAGTCGGCGGGATTTGTCCGCGAGGATCACCGCGGCAACTTGCGCGAAGGGCCCCTGCTGGATCTGCTGATCGACGGCGTGCAAATGGCGCAAAAGCTGAGAGATTCTGTGCTGTGGGACCTGTTGGATAAAGGCCTGGGCGCGATGCCAGAGGGCGCGGACGAGAGCAGCGAACCAGAAGACGACGATTTCGAGTAGGCGGCCAAGCGGATGTTCACGTTCAAAGTGCTGGAAATGATGAACTGGGACTTTTGGTCCCACGTGCGCTTGCCGCTGGATGAGCAGGTGGTGCTGATCGCCGGGCCCAACGGCTCTGGCAAGACCACCCTGCTGGACGCGGTGCGGGTGCTGCTGGGGGCGCGCAAGCTCTCCACCTCGCGCAAGATGCCTCAGTATTTGCGCGATGATACCGGTGTGGCCATCGTCAAGGCGGTGGTGACCAATCCGCTGCGCCGCGGCACTGGGCGCCGGCCGTTCTCTAGCCGCGGGGTGTTTGACGACGAAGCGACCCTGGCGGTCATTCTGGAGCGAAAACAGGGTCAATGGCAGCGGCGCTACCACATCTTGCCCGGCGACGCCTCCATGGAGACGCTGCGCGCGGCGCCCCACGGCCTAGGGCCAGAAGAGTATGCCCGGGCCCTTGAAGAAGCCCAGGTGCCGCGGACGCTGCTGAAGATCCTGGCGCTAGAGCAGGGCGAGACCCACAAGCTGGCCCAGCGGTCGCCCGAGCAGCTGCTGGAATATGTGCTGGAATTGCAGGGCGATAAGCAGGTGCTCGAACGCTATGCTGAGGCCCGCAGCGAATACATGGCCGGCCAGCGAGACATGGAGGACCTGGAGCGGCGCCTGCAGACCCAGGCCATCCACGTGGACGTCCTGCGGCGCGACGCCGACCAGTATCGCGAATTGCAGGGGATGCTGGCCCAGGAAAAAGAATTGCGCGATCACCGCTTGCCGGCGGCGCGGCTCAAGCAGCTGATTCGCGATGCGGAAGATCTGCGCCGCGATCGAGACAAGTCCGACGCCGTTTTGCGCGCGGCCGAAGCGGTGCTGGCGGGGTTTACCGGCGATTCTGAGCAGTTGCGTCTGGAGAGCCAGGCGCTGCAGCGCGGCATTGAGAACAAGCGCAAGCACTATCAAGTGTTGGTGGGCGAGAAAGAGAAGCTCGACGGCCAATGGCGCGATCTCAAGCGCTTTGAGACGGAGCTTCAGGAGCTTCAGGCCGCCGGCGGGCTGGTGGAGGCGGACGAAGTCCAGCGACTGCGCGATGAGCGCCAGCGCCTTGTGGCGGGCGAGGCCCAGACCCGCCGCGACCTCAGCCAAGTCGTCGAGCAGATCAGCCAGTTGCGCGGCGAGTTGAGCCACCTGGACAGCGGCCAGTCGCGCCGGCCTCCACCGGAAAACACCGCGCAAGTGCTCAGGGAATTGCGCCGCGAGGGCATTGAAGGCACCTTGGTCGCGGACGTGATCGAGATTCTCGACCCGGCCTGGCAGGTGGCGGTCGAGTCGGTACTGGGATCGGCGCGCTTTACCGTCTTGGTCGATCCGCAGCACGAGCTGGCGGGGCGCAAGATCGGTCAGCGCCTCAAGTACCGCAACTACATTACCGGCTGGGATACGGCGCGGCGTCCACAAGTGCGCGCGGGGTCAGCGCTTTCTGTGGTGCAGATCGCCGACCATCGCTTGCCCGATCACATCGTGCAGATGCTCGCTTCTGTGCAGTTGGTCAATTCTGTCGACGACGGCCACAAGCTGGGGCGGCAGACCAGCATTACCCCAGACGGCTACCGCCAGGACACCCGCGGCGGCATCTTTGTGGGTGTGAGCGATCTGTACTGCGGCAGCGCGGCGGGCGGTCACCGCAAGGGCCAAATTGAGACTGAACTTGGGCGGTTGCGGCAGCTGCGCGACAGCTTGGAGGCGACGCTTTCGCCCAGCGGCCGGCGCGTGGCACAGATCGACGAGCAATTGCTGGCCGAGCGGGTCAAAGACAAGCTGCTGGGCCGCGTTGGCGATCCGCACACTTTGAGCGATCGCGTGGCCGATCTGGCGGGCCAGCGCCGGGCCATGACCGACCAGATGATGGCGGTGCTGACCGAGATCGACGCGGACAATCTGCAGGTGGTTGAACGCGAACGGCGCATTTCGCAACTGGAATACCGCCATCGCGAGGCGATCTTGGAGCGCGACCGCGCCCGGGTGCAGCTGGGTGGCCTAGGGGCCAGGGTTGCCCGCGCTGAGGCGGAGAGAGACGAGCTAGCCCGCGAAGTCCCGGCCGAATTTCAGACGCCCGCGGCTCAGGAGCTCTTGGAGCCCGAGCTGCAGCTGATCGAGCGGCTCAACCTGCTCCGCGCCCAGATCCAGCGCTATGACGGCGCCCGCGATCCCCGCGCAGTGCAAATTCACGAGCGCGCCGCTGCCGAATTGGCCGAGCACGAGAAGATGCTGGCCACCCACCGCCAGCGCTTGGGCCACGGCGCAGAAGAGCTGACCTTGGCCCGCCAGGCCTACAAGCGCGTGGTGCAGGAGACGATTCGCCGCTACCGCACCAACGTGCTGCGCCTGGGCGAGCTGTGCCGCGTGGAGGTGCAGGTCAAGGTGCCGGGTGCGGAAATGCTCAAGGAAGACAACGATGATCTCCTGGGCAAGGCGGGCTTAGAGGTGCGGATTGGCTTTGACGGCAAGAAGCCGGTGGCGGTGGACGATCCCAAGCTGTCCGGCGGCCAGTCCGTGGTGTCATCGCTGATCCTGCTGATGGCGTTGACCATGGAAGAAGGCGGCGACGCCACGGGATTCTTTATTCTGGACGAGCCCTTTGCCCACCTCTCTGTCGAGCGCATCGACGAAGTGGCGCGCTTCTTGGGGGTGACGCGGGCGCAGTTCATCATCACCACGCCCACCACCCACAACCTGCTGGTCTACAATCCGGCGCGGCTGACGCTGAACCTGCGCAAGAAAGCGGCGGGCGAACGTCACGCGCCAGTGCCGACTTTCCTGAGGCGGTAGGCGATGTTGCCCGTGGTCGATCTGCGGCTGTGGTGGCGGCGTCTCCTGGACCCCAAGCTGCCTGGCATGGCCGATCACGCGCCGCGGGCCAAGCTGTGGGTGATGCTGCTGGCGGTCAGCGGTCTGGCGGGCCTCACCTTGCTCCGCTACAACGGCTTGTGGCGGCACGAGTCCTGGGCCGGCCTCTACATGCTGCTGGGGACCCTTTGGGTCGCTGGGTCGGTCGTTCTGGGCCACGGCACGGCGTGGATTCGCCAGATGTCGCGGCAGAGTTGGGTGGTGCTGGCGGTGGGTTTTGCCACGCTGCTGGGCTTTTGGCACCTGGGGCGCATGGATGCCTGGGGGCGCTGGTGGGCGCCGCGGCTGCCCGCCGATTGGCCGATGCAAAATGTCATTCCCTTTGCCTACTTTAGCGCGAGCGGTCTGCTGTTCCGCTTGGTCGTGCCGGCGATAGCCGCGCGGCGCCTGGGGATTTCCGCCGCCAACCTGGGCTGGAAGATCCGGCCGCCCGCCGATCCTCAGGCCAGCGCCACCACCGCGACGGTGTGGCCGATTTACCTAGCCCTCTACCTGATCGTGCTGCCCACCGTGTGGATCGCCGCGGGAACGGAGAGCTTTCAAGCCAAGTACCCGATGGCCCGGCTGCTCATCGGCGGCGACAAGGGCCTGGATCTGTACGAGTTCCTGCTCTACCAGTTCGCCTACGCCCTGGTATTTGTCAGCGGCGAGTGCTTTTGGCGCGGCTGGCTGACCTTTGGCGCGGTCCGCGATCTGGGCAGTTACGCCATTATTTTCATGCTCGTGCCCTACGTGGTGGCGCACTTTGGCAAGCCTCTGCCGGAGACCTTGGGGGCAATCGCCGCGGGTTCGGCCCTGGGCTGGCTGGCGCTGCAGCACCGCTCCGTGTGGCTGGGGGTGGCGCTGCACTACGGCGTAGCCCTGACCATGGACCTGAGCGCGCTGTACAAGGGCGGGCTGTGGTTTCGCCAGTTGGACCGCTGGTTGGGGTAGAGGCCCTCTCGCCCATGCGGTTCACGCCGCCGTGCGCACCGGCCGATCTTGCGCGGCCATCGCCCTC
>JBIKTV010000514.1:0-4128 GCA_044347905.1 Myxococcota bacterium
GCATGCAGGCGATGTGCTGTTGCCCTTGCTGCAGGCGCACAGCGGCGGGCGGCACCTGCACCACCTTGCTGCCGCCGGCCTCGTCGAGGAGGTCGTCGCGGCCCAGGGCCCGCACAAAGGCGCGGCAGTCGTCGCAGTAACAGCAGCCGTAGGAGGCGTTTTGCAGAGAGACGGTGCCTTGGACGGCGCCACAGCGACAGCGGAACGGGACGGTTTGGCTCATGAAGACCTCAGCGGGCTGGTGCCGCGCGCCGGGATGCCGCTGAAGCACCGTGCGCGCGGGCGCTGGCCGGAGTGTGGCAGTTCTCTCGCTTGGGCGCCATCGCAGCGGCCGCGGTTGCGCGCGGTGACGGCGCAGTTGTGCGGGAGTCAGACCTTGCCCCGGCTGCGTTCCAGGCGCTGCGGGAGGCAGATGCAGCCGGCAGGGCTCGGTTTGGGCGCCTCGCCTGCGGCGACCAGGCTGCGACTTTCGGCGTCGGGGCGGGCGGTCAATTCCCCTTGCAGGCAGCGCCGAAAGCGGCGTCGCACGCCGTCGCTTCGCGATTCGCATCCTTGGCGCGGCAGCGGCGGCGGCCGGCAGTTTCCCAATGATCCAGCGGATCAGACAGTGCCCAGGGCAATGTCCGACGCAGGGCAATGCCCGACGCCCCCTGCCCGGCGCGAAAGCGGGCGTCACCCGCAGGGCGGAGGCGCGGGCGGGCCGACGACGCCTGGGGATTTGGCCGCCCGCCGCGTTGGCCCGCCCGGGTCTCCGGGCGCAGAGGCCGGCAGGCCGGCGCGCCTAGCACGCGGTCCCGCCCAGCGGGATTCGCCCTCTCCGCGCATCCAAGCAGTTCGTTGCGCATCCTACTTTGCGGACGGACTGTCTGCCCAAGGAGCGAAATGAGTCGGATTTTTTTCACCAGTGTCGCTGCTCTCGTCTTCACCCTTGGACTCGCGGAGGGAACAGCCATGGCCACCCAGGAACCGGCGTTTACGCTCATCCAGCGCAGCGATGCCTTTGATGTTCGGGCGTATGCGCCTACGATTGTCGCAGAAACCCTGGTGGAAGGGGCTTGGTCAGATGCCGGCACGGAGGGCTTTCGCCGGCTCGCCGGCTACATCTTTGGCGGCAACCACAAGCGCAGCAAGATCGCCATGACCGCCCCGGTGGGCACCCAAGACGCGGGCGACCGGCTCGCCAAGGCCGGGCCCGACACGCTGCGCCCGCAAGGCAACGCCTGGGTGGTGACCTTCACGATGCCCGCGGAGATGACGTTGGCGACCTTGCCGCTGCCCAACGACCCGCGGGTGACGCTGCGCGCGGTGCCGGCCCGCTACGTGGCCGTGCGCAAGATGCCCGGTTGGTGGAGCGAGGCCAACTTCGACCAGGACAGCGCCGCGCTGCTGCAGGCCGTCCGCGCCGCCGGCCTCAAGCCCGGCCCGACCTCGCCGGTGATGGCGCGCTTTGACCCGCCCTGGACGCCTTTCTTCTTGCGCCGCAACGAGATGTGGTTGGAGCTGGCGCCGCCGGCTATGCCCGCACGAGCGGAGTGACAGGAGCCGTGGGTCCGAGCGCTGGCCGGCCAGGGGCGAATCGAGGCCCGCGATCAGCCACACCCAGCCGGCACCTGTTCACGCCCCTGCCCAATTCACCCGCCCTTCAGCGCACAAACACCGCAAAATCGACTTGCAGGGTCGTGGTGACCGGCGCGCACTGGTTGTTCCACACCGAGTTGCCGCAGCCGTTGTTGTTGACGTAGTTGTCGCCAAAGCCCATCGGCCCCGGGTGGTAGCCAAAGCTGGGCTCGGCCTCGTACGTCAACGGGTAGCCGCCGCTGCTGGGGCGGATGTGGTAGCCGCCGTAGCCGCCCTGCACGTTGTGGCCGTTGCAGTCGACAATCGCGCAGATCGGGCCAAAATCGGTGCCCAAGCGCACGGTGTTGACGGCATCGGTGCCGCCCTTGCCGGTGGAATTGACGATGAGCGGCAAGCCGTTGTCGATAAACACGTCGCCGGCGGTGCGCGCATAGGTGCCGGGCTTGGACACACTGCCAGAGACGTCGACCTTGCCCGTGCTCAGGGCGGTGTTGGCGGGTTGGGCCAGCCAGTCGGCCATGGTCTTGTTCTGCAGGCCGTTGACGACCGACATGCGCGCGTAGGCCGCCGGGCTGCTCCACTCGGCGCCTTCTTTGTGGGCCCAAACAAGCACTTCGCTGCCCGGGACCGTGCTAAAAGTCTGGCCCTTGTAGTCGGACTGCAGCGCGGTCGACGGCAGGCCGTACAGCTTGTCTGCCTTGAGCCAGAAGTCGGTGTCGCCATAACCGCGCGTGGCGGCGTCATTTGTGTCCATGTTGAACACCAGCGTCCAGCCGCCGCCGGCATAGGTCATCTCGCAGTACGCTTCAAAAGCCGGATTGCCGCCCGCGCCGTCTGGGTCGAGCCAGTAGGTGCCGGTCTTGCTGGCCGGATTAAACGTCAGCACCTGCTTGCAGTTGGTCGCCGGATTGTCTTTGTTGCCCGGGGGCAGGGTGAGCAGCAGGGGAAAGAAGGCCTTGCCGTTGCAGACATACATCGCGTTGTCTTTGCGGTTGGCGTACATGTAGCCAAAGCGGCCGGCGTCGCAGGTCACCGGGTGGCTGTCGGCGACGTTGAGCTGCAGGCCGCCGCCCAGAATCAGGTCGCCCTTGACCTGGATCTTTTTGCTCGACAGCGTCTCAACCGCCACCGACCAGTTGAACTTGCCATCGAATTCAAAGGCAGGCGTGCCCGGCGGCACGGCGATGGTGGCGGCGTCCTTGACGTTGATCGACCAGCTGCCCTTGGCGTTCTTGCCCACCCAGTCTTTGCTCAGGTCGCCGCTGATGAGGTTGGTGCCGTTGTTGAATTTGGCCGCGAGCGCCGTGCCGGTGCTGCCGCCCTTGTACAGGATGTACGGCGTCGCTTGGCCGGGGCCGTAGAGCTCGATCTCGAGCTTGGAGACGTCGCTGTTGACCAAGCTCACGTCGACCCAAATCTTTTGCACAATCCCCAGATCGGGAAAGGTGAGGCTGTCTTTGGTGCCGGCGACAAAGCCGTCTTTGATCGCCACGTCGGGGGTGCCGGCGGTGCTCTCGCTAAACTGATTCCACAAGAGATCGTTTGAGATTTCGTTGATCATGTCCGGCGCGATGCCCGCGGTGACGCACTCGTAGGAGCCGTCGGCCTTGAGGCCTTTCAGCACCAGGTTGGTGCCACAGGCGTCGCCGAGCTTGGCCTGCACCGGCTTGTTGCTCAGGTCGGCGTAGGAACCGCTGCTGGCGACGGCGGCCAGGGTCGGCTTGTTGATCAAGTCCGCGTAGCTGCCCGTGCCGGCGACCTTGGCCAGGCTGGCGGCCTTGACGTAATCGGCCAAATCGCTGGTCTTGGCATAGCTCGACAGGTCGCCGGCCTTGACGTAGCCGGTCAAGTCGCTGAGCTTGGCGTATCCACTGAGATCGCTCGCCTTGGCATAGGGTTGCAGCACGGCGGCGTCCATGTGGCCTGCTTTGATGCAGCCGGTGCAGTCCAGGCCGTCGGCCATCGCGGCGCGCAGGGCAAAAGGCGCGGCACCCAGCGGCCTGCGCGGCAGTTCGGGGTCCGTGCCGATCTGCAGGCCCAGCCAGGCGCTCGTTTGGTTGGCCACGGCGGCGGTCAGCGGACTCTTGGCGCCCAGGGTGTAGTAGAACTGGCCGCCCTTGACCTGGACGTTGACGCCCGCCTCAGACCACAGCGCGCTGCCGCCCGTTTCAGCGGCATAGATGGCGAATCCCATGGTGTAATTGCCGTCGGCCGCAGGGCCACTGCCGCTGGACAGCAACACGCCCTCGACGCCCACCTGCGAAGGCACCGCGGCCACGGCTGCCGTACTGGCTGCGAGGCCCAGGGTCGTCAAGGCCAGCCAGCTCCCCAAGAGGCGCGACCAGGGCCGCCGCTGCACAGCGCTGCGGGGCTCGAACAGACGATGGCTTTTCACGGTCAGCTCCAGTTCTGCCCGCGTTGCAGGCTGTTATGCCGCAAGGATGCCTGGGATGGCAAAGCTCCGTCAACCCGGCACGAGCGGGCGCATCCCCAACCTGATTCTGCCCCAATCTGGTAGCTTGGGTTGGTGCTGAACTGCCCGGCGACTGA
>JBIKTV010000121.1:0-13540 GCA_044347905.1 Myxococcota bacterium
GAAAAGGGCTACGTGCCCTGGGATGAAACCACTTTCCAGCGCTTGGTCGCCGGGCAGTCGGAGAAGCTGGAGCCGGTGTTTCGCGTGGACGCAGGGCTGGTCTGTCAGGTGCTGCGCGCGGATCCGGAGCACGCGGGGCGCGGTCTGGCGCGGGTGGCGGACCTCATCGGTCGGTCGCACTTGCATCCCGGCGGGCAGTTGCAGCAGCGCCGCGAATTGGCCCGCATCGCCAGGAGCTTGCGCCGCACAGGCATTCTCCGCTTGGAGCCGGGAAATCCGCCGCAGTGTTGGATGGACGCCGATCTGCAGGACGACTTCAGCCTGCACCACACCCTGTCGCTGTTCCTGGTGGAGGCCCTGGAGCACCTGGACACCCGCCACCAAGAGCAGTTTGGCGACGACAATCCAGAAGGCGATGCGCTTTGGGCGGCCGATGTGCTCAGCTGCTGCGAGGCGATCCTAGAGAACCCGATGCCGGTGTTGCTGGCCCAGGTGAACCAGGAAAAATCGCGGTTGGTGGCGGAAATGAAGGCCGACGGCGTGCCGTATGAAGAGCGGATGGAGAAACTAGAGGGCGTCAGTTGGCCCAAGCCGCTGGCGGAATTCTTGTACGCTGAAGCGGACTTGTTTGAGGCTCGCCACCCGTGGCTGCAGGGCGGTTCGGTGCGCCCCAAGGGCATTGCCCGGCAGATGTTCGCCGATTTCCTGAGCTTTGATGACCTGATCCGCGATTTGGACTTGGAGCCGGCCGAGGGCGTGCTGCTGCGCTACCTCAGCCAGGCGTACAAGGCGCTGCTGCAAAATGTCCCCGACCGCTGGCGCTCGCCCGCCGTGTGGGAAGCGATTGGCTATCTGCGCGCCGTGATTGGCAAAACTGACGCGAGCTTGGTGGAGGAGTGGGAGTCGCTGCGCACCGGCAAGCCGATCGAGGCCCAAGACATTGTGCTGCCGACCAAGAAGAAGTCGCGCAAGCTCATCGATTTGGCCCGCGATCCCAAGGCTTTTGCCGCCAGAGCCCGGGCGGAGATGGTTCAGCTGCTGCGGCTCCTGTTGGCCGGGCGCTTTGCGGAGGCGGCGGAGGCGATCCGCCAGGGCGAGGGCAGCGAAGCGTGGTCTGCAGAGCGCCTGCAAGCCGCTTGGGCGCAGGTCGCAGAGCAGATCGGCCAACCCGTGTGGGATCACCGCGCCCACTTGAGCGAGCACTGCCATGCGCGCCTGGTCGAGCCCAAGATTTGGGGGGTCACCCAGACGATCTTCAGCGACGACGGCCCTAGCGAGCTGCAGCTCCACGCCGAGGTCGACTTGCGCCGCGACAGCGAAGAGGAAGACGGGCCGCTGCTTTGGCTGATGTCGATTGGCGAGCCCTAGGCGCAAAACGGCTCGCATTTAGCGACCGAATGGCCGGCTTTCCAGTATCTAGCGCGAGCCCATGGAGATCAGCTTCATCAGCTCGGCCCGCGTGGCCGGATCCTCGTGGAATTCTCCTAGCATCGCCGACGTCACCGTCACCGCGTGCGGCTTCTTGACCCCGCGCATCGCCATGCACATGTGCGTCGCCTCGATCACCACCGCCACGCCGGCCGGATCCAGCGCTTCCTGCAGCGCTTTGGCAATCTGAGTCGTCATGCGCTCTTGCACCTGCAGGCGCCGGGCAAAGGTGTCCACCACCCGCGCCAGCTTGGACAGTCCCACCACCTTGCCGCGCGGCAGATAGGCCACGTGGGCCTTGCCCAGGAACGGCAGCATGTGGTGTTCGCACAGGCTGGAGAAATCGATGTCGCGCACCAGCACGATCTCAGAGTGATCGACATCAAATAGCGCCGACCGCAAAATCTCCAAGGGATCTTCGCGATATCCGCTGGTCAGGTCGCGCAGGGCTTTGGCGACGCGGTGCGGGGTCTTCTTGAGGCCGTCGCGCTCGGGGTCCTCACCCAGCTCGATGAGGATGTCGCGTACTTGGCTTTCCATAGGGATTCTCCTAGCTTGCTCGACACGGCCTTGCCCCTACGCCGGGGTCGGCACGGACTCGAGCACCTGATGCAGCACCGCTTCTACGGCGGTTCGTTCGCCGGAAGGCCCGGTCAGCCCAGACAGCACCACGCGGTGGTTGGCGACGGGCAGGAACAGAGTTTGGATGTCATCCGGGGTGGCAAAGGTGCGGCCCTGCACCAGCGCCCGCGCCTGAACTGCGCGATAGAAGCCGATCGCCGCCCGCGTGGACAGCCCCAGCTCCAGGGCCCGATGCTGCCGTGTCGCCGCGACCAGCGCATGCAAGTACTGCAGAACTTCGCGCGCGACATGAACTTTTTCCGCAGCGTCGATCAGCGCCTGGACGATCTGCGCGTCGGCGGCCGGGGGCGGCAGCTGTTGCGGCGCACCGTGGCGGGCGATCAGGTCCATCTCCGCTTCGGGCTGCAGATAGCCGACCGAGGTGCGCAGCAAGAACCGGTCGAGCTGCGACTCCGGGAGTGGAAAAGTCCCGTGAAATTCGCGAGGATTCTGGGTGGCCAACACCAAATGCGGCTGGGGCAGGTCGCGGGTATGGCCGTCCACCGTCACCCGCCCTTCCGCCATCGCCTCCAGCAGCGCCGACTGGGTGCGGGGCGTGGTGCGGTTGATCTCGTCGGCCAGCAACACGTGGCAGAAGATCGGCCCGGGCTTGAACTCAAACTGCCGCGTCTCCCCGTCGTAAATGCCCACCCCCACGATATCTGCGGGCAGCAGATCGCTGGCGAACTGGATGCGCTGGTGCGTCAACCCCAGCACGTGGGCAAAGGTCCGCGCAAGGGTGGTCTTGCCGACCCCCGGCACATCCTCAAACAGCACGTGGCCGCGGGCCAGCACCGCCACCATCACCAGTTCGACAATTTCGCGTTTGCCCACAAACACTTGTTCCACAGATGCCACAATCTGCTTGCAGCGCTGTTCTGGGTTCAAGACCGTCGGTGCCAAGCTCAAATCGCTCATGGATGGCCTACTTTACGGCGCGCTGGGCGCTGGGTTTTGCGGCGGCGTTGCCGGGGGCTGCGGCGAGCAGCGGGCCTGAGCGGCGCGCACGTGATCGGTGGCGTCTGCGCCGGTCGCGGCGATCTCGCTGATCAGCCCTTCCATGCCGTCATCGCGCGCTTCTTTTTCCGCGGCGGCCTGGATCGCCAAACCATCGCGGCTGCCCCGGCACAGCGCGTCAGCCAGCACCGACACCACAATGCTGCGAAGCAACAGTTTCTCAACCCTGCTGCGCAGTTCTGCGCTCGCCTGGCTGCCCAACCGCTCCCGCCCGCGCCGCGCTTCCGACTGGGCCCGCCGCGGCATCCCCATATCCATGTAGACGTCGGCCAGCGAAATGTAGATCTGCACCGCCATAGGCTGAAGCCGCAGCGCTTGTTCCAGGGCCGCCAGAGCCCCAATTAGGTTCTCGCTGCGCTGCCGCGCCAGACCCAGGGCCGTCCAGCTCACCGCGCTCTCTGGGGCCACGCTCACCGCCCGCTGCAGCAGGAGCACCGCCTTGCCGGCGTCACCCAGCTCAAGCGCAACAATGCCCAGATCGCGCAGCGCATCGGCGTGCTGGCTGTCGATTTTGAGGCAACGCTCCAGCGCCGCCTGGGCCTTTTCCAGCTCTCCGTAAAGCAGATGTACCTGGGCCAACTGCACCCACGCTTGGGGATCCATTGGCGCCAGCGCTGTGGCCTTTTCCGCCGCCGCCAGCGCCAAGGGGAGCCGACCTCGCGCCAACAACGCCTTGGCATGGACCGTATGCAACTGCGCGTGATCGGGCGAGGATTTTAGCGCAGCCGCGGCAACTTCGCACGCCATTGCCGCCTCGCCCCGGGCGATCAGCAGCTCCGCAAGCCGCAGGGCCGCCTGATTGTCGTGGGGCATGAGCCGCAGGCGGCGCACGTAGGCCGTCACCGCGTCGTCGTGCAGCCCCGCGCCGTCCAGCGCCCGCGCCATCAGACTCGCCAGCTCCGCGGATTCCGGTTGCTTGTCATAAGGGCCCTGCAGGCGCGCCGCGGCCTTGGCGTGTTGGCCGCGCATCAGCAGGGTCTCGCAGTACTCCATCTCCGCCAAAATGTCGCCGCCCTGGGCCAATTCAAGGAACCGCGCCTCCGCGCCTGGCAGGTCGCCGCGATCGCGAATCTGTTTGGCCTGCTCCAACGCTGTTCCCGTCGGGGCATCGCCGTGCTGCGCCGCGCCACAGCCAAGGGCAAGCAGGGCCAGAGCGCCCCCGGCCATCGCCCGCCGCGCCGAGCGCCGCCACTGCCACATCAGCCGTTCCATTTTGCGCGGTTGGCGTTGACTTTCGCCCTATCGGGCTTGGGCAATTTGATCAGCCGGCCCTCTGCGTCGCGATGCGGTGTGCCGACGGCAAACTTGGACGGCTCGCGCTCAGAGCGGGCGTTGACCTCCACGTCGGCGGCAAAAGCGCTAGGCAATTCGCGATCTTCAAAGATGGCGCCCCAAGGGCACTCGGGTTCACATGCGCCGCAGCTGATGCACTCCGTCGGGTGGATGTAGAGCATGTTCGGCAGGTCTGCGGCGACGGCCTTTTTGGGCTCGTAGATGCACTCCACGGGGCAGACTTCAACACAGCCTTTGTCGAGGCAATCGATACAAAGTCTTGAGATCACATAGGCCATCGGCGGGCTCCCTGGGGAGAGGCTTGGGCGCCGCGGGGGGACGGGCGGGCAGGCGCAGCTCCAGTCTGCCGCGGCGAGCCTCACAAAAATGCCGACAAAGTGCAATTGCGCGGGTGCATCCCTGCGAATCCGCAGCGTTCGACCGCGTCAGCCGGCCAGTGAATCGCTGCCCAGAGCGCCGCGTTATCCCCCCAGCCGCTGAAGACAGGCAACCGGGCGCGGCCCAGGAGACCACATGCAACGCGCAGAAAAAATCTCGAATTCGCAGCAGAGACTGCCCATTTCGGCGGTGGCGCGCCGAGTCGCGCTGGCTGTTGGCGGCTTGACCGCCGTCGCGTGCGGTCCGGTGTACGTCGCCGATGACCCGTACTACGGCCGCGGCTATTACGGCGCCGCCCCAGCGCCTGCGGCCACCCCCGCATCTCCGGCGCCCACGGGCTACCCCGCCGCCCAACCGGACCCCTATTTTGGCGACCTCTCCAGCTACGGCGCCTGGGTCACCACGGCCGAATATGGCCGGGTTTGGGTGCCTTACGCCAATCGAAATGCCGGCTGGCGCCCCTACTTTCAGGGCCGTTGGGTCTACTCGTCCTACGGCTGGACTTGGGTGAGCGAAGAGTATTGGGGCGTGACCTACCACTACGGCCGCTGGGCGTGGATGGCGGGTTACGGCTGGGGCTGGGTACCGGGCTACACGTGGGCCCCCGCGTGGGTGGTGTGGCGCCATGGCGGCGGCTGCGTCGGTTGGGCGCCGATGGGCCCGGACTACATGGTCGGCTCGGGTTACGGCCACATGCACCACTCCTACTGGGTGTTTGTGCGGCACGAGCATTGGGTGGACCAGCCGGTTCAGCACATGGTGGTCGCCTCCACCGATGTCCAGCGCGTCTACAATCAGACCGTGGAAATCCAGAATTCCGACCGGATCCGCGGCCACGACGGCGCAGCGGAGCCCTACGACCGCGGTCCGCCGGCCGATCAGGCCCAAGAGTGGACGCGCCGGCCGATCACGCCGCAGGGCATTGAGTCGGTGCCCAACGCCCGGCCGCGGGCCATCCCGGCCGATGCCCCGGCGCCGCGCCGGCCCTCGGCAACGCCCAGCCGTCCCGCGCCGCAGCCGCAGCGCGTCCCGGACGGCGGTGAGTACACCCCTGAGCGCGGCAGCCCGGCCCCTGGGGCGGCGCCTGAGCGCGCTGGCGGCGCTGGCGGCATCAGTGAGCCCGTGCGGCCCACGCCGCTGCCGCCGGGCCGCGAAGCGCCCGCAGCTGAGCCCGGACGCGGGACTGCCCCCGGTCGCGAAGCGCCGGCAGCAGAGCCAGGACGCGGGACTGCGCCCGGTCGCGAAGCGCCGGCAGCTGAGCCAGGTCGCGGGACGGTTCCCGGTCGCGAAGCGCCAGGTGCCGAACCCAGCCGCCCTTCCGAGCCCAGCCGCCCGGCCGACCCGCGCGGCGCCCCCCCGGCAGCCACGCCCCCCGCGCGCACGCCTCCGCCGGCCGTCGAACCGCCGCCGGATCGACGCACGCCGCTGCCGCCGCCGCCCGCCCGCGAACAGCCGCCGCGCGCGGAGCCCGAGGCCCCGCCGGAGCGCACCACGCCGCTGCCGCCGTCGGGTCGCGAGCCCATGCCCGCGCCCAGGGAGCCCGCTCGCGAGCCGCCGGCCGCCCGCGAACCGCCCCCTGTGCGCGAGACGCCGTCGCGTCCAGTCGCGCCGCCGCCGAGCCATGAAGAGCGCGTCCAGCCGTTGCCGCCGTCGGCCCGCGGCAACCCGGGGCCAACGGTGTACACCCCGCCCGCGCGGCCGTCGCAGCCTTCCAGCCCGCCGCCGGCCAAGAAGCGCGACCCAGCCCCGCCCGCACCGGCGCCGGCCCCTGCACCGCGTCCCTCGCGCCCCTCAAGTGGTTCTGAGGGTCGGGCCGGCGGTCGCTAGTCGTTCGCTCCAGCGGAAATGAAGCGGGCGTCGGTCTGTTTGGCATTGCGCCCGGACCGGCGCCCGTCGCTTTTCGCCTTTGGCCAAGCGTGGCATCCTAGGGGCCCTTTGGAGGTACCCCATGGCTGGACTCGTCACTCTTTCGCGCTATGTCCTGCAGCGCGAACGGGACATTGAAGGCGCTACTGGCGACTTCACCTTGCTGCTCAGCCACTTGGCCCTGGCCATGAAGGTGGTCTCCCGCGAAGTCGCCCGCGCCGGTCTGCTGGACGCTGTGCTGGGCAAGACGGGTGAGACCAACGTCCAGGGCGAACAAGTCGCCAAACTCGACGTGCTCGCTAATGAATTGCTCATCGAGGTGCTCAGCGACCTGCCGATGGTCGCGGCGATCGCCTCCGAAGAAGAGGAGCACATTCGCCACACCCGTGCGGGCCGTTTGACGGGCAAGTACCTGATTTGCTTTGATCCGTTGGACGGATCCTCCAACATCGACGTCAATATCACCATTGGCACCATCTTCTCGATTCGCCGCCGCACCGCCACGGGCCAAGAGGCGACAACGGAAGACTTTTTGCGCCCCGGCACAGAGCAGGTCGCCGCCGGCTATTGCATCTACGGCTCGTCCACGATGATGGTCTTTACCACCGGCCAAGGCGTGGTGGGCTTTACCTTGGACCCGCAGGTGGGCGAATTCATCTTGTCGCATGAGGATATCCGCATCCCCGACGCCTGCACTGCTTGGTCGGCCAATGTGGGCAACGCGCGCAACTGGCTGCCGGGCACCCTGGCCTTTCAGCAGACCGTGACATCCGGTGAAGGCCGCTACAAGAAGACGAGCCTGCGCTATGTGGGCACCCTGGTCGCCGATGCTCACCGCAACCTGCTGCAAGGCGGGGTGTTTTTCTATCCCGGTGACCGCAAGAATGCCCGCGGCAAGCTGCGCCTGCTGTATGAGGCCCATCCGCTGGCCTTTGTGATCGAGCAAGCCGGCGGCAAGGCCAGCGACGGCAACCAGCGCATCATGGAGATTGCGGGTGACGGGCTGCACACGCGAGTCCCATTAATCATTGGTAATACCCATGACGTCGAGCTGTTTGAGCGGCTGACGGAGGCGGACCGCGGATGAGCCAGTTGACCCACCTCGACGAGAAGCGCCAAGCCCACATGGTCACCGTGTCGACCAAGGCAGAGACGCAGCGCGGTGCGGTGGCCCGGGCGGAAGTCAGCCTGTCAGAAGAAGGTTTTGTCGCAGTCCGCGATGCCAGCGGCCCCAAGGGCGACGCCGTTCAAGTGGCGCGGCTCGCCGGCATCCAGGGAACCAAGCGCACGGCTGAGCTGATCCCGCTGTGCCATCCGCTGCGGATCACCCGGGTTGCGGTGGAGGCGACGCTGGATGAAGCGCAGTATCGCGTCATTTTTGAGGTGACTGTCGAGGCGGTCGATCGCACGGGCGTAGAGATGGAGGCGCTTACGGGGGCGTCGATCGCCGCCCTGACGCTCTACGACATGATCAAAGCCGTCGACCGCAGTGCGGTGATCGGGCCCATCCGCCTGCTGGAGAAATGGGGCGGAAAGTCTGGGCATTTCAAGGCATGAGCGCTGCTGATCCGCCCGCCGATTCGCCTGGGACCCCGCCTGCCGGGCCGCCGCCGCTGGCCGATGTCGTTGCCGAGCGGACGGCGATAGCCCGCCAGTCCCTGAGGGGAGAAGCCAAAAAGCTCCTGCGGTTGCTGGGCAAGCTTGAGGTGGATCGCCAGCGCGCCGAGGGGGCGCCGCAGCTCCGCCAGCAAGCCGACGCGATCAAGCTCAACCTCAAGACTCTGCCGCGCTCTGGGGGGCCGTGGCAGCTGGTCCTTCCGTGGGAGCCATCTGTTATCATTGAGGTGTCTGTGCCGCCGGCCTCGACGCCGCTGCAAGAGATGGAGCGCCTCTACCGCCGCGCCCGCGGCATGGAGTTGGGCCAGCGCATTATCGCCCAGCGCGCCGACCAGACCCAGCTGCGGCTCTGGCAGGTGGAGGAGCTTCAGACGGCCCAAGCCGCGCTACAGGGCAGGGTGACCCAGTGGCAACAGGCTAAACTACAAGGCGAAATTCCGCCCGAGCGCGCCAAGCACTGGCTGCAACAGGCCGACGCGTGGCTGCAACAGGTGCGGTCCCTGGGCTTGGCCATCGGCGGCGAGCACCGGCCCAGCGAAGAACAGCGGCGGATCGCCAAGAAGAAGGGCGCCGAGCTGCCCAAGGGCGTGGAGCTCCACTATGCCCCCAGCGGTGCTCCGGTGCTGGTGGGGCGCAATGCCGCAGCCAATGACGCGCTGGTGACCCGCTATCTCCGCGGCCGCGACTGGTGGTTCCACGTGCGCGACCAGACCGGTGCCCATGTGGTGCTGCGCTGCGAAGGCTCGGCGGCGCCGGCAGAAGAGGACCTGAGAGCGTGCGCGGTGTTGGCGGCGCACCTGTCTGGGGTCGCCAAAGGCGCGCGGCTTGAGGTGACCCTGGCCCAGGGCAAGGGCGTGCGCAAGGTCAAAGGCGCCGCAGGCGGCAGTGTGTACGTGTCCGGCGAACGGGCCCTGCGGGTCGAGGTCGAGGCCGCGGTGGTGGACGGGTTCTACGCGCGGCGTGCGGTGAAAGCTTAGCGAAGGGGCTTACTTGGGCGCGCAGCCTAGGTTGTCCAGCTGGGTGATGCCGTACTCCGAGTGCACCGCTAGATCGATGCAGCCGTCGTTGTTCAAGTCGATGGCGCGAATCTTGCGCACGTCGGCGATGGGCCGCAAGATCCCGTCGTACAAAGCGAATCCGCCCTTGCCGTCACCCAGCCACAGCCGCACCGTGTGCTTTTCGCTGTCGAGCTGGATCAAGTCCTGAAAATTGTCGGAGTTGACGTCGCCCACTTCCACCCCGGCGACCTGCTGCAGGCCCTCGATGAGATTGAGCTTGGACTCATACGTGGTGCCGGAGCCGATCGCCTTGCCCGGAAGCCAGGAGATGGCGTTGCTCGAGGCGCAGAGCACGTCGGTCAGGCTGTCTTTGTTGACGTCGCGGGCTGCGCAGGCCTGCAGGCCATCGCCGATGACGATGGACTTGGACAGGAAGAACTCCCCCGCGCTGCCTTTGGATTCCATAAAGGTGACGCCGTTTTGGCTGCCGCCGGTCGTGGCAAACACGCCGGGGAGGTTGTTGGGGCCCAGGGCTCCCACAAAGATGTCTTTGACCAGTGCCGTCAGGGTGCGGTAGGCGACCTTGAATTCGCCCACCCACAGGCCTGAACTGCTAAAAATCGGAATTGTGTCGCCGGTTTGTGGGGCATTCTTGAACTTGCCCGCCGCCCCGCCTGTGCCCAGGCCGGTGAAGATGCGCACGCGATTGGGCGCGTAGACATACGGGTCCGATGAAGGCGAGCCGTTGGGGATCATGGCCGCCGCCGCGTCGTTGATGTTGTCCTTGTTGAAATCCGCGATCGCGACCCCAACTGGTTCGATGCCCACCGACTTGGCAAACACGGGGGTGACCAAGGCCGGGCTGACCGTCTCATTGCCGACGTCCATAGCGAACGGCTTGCTCTTGTCCTTTGCCAAAAAGCTGAACATCGTAGCGCGCTTGAGTGGGGCGCCGCCGCCATAGCCGATGAGTGGGAATAGCTTGTCTTTGTCTGAGCTGGCAAAGTTTACGCAGCAGATCCCAGCTTTGTCATTGCTTTCCGGGCCAAACTGGTCGTCGACCTCGCGCTCTGTGTCGTACTTGCATCCGGCTGGGCAGGCGCTGGAAGCTCCACCGTCGGATCCTTGAAAATACGCGGAATCATTGCGAACCATCGCCAGGTCCGGCACCTTGTCTCCGTCCATATCGCCCGCAGCGACCCCCGTGGGCGTGCCAAACATTTCGCCCGCGCCGTCCGCCAAGCAGCTCATCGACGCGCCGGACTTGGCGGGCTCGCGGTTGGGGCTGAACTCGCCCGCGCGCGGCTTGGCGTTGGGCTTGCCGGACACATTGGTCCACAGGTGCATAGGCCAGACTGAGAAGGCGGTCACCTTGCCGTCTGGGCTAATGCATCCGCCTTTGAGCGGATCGGAAGAACCGGCGTAGACCGAGGCGGCCCGCTCGCCAACGGCCATCAAGTCGGCGTAGCCGTCCCCGGTGACGTCGTGCGACTGCAGATTCGCCACCTTCCATTCGCCAAAACCGTAGGGAGGGTTTGGCTTGCGCGCGCACAAGTGGTACGCCCTGGGGGCTCGAAAATCGCCCTGGCCTAGGCCGCGAAAAACCGGATTGCCAGAGGGGAATTCGTCGACGGCCATGAGGTCGAGCTCGCCGTCGTTGTCAAAATCGGCGGCGCTGGTTTGGGTCACGGAGCCGCCGACCACCCAAGCGCGGAAGCAGTGCGTGATATGGCTGTTGTCAGCGAGAGAGATCGGCACGACGCGCACTTGGCGACCGCCGCCTACAAACGCCAAATAGGGCGCGCCGGAAGGGCCAATGTTGGCCACCATCATGGAGGTCACGACAAAATCGACCAGCGTGCGCATCGTCCCGGGCGTATGGAGGAACCGCCCATTCGCAGGATCCGTAGCAATCCACCTAATAATCCCAGACTTGGTCGCGTAGATCAGATCCCGAGCCCCGCCCGTCGCAGCGGCGCTGAATTTCACCGGCAGGATCAAGTTGGTGTCCGGGGTGTCGGCCGAATAGAACGCATCCTCGGCCTGGCTCAAGGTGCCGTCGCCCTTGGCATTGCGGTAGCAGCTGATGTAAGGACGCGAGCTATCGCCCACGCACACGTCGGGCAAGTTCTTGGCATCGCTATAGAAATCCGCCACGGCGATGGAGCTAATGTTGGCGAGGCCCTTGTGCGCCGGCTTGTGCACGCCCTGCTGGAACACACTGGCGGAGGTCGCTTTGGCCAAGTTGGCTTCCTTGCAGAGCTTGACCGTTCCGTCGACCTTGCACTGCGGCTCCTTAAAGGTCAGGAGCGTGGTCAGGCCGGCGTTGTCCTGCACACCGCCAACCACGATATCGTTGGATCCGTCCGCATTTAGGTCTGCCAGAGCTGCCGTGCGCGTCTCGTCATCCATGGCGTGGGCGTCGAGCAGCTTGTAGCCAAAGCGCAGGCCCTTGTCGTCCTCAATCTGGACGCGAAAGAAAGCAAAAACCGTGGGTTGACCATTGCGACTGCCAAGGCCGATGAGGTCCACCGCTTTGCCGTCGCCGTCCAGGTCCGTGGCCAGCAGCTTGGTCAGAGCGATGGCGGTCTCGCCCGACTTGGTCACCGACGCCAGAGAATTGCCGGTCAGCGTCTCCAGATCCTCAAAAAAGCCAGTGCCTTTGTCCGGGGCGGCCTGATTGGGGATGGCCTTGCGGGCGTACAAGCCGTTGGGCGTCGCCACCACCACGTCGATGATGCCGTTGTCGTCAAAATCCACGGGCACGGCGTCTGCGATGGGCAGCTCAAACTTGTCACCGTCGTCGGTATTCCCCAGAAAACTCGGGCGCTTGAGCACGGAGACGGACACCAGCGTCTCGGTGCTGTTGCCCGCGAGGTCCACGGCGGCGCACTTGATGTTCAGGGTGGCCGTCGGCAGGCCTTCGCGGTCCAGATTCGCCTTAAAGGCACCGGGTTTGGCCAAGGTCGCCACGGTGATCGGCGGATCTTCACTGCCCTCTACGGTATAGGTGATCTCGCCGGACTTGTACTTGGGGTCGCTGATGGAGCCAATGACCGGCAGCTTGCCGATGAACACCGGATTGGGCTCGCCAGGTCCCGGAATCTTAGGCGATTCTAGCTTGCACACCGGCGGGCAGTGGTCGATGTCGACGTCCAGCCCCGTGGCGCCGCTCTCCTCCTTGGTTCCGATGGCGGCGATCTCAATGCGCGCCTTCTTGCCGCACGCCTTGGTCCCCGTGTCCTTCACCATGTTCTGCGTATCGAGCGTGCCGACCCACTGGCCGCCCTGCAAAGTGAGCTGCACGCTGATGCCCTTGGGCAGATTCGCTTGCACTTTGGCGATCTTGACCCCGGCGCTCGCCTTGGCGGTGACCACGACCTTCAGGGCGCCAGAGGCCAGCACGGCCGCACCGTCGGTCACTTTGGGTTCGACCAGGGTCAGCTCGATGTCGCCCAGGACCTCGCCGGTGATGGGCGTCTGCGGGTCGTCTGTGTCGCAGCCGGCCAGACAGCCCAAGCTGAAAGCCAGAAGAACCAATAGGTTTACAGCAGTGGCGGCGCAGCGCAGGCGGATCACGGCGACTCGGAAGCGGCACCTAGGCACGCGGGACGCCCGCAAGGCGGTGCGCCACTCTCTATTGTCACCGTGGCGCCTCATAGGTCAAGGAAACGCGTCGAATTCCGCGCCCGTCTCAGCGGAATTAACCGGTGGGATTTGCGAGACCGATGAGACCAAATTTCCGGAGGCTTGACCGCACAACAGGCTGTAATAACTAAAGTATGCCTTGCAGAGAATATGGCACAGCCCGTGCACAGCCAGGCGATGTCCCCACTGGCGGCATGCCGTCCGCCCCTGGAACAGCCCATGGCCAAACCGCGCCCGCACGCATTTCCCCAGGTGTCGCCCAATCCCAGCGCGGTGGCGCCGCTCGACCGGCCCTCGCGCCTAGCCGCTCACTATCGCGACCTGGCGCTGCGTCAGACGGAAGTGCTGATCCTGCTTGCCTTTGACCGGAATGGCGCTGTCCTGACCGAGCACCGCTTTGAGGGCGACCCGCACGGGGTTCAGGTCAGCGCCGCAGAAGTGCTCCGCGGGGCCCTGTGGGTGCGGGCGAGCGCCGTGGCCCTGGTTCACAACCACCCGTCGGGTTGGGCGACACCGAGCGCCGCGGATCTCGCCTTCACCCGGCGCATTGAAGACAGCTGTTTTCTTCTGCAATTGGCCCTGGTGGACCACGTCATCATCGCCTCGCGCGGCTGGCTGAGCCTGCGCGATAGCGGCGTGCTTAGGAGGCCGGCATGAACGCGGGACTGCGCGAC
>JBIKTV010000515.1:0-4116 GCA_044347905.1 Myxococcota bacterium
CTGGGGCGGTCAAGGCGGTCTGCAGCTGGACCACGCCATCCTGGATTTCGTCCGCGAATTCGGCCTGATCCTCTTTGTCTATACCATCGGCATCCAGGTGGGCCCGGCGTTTTTCACCACGCTGCGCCGCCAGGGCATCGCGCTGAACCTGGTGGGCGCGGGGGTGGTGCTGGCGGGCACGGCTACGGCTGCGGCGATTCACGCTTGGGGCCATGTGCCGCTGCCGGCGGTTTTGGGCATCCTGTCCGGCGCCGTGACCAACACGCCTTCGCTGGGTGCGGCGCAACAATTGCTCACAGAAATCGGCGCGCCGCCAGGGCAATTGACCCAGCCCGGCCTGGGCTACGCTGTGGCCTATCCGTTTGGCATTCTGGGCACGCTGCTGGTCATGCTCGCCGTCCGCACCTTCCTGCGCATCGATCCGGCCAAGGCCGCAGCTGAATTTGAGGCGCGCCGCAAGCAGCAAGTCGCCCAACTCACGACCCTAGACGTGGTGCTGCGCCGCGAAGAGTTCGACGGGGTGACCGTGCTGCGCCTGCCGGGCATGGCCAGCGGCGAGGTGATCATCTCGCGGATCCTCTGCGACGGGCGCCTTCGGGTCCCCCACGACGGCACCCGGGTAGCCCTGGGCGATGTGCTGCACCTGGTGGGACCGCCCGAAAAGCTTCGCGAAATCGCCGATCAGCTGGGCGAAGTCTACGCCACGCCGCTCACCACCAAGGGCACGGATCTGACCTGGGAGCGCTTGGTCGTCACCAACAGCCACGTGCTCGGCCGCAGCATCGCCGCGCTCAATATCCAGGATAGCTACGATGTGCGCATCTCGCGGGTCGTGCGCTCGGGCGTGGAACTCGTGGCGACGCCCGCGCTATCGCTGCAATTTGGCGATGTCCTCAACGTGATTGGTCGGCGGCGCGATCTGGAGAAAGTCGCAGCGTTTATTGGCAATTCCCAGCAGCGCTTGCGCGAGTTCGACCCGATCCCGATGTTCCTAGGTATTGGCCTCGGCCTGGTTCTGGGCAGCCTGGACCTGACCGCCGTGTTGGGCGCCGAGCGCTCGATGACCCCGGTGCGCCTGGGCATTGCCGGCGGGCCGCTGCTGGCGGCGCTGGCCCTGTCTCGCCTGGGACATTTTGGCAAATTGGTATGGTTTATGCCGCCGATTGCCAACCTGGCCCTGCGCGAGCTGGGCATCGTGCTGTTCCTCGCCGTCGTGGGCTACAAGTCGGGCGGCCAGTTCGTCGAAACGCTGACGGAGGGTCCCGGGCTTGCCTGGCTCGCCTGGGGCGCGGTGATTACCGTCGTTCCGCTCAGCATCGCCGCTGCCGTGGGTCGCGGGCTGCTCAAGATCGATTTCCTGTCTCTGTGCGGCCTGCTAGCGGGGTCCATGACCGACCCGCCGGCCCTGGCCTTTGCCAACTCCATGGTGCCCGAATCTCAAGCGCCGTCGCTGGCTTACGCAACAGTCTACCCGGCGGTGATGTGCATGCGCATCCTCAGCCCGCAGCTGCTCGTGCTGGCGCTGGGGCTGCAGCAATAGGCGAACGGGAATCAGAGCCCTTGGCGCGCCGCCGCCGCAGCACCGTCAGCATCGCCAGGGCGGCCGCGGCTACGGCGGCGGAATTGGCCCCGGCCACGGGTGCGCTGCTGCAACCCGAATCCGCTGGAGAAGCCACCGCGGTCGCCACAGTCCCCCCGCCGCCCGCGTTAGTATCAGCAATTCTTGGCGTTCGCTCTGGACTATCGCCCTGCTGCCTCGGCGCTGCCTGGTCCGCAACCAAGTCGGCAAAGCCCGCAACGTCCGGCGAATTGGGCAGCGCCGCATCGGCTTCCGCATCCTCGTAATACCATACCGTATCCGGCTTTTTGGCGTCGACATCCGCGGATTGCGCATCCGCCGATGGCGCATCGCCGCTGGGCAACTCGCCCACCTGCAGGTCGCTCGCAAGCCCATCGACGGGCGCCGCCACATCCGCATCGGCCGCCGTCCCACCGGCATCTAGCGCCGCTTCTGGCTGCGGCTCGGGTTGGGGCTCTGGCTGCGGCTCTGGACCCGGGTCCACCGGCGCAGGAGCGTCGCCTTTGCTCTGCCAGGCCTCGATCGCCTCCGCGACCTTGGGGTGGCCGTCGCTATACCCCAGCGCCCACAGGCCCATCGGCAGGTCCTGCACGTCCAGGTAATCGACGCGCTGCTCAAACGCCTTCTGGTTGTCGCACCAGGTCTGCTGCCACACCCCGGCCGCCTGCACAGCAAAGTAAGTGGAATCACTGGTGGGATCCCACTTCCAGCCGCCCGCAGCGGCCGCCAGGGGCTGAGCGGCAGAGAAGAACACCGACTTGCCTTTGTCCAGCTGGGCCGCGCCCGGCTTGTCTGAGGCGCTGGGCCAAGTCATGCCGTACAGCGGCAAGCCCACGATGAATTTCGCTTTGTTCTTGGCCTTGCCCCAGGTCAGGTAGTCGCCCACGATCCAGGGCAACGTCTTGTGATACCAGGGCTTTTCCGCCTTCATCGGCAGCTGCGGCCCAGGACTGCCGCCGCCCCAGTGCAGCGCATAGGCCATGATCATCAGACCGTCTGAGTGCTCGGCCAAAAACTGGTAGTCCCAGGCGCCGCTCCAATCGACCGCCGGGGTCGCCAGCGTGACATCCGCTCCGGGCAACTTCTGGGCAAAAGTGGCGCTCAGCAGCTGGATAAAGGCGTTCATCTTGTCGCGGTCCGCTTTGGCCAGGCCCTCAAAGTCGATGTTACAGCCATCGCCACCGCCGGCGATCACCGTGGCGACGATGTTGTCGACCGCTTTCTGCCGGCTCTCCGCCGTCGCCAGGATCTTGGAGATCGCCGCCGTGGAAAACTGTGTGAACGTCAGCGTCACCTGCGCGCCCTTGCTGTGGGCAAGCTGGATAAAGTCTTTTGAATCCTGAGTGTTCCACCCGGCGAGCGAGGTGATCGCCCCGCTTTCGCCAATGCCGGCAGAGAACCAGGCGACCTGCGTCACCGTGCCCCAGGGAATCACCGCGGTCTTCTTGGTCCAGTACGGCAGATAGCCATACACGCGACGGCCCTTGGGCGCGGCAAAGGCGCTGGGCGTGGCCATCGGCACCGGCCCCAGCGGCGGCGGCGCGAACTGCTGGGCCGGCTCCTCCTTGGGCCGCTGCTGCCAAAGCGCGTAGTGCGGGCTCGCTTCGACCAGGTCTTTGAGCCAAGCCGCCTCTTCCTGAGCCGTCAGGAGCGGCCGCTGGTGGTCGGCGGGGATCGCCCCGTAGTCCACGGCCTGGGCCGGCGAAGTCGCCAGAACCGCAAGCAGCGCCCCAACAACCGCGGCAGCAAATCGCCGAGGCAGTTTGGGCCCAACGGGCTGACGCTGCACCGCCCCCGGCGATGCGCAGGTCCTGCCGGGCGCGCGCTGCATCTGCTGAAGCATCTCTAACCTCCAAGGCGCCCAGCGTAGCGATCGCCCGGCCTGCGAATCAACTCCGCGGCCATGAACGGGGGGCCGCCAGGGCTTCAGTCCCGCAAGATATCCCGCCGGACCAGTTGATTTCTCAAGCGTTCCAGCAAATTCTCTGCGACCTGAGCCAGGGCCGGCACCGGCTTGCCCAGCGCGCGCAGTTCGCGGCCCATGGAGGTCATCCGCGCCCCCTGCAAGCCGCAGGGCACCATGAGGTCAAACAGGTCCAGCGGCGGGTCGACATTGAGCGCCAAGCCGTGACCGCTCCAACCGCGGCGCACGCCCACGCCAATGCTGGCCAGCTTGCGCTGGTCGTCGATCCACACCCCAGAAAAGCCGGGGCGGGTGAGGGTGGCCAGGCCAAAATCGCCACAGGTGGCCTGGATTTGCGCCTCTAACAGCCGCACATAAGCCGGCAGGTCCCCCAGCGGCCCGCGCCCCACCGGCCCCTCCAGCAGCGGCAACTGCAGCACCGGATAGACCACCAGTTGCCCCGGGCCGTGCATGGTGATTTTGCCGCCGCGGGCCACCCGGTGCACCTCCACCTCTTGCAGCTGGCCCTGGGGGGAGCGCCAATGCCGCCCCAGCAAGCTTTCTTCGCCGCCGCTCCGCCCCAGGGTGACCACCGGCGGATGCTCCAGCCACAGCAGCACGTCGGGGGCTTGGG
>JBIKTV010000169.1:0-11414 GCA_044347905.1 Myxococcota bacterium
TACGACTCGTGCGACGTCGCCGCCAAGTGATCCGCGGCGCGACCTGGCGGACGGGCGCGTGGGCCTTGCTGCTGGGGGCAGGGGCCCTGTCCAGCTGTGCGGCTCGCCAAGCGCCGGAGCAAGTCAGTCCTGGGCCAACGCCAGCGCTTAAACAAGCACCTGACCCCGCACCATCGCCGCCAGCGCCCACCCTCGTGCCGGCTACGGAGGCCAAGACCATGCGCATTGAAGAGACCACAGTGGCCACCATCCGCGGGTGGAAGGTCACGGTTGCCAACATCCTCGCGGGCAGCTACCGCACCTCGGCCGGCGAACAGCGCGGGCTCACGGCTGTGGTGGGGCGGTATGACGAAGCCAAAGCCGACCAGGGCGAGTTGACCGTAGGTGCGGGCAGTGAGTTTGTGATTGCCGGCGAGACATGGACGGTCGTTTCCGTGGTCGCAGGCCAGGGCAGCGCCAATGGCCATGTGGAACTGCGCGGGCCGTAAGGCGACGAGCAGAACCGTTGAGAAGGTGTACGCATGTCTGATGCCGCGACGGCCCTCATCGATGTGCAAGACGTGCACAAGGCGTTCAAGCTCGGCGACACCCAGGTCCGGGCGCTGCGCGGCGCCAGCCTGCAGGTTCACGCGGGCGAGTTTACTGCGGTGGTCGGCGCTTCGGGGTCGGGCAAGTCCACGCTTTTTAACCTGATTGGCTGCCTGGATGAGCCGGACCAAGGGCGCATCCTCATCGACGGCCAGGATGTCTCGCACCTGGGCGATGCCGCGCGAAGTCGCCTGCGCAATCGCAAGATCGGCTTTGTGTTCCAGAGCTTTAATCTGGTGCCGGTGCTGAGCGTGTCAGAGAATGTCGAGCTGCCGCTGCTCTTGCACGACCTCTCTGCGGCTCAGCGGCGCGAGCGGGTGCAGCAGGCGTTGGCTGACGTTGAACTCAGCGCATTTGCTAAGCAATGGCCCGACAAGCTCTCGGGCGGTCAGCGCCAGCGCGTGGCGATTGCCCGGGCGCTGGTCACCCAGCCGGCGCTGGTGCTGGCCGACGAGCCGACCGCCAACCTCGACTCAGAGACCACGGCGCGCATCGTCGAATTGCTTATGGAATTGAACGATAAGCGCGGCGTCACTTTCTTGTTCTCTACCCACGATGACAAGCTCATCCGCCGGGTGGCCCGGGTGGTGCACATCCGCGACGGCGCGATGGTCAGCGGGGACGCGTGAAGCGGGCTTGGGCCATCGCCTGGCGCAATCTGCAGCGCAATCGCCGGCGCAATCTGGCGACGTTTGCGGCCATCGCCTTTGGCTACGCGGGCTTGCTGCTGCTCGGCGGGTATGCCGTGCGCGTGGAGCGCTTTCTCAAGACCAACGCGGTGTTTCTGCAACAGGCCGGCCATGTCGCCGTGTTTGCCCCGGGGGGCCTGGACCGCGCGAGTGCCGAGCCCGAAAAGGCCCAGCTCGATCCCGCGGCGCAGCAGGCCATTGTCCAGTGGGCCCAAGGGGATGGGCGGGTGGAGCGCGCAACCCGGTACCTGCGCGGTGTCGGCATGGCTGGCAATGCCTGCACCACCCGGCCGGCCCAGCTGGTGGGCGTCGATATGGTTGAACACCGCGCCCTGCTTCAGCATCCGGAGCTGCTAGAGGCATCGCCAGAGCTCGCGGCACCGGCGACTGGGCAGTGGCCTTCGGCGCGGCCGGAGCTCAAGAACGCGGTCGCCCTGGCGGCGGGGTTAGCGACACTGCTGCAAAAACCCAAGGTTTGGTCTGAGGTTCAGGGTCTGCCGCCCGCGCCGGTGGTGCTGGCATGCGATACCCCGGCTGCCGCGACGCAGCTGGCGGCCGATGCCAATATCCAAGTCGTCGGAATCACTTATGACGGCACGCTCAATGCCGTCGACGGCGAGATGACCGCGACTTTTCACGCCCCCGACCCCCAGGGCGAAGAGGCGGCCATGCTGCTGCCCTTGCCGCTGCTGCAACAGCTCTTTGCCACGGACCGCGTGACCTACGTCGCCCTGCTGCTGCGCGACCACACCCAGGCCAAGGCGGTGGCCGACGACCTGCGCGCGGCCCTGCAAGCCAAGGGGCGCAAAGTCGACACCTGGACCTTTCAAGACCAGGAGTGGGCGCCGTATTACGTGGGGACGATGGCGTTTTTGGGTTCGATGGTCGGCTTTATCACGTTGCTGGTCAGCGTGGTGTTGGTGCTGACCGTCGCCGGGGCGATGACCCTGGCGATTCTAGAAAGAACCCGGGAATTGGGCACATGGCGCGCGTTGGGCTTTCAGCGCGGCCAGCTCACGGCGCTGCTGGTGCGCGAGGCGGCGCTGCTGTCTATGCTGGGCCTGGCAGCGGGGCTCGGCATCGGGCTTGGAGTGGCCTATCTGGTCAATTCTGCGGGGCTTCGCTTTAGTCCCCCGGGGGTGGCGGGCTCGATCCAGCTGCTGATTACCCCCAGCGCGCTCAGCTGTGCGCTCCAGGCCCTGCTGTTGCCGCCCGGGGTGGCCCTGGCGACTTGGTGGGTGGCCCGCGGGCAACTGCGCAAAAAACCTGTGGATTTGCTGATTACCCCCACGAGCTGAGGACGCAATGGCAAAGACCCTGGCCCTGCTGCTGCGGCTCGCGGTGCGCAATGTCCGCCGCGGCTGGCGCCATAGCCTCGCCGCAGTGGCGACGATGGTCGTGGGCTTTGTGGCGCTGGCCACCTTTCAGGGGTACCTGCAAGAGCTAATGTCGTCGCAGCTGGCGATGAGCTATGCCCGCAATATGATTGGCGAGATCATGGTGCGCAAGCCCGGTTCGGCCCACGCCGATGCCAAGGTGCACCCAGAGAAATACTGGCTGGGGGCGGCCGAGCAGCAGTTTGTAGACGCATGGGTGGCCCAGCAGGGCGCGGAGGTCAAGGCGTCTTCGCGCTCGCTGTTTTCCTTTGGCATGGTCACGGCGGGCGGCAGCAGCGCTGCTTTTATTGCGATTGGCCACGACATTGCCCAGGGTCGCTTGGCGCGGCGCGATTGGCAGTGGAACGCCTGGGCCGGTCACCCGATCCGCGAAGATGAGCCCAACGGCATCATGCTCGGCCTCCAGCTGTCCCAGGCCCTGGGGTGCGAAAAGATCGACCGCACAGCGGTTTTTGACCCGCAGACGGCGCGGCCCAGCCCGGTCGAGCGGCCGTTCAAGTGTCGCACCACCCAGGTCCAGCTGCAGGCCAGCAGCGCCACTGGGCGGGCCAATGCTGTAGACGGCGAGATCGTCGGCCTGACCAGCGGCGAGGTCCGCGAGTACGACCAGCAGATGATGTGGGCGCCGCTGAGCCTCATTCAGTCTCTGCTAGAGACCGATCAGATTTCGGTCTACAACATCGTGCTCAAGGACCCGGAGCAAGCCCAGGCCAAGCAAGGCGAATTGCGCCGCGCGGCCCAGGCGGCGGGCATCCAAATTGAGGTCTTGGACTGGCGCGACAGCGAATACGGCGAGATGTACCGCCGCGGCACCGAGCTGATGGGCACCTACCGCAGCCTGGTGGTGCTGGTGCTCTTGGTCATCGCCGGCAGCGCCGTGCTCACCACCATGGCCAAGACCGTCCGCGAAAGAACCAGAGAGATCGGCACGTTGCGCAGTCTGGGCTATCGCCGCTGGCAGATGCTGCTGATGTTCGCGCTTGAAGCGGCGGTGTTGGCGCTGTTGGCGGGCGGGATTGGCGCGGTGCTCGCTTGGGCCGTGCGGTGGGCGATCAGCGCGGCGCGCATCCGCTACAGCGCTGGGCTTTTGGCAGAAGAGATGATCCTGCAGGTCGGCTGGTCGCCGGCGATGTACCTGCAGGGGCTGGCGTTTTTGCTCGCCGTGGCGGTCATCGCCGCGTGGCTGGCGGCGCGCAAGGTGGTCGGCCTAGCGGTGGCTGAGGCCCTCAATGGTCCTGCCGTCTAAAGCCCACGGGCCCGGGCGCGGGCGGCGGTTCTGGCGCTGGATCGCGGTAATTTGCTTTGTGGGGTGTGGGTTTTCCGCCCAAGGCCAAGCTCAACTGCCAGCTCCGCAGCCCGCCGCTTACCGGCCGTTTCGCGTGGTGACGTACAACGTCATGCTCGGCTTGGCCTACCGGCTGCACATGAAGCTGGGCACCACCAAGGGGCCCGGCGTGGCCTGGAGTCTCAAGCACAACAAGGCCTTGCGGGCGCCGGACATCCTGGGTCTGCAAGAAGTCTGCCTGACCAACGGCCCGCAGCTGGCCTACCTCCAGCGGGCGATGCAGGAAGCCCACGGCGGTGCGCAGATTTACGCCGCTTCAGCGACCGACGGCGGCCAGCTCGACGCCGACTGCAGCAACGCCCAGGTCACCCTGTCTCCCCACCCGATTGTCGCCTCCGGTCGCTTTGAATTTCCTCTGCTTTCCTGGCGCAACGCCGCGCTGTGGACCGACCACGACGTCCGCCGCGTCCAGGCCTATTGGAACCGCACGGGGCGGCTGCGCGTGTATAACCTGCACCTGATCAACCGCGTGGGCCGCAGCGTGCAAGTGGCCGAGGCCCGCTGGACCCAAGTGCAGGCGTTGCTGGCCCACTGCCAGGCCTTTCAGCGCGACAACCCTGAAACGCCGGTCCTCTGGCTGGGCGACTTCAACACCCTGGGCGAGGTGCTCAAGCCGTGGAAGCAGGAGCGGTCCATCGTCGAATTATCTAAGCTTTTTAAGGTGTCGCTGCAGGGCTTCCACCCGACCCATGCGCTGTTCCAGCAGGTCGACTGGATTTTCTCCACCCCGATGGCGGCCTTGGAGTCGCAGGTGGTGCTGCTGCCGTACGCCGACCATTTTCCGGTGGTGGCCGAGTTCTGACGGCGGTCAGGCCGGCGTACCCAGGCGCGGCAGCAGGTCTTGCTCGATAATTTCGCGGTGATACAGGGATCCGCGGAAGCCCAGGACGCGCTCCACCTCCACACCCTTGTGCAAGTACAGCACCGTGGGCGTAGAGCGGATGCCCAGCCGCGTGCAGGCCTTGGGCGCCGTCTCCACGTTGACCTCGCAGACCTTGACCTTGCCCTGGAAATCCTTGGTCAATCCCAGGATCACCGGCTCGAGCTGCCGGCACGGCGCACAGGTGCTGCTCCAGAAGTCGATGATCACCGGCAGGCTGCTCTGCATCACTTCGGCGTGAAAATTGGCGTCGTCGACGCGCACCGGCAGGACTTCCGGGGTACTTCCAAACAACTTCTGCAGCCAACCCATGGGAATCCGTCGCGGCACACCGACCGCAGCTCGAGTCCAGAACGTGGACCGTCTGGCATTGGAGCCGCGCCGCACCAAATGGTTGCAGTCAATGGCAGCGACAGGGCAAAGTCCTTGACTGGGCGGGGTATTTTAGTGTACCGCCACGCTCCAGTTGGAGCCCTGCACCGGCATCGCGGTGACCACGATGTCTTCGCGCACGACCTGCTTGTCCGGGCCCTCATGGCAGGCATGGCAGCGGGTCTGCACCGGCTCGCCCAAGCGCAGGCGATCGATCAGATAAGTGCCGTGGACCGCGGACTTATAGCGCTGCTTGGCGTCGACCGACCACACCGCGAGCCCCGCGCCGTCCAGCAGTTGCAGGTGCTTGGCAGAACCCATCGGCAGCGTGCCAAATTTGGCGTTCAGCGCTTGGCTATCGACGCGAATCACCGTCGCCGCGGCCAGCATCTTCTCGCCCGCACCGCGCACGCGCACCAGGGTCACCCACGGGCGCTTGTTGACGTCGTGCCACACGTCGGTGATCAGCGGCTTGCCGGCGTCCATCGCTTTGCGCACGGCGGGCAGCAGGTACTTGGTCATCGGCGGGCCGTCCGGCAGGGCGTCAGAGGCGACAAACCGCTGCTTGGCGCCGTAGACGATGATCGGGGCGTTGTCGAGCAGCTGCCCGCGCGCCAGGGCCATGGTCGGCGTCAGTTGCTCCGGGGCCGGCACGCCCGCTTCGAGCTTGGTCAGCAATTCATCCAGGGGCTTGCCGTAGCCGTCGATCACCGCGCCGACCGCCGTCGCAGCCGCTTTGGCCGCGTCCAAATTGGGGCCGCTGGGGATTTCGGCCTCCGGGCTCGAGCACCCGGCCGCACTCAAGACTGCCGGGCTCAGGGCGACCATGGCCAGCGCCACCAGCCAATTGCTCTGTGTTTTGCTGTGGGTGTGCATGGTCTACTCCTCGTCTTCGTCGCTGGCTTTGGCCTTGTCGCCGGCTGCCGGTGCGGCCTCGGGCTTCTTGGCGTCGCCTGCGTCTTCGTCCTCGTCTTTCTCGTCTTCTTTGTCGCCGCCGCTGCGATCGTAGCTCATGCCGTCGTCGTGGCACGCGCCCGTGCAGCTGCCGCCGGTGGGCTTGGCCTCAAACTTGCCGGGCTCGCCGCCGTCCTTGCCGCGCAGGAAAATCATCGCCTTGGCGGCGCCGCTGGCGTGGCCGTCGTGGCAGCTGAGGCACAGCCGGTCGCCCTGGTCGCTGGCGTCCTTGGCGTGCGAGGCGTGCAGATCGCTGTCTCCGTCGCGGAAGTTGGTCAGCGTCGCGGGCTGCGACAGGCCGATGGCCTTGGCGACATTGTCGTGGCAGCTCAGGCAGAACGCCTGGTTGGCCTTGGGCTGGCCGCGGAACAGGAAGCCGGGGGCCATCACCTGGTGGCAGGTGTCGCACTTGCCCTGGGCAAACGGCTTGTGCACCGACGCGGTCTCCTTGTTGGGCTCGTGGCACTTGGCGCACAGCTTGCCCTGGTTGACGTGGTCCATCAGGTAGTGGCGCTGCTGGCCGTCCTTGTGCTCATGGCAGTCCAGGCAAGGCTTCTTGGTCGCGGCCTTGTCGCCAAAGTGCGCTTGGGCGTGGATCGAATCGGGGTGGCAGTTCTTGCAGGCCTGTTCATCGCCGGTGCCAAACACTTTGATGGGGCCCTTGGTGCCAGCAAAATTGGTCTTGCCGTCGTGGCACTTAAAGCAGGTGTCCGTGTCGGCCAGGCCCACAAAGGTGATCTTGGCGTCCTTGGCGTCGGGGTGGGCGACGCGGCCGGTGTGGCACTGGATGCAGGCGACGCCGGCTTCGGCGTGTTTGTCGTGGGCAATGCGCCGGCCATCGCGTTCGGTCAGCCGCGTCGCGCCCGTGTGGCAGCGGCCGCAGTTTCCGCTGACGATGTCCATGTGCTTTTGCTTGAGCTCGATCTCCTCGACGTTGATGCTCTTGGCCGTCAAGTGGGTGTAAAGCTGAGCGACGCCGCCGGCCTTGGCCGCGACCCACCCCGTGAGCCCCGGCTTGGCGTGGCAGTCGATGCAGCGGATCGAGTGGTGGCGCGAGTTGGCCCAGGTGTCAAAATTGGCGCCCATTTCGTGGCAGCCGGTGCAGAATTCGGGGGACTCGGTCTTGTGGTAGACGTCCATGCCCGACGCGCTCACCCACGCCAGCGACGCGACGAGCAGGATCAGGTACAGCCAAAAGTAGCGGGCGGTCGTCCGCGCCAGCACCCGCATCCGCACCCGCCAATTGGCTTGTTCAAGCAGTGCGCGGTCTTGCGCAGAGGCCAAGCGGCCCAGCAGTCGATCCAGAAGCATGGCCTGTCTCCCTGTGGCCCGGCGCGGAGTCCTTGGCGGAACCGCTCCAGGGGTGGGCATTCGCCGCCGCCTCCCCCGCTCAAGCTGGCGGGCAGGGCTGCGTCGCAATGGCAATTACTTTGGAGATTCCTTGGAATCGGCGGGGCTGTCCGCGGTCGGCGCAGAGGGCGCGGGCGGTGAAGCTGGGCTGGCGGCGCCATTCTGATCGCGGGCGCTCAGGAGGCCAAGCCGTTCCATCATCATGAGCAGGCCAAGTACCCCAAGCACGGACAGAAGGAGCATCCCGGGGGTAAGAAGCAGGATGCTCCTGGTTAACTGACCTTGAAATTCCGTATTCATCACAGCCTCTGCGGCTACCCTGCACCAAGGGTCAACTGCGCGGCTCACCTTATTGCAAATGGACTAGCGGCGGAACCCCTTGCTGCCCTCAACCGTCATGCGAGCGTCACGTCGCTTGAGCTGGCCTGTAAAAATACGCAGTTCCAGCTGGGCGGTGGACAGGGGCGTCGCTTGATTCTCGAGTCGGCACCTGGGCTACACGATGTTGTAGTAGCGCAGGGCCACCGCCAGGGCGATGCACGCCACCAGCAGCAGCGACAGCAGGGCGATCGAACGGCGGCGGCGCTTGTCTTCCTTGGCGGTCAGGTGGGCCAAAGAATCGACGCGGATCACCTGGGTGCCCGGAGGATCGGCCGGGATCTCGGTAAAGAGCTTGCCGATGCGCCGCGTGACCTTCATCTGGGCATTGACCGCCCAGCCGTTGGCCTCTAGCAGCAGGCTCATGTCGCGGCGCCGCAGCTTGAGCCAGCCCAACAGCGCTGACAGACCGGCCACCGCCAACACCACCCCCAAGATGGCCAACCAGCCCTTGAGGGTCGTCAGCACCGACACCAAGCTGGCCAGCACCGCGCCGACACCCGCTAGGGCCATGCCGCCGCCCAGGATCAGGGTGTTGGCGTTGATGCCTTCCTTGGGCTTTTCCGCCGTCGCGGGCGCTGGGGCTGGCGCTGGCGCCGCTTTGGGGTCCGCCACCTTCACTTCTGCGGGCTTGGCGGCCGCGCTCGCAACGGTGGTGTCGAGCTCCTTGGTGCCCTTGACCAACGCACCCGTGGCTTGCTGGGCGCCGACCACCGCCTTATCGCCATGGGCAGCCAAGCCTTTCTCCGCATCGGCCTGCTGCGAGCCCAGCCACTGCTCCATCTTCTCAGAGATCATCTTGGCCGTGCGGCGGAAGGGCGCCAGCGCCGCCTCTTTGACAGAGATCGGATTCTCGACAATGTCGACGATAATGGCGTCAAATTCCGTGTTTTGGTTGTCGACAAACAGGCCGCGCTTGCCCACCCGCAGCCGGCCGCGCTCGCCAGACGTCACGGGGGCCGCAACTTGGTAGGCCAGGGGCCCGCCCTCTTTGGCAAAAACGTCGGCGTAGACCAAAAAGCACAGGCTTTCTGCGGCGATCTTCTTGTGGGCGTCGCGCCCCTCCACGCGGATGCAAAAGCTCAGGTGGCGGCCGTCAATGACCAAATTGCCGGTGTCGATCAGGGCCTTGGGCGCATTGGGCGCGTGGTCGTAGATCGCGCTGAAGTTCACAAAGTTGTTGGCCAGGGCCACCAGATTCTGCTGGTTGAGCACCAAGCGCTCCAACTCTTCGACTTGCTTGACCTCTGGCGCGGCGCTCTCGTCGATGGCCACATCGCGCAAGAAGGCCTCGACCGTCTCCGGGGCCAGCAACCTCTGCAAACCTTCGACCCCCAGGGCGCCAAAGGGCTGCTTGGGCTCGGCGGCCTGCCAATCGGCATAGGGCTGCAGAAACCCGCACGCCAGCTGCCAAATCTCGCGATCCAGGGGCCGGCCGCGCGCCGCTGGCAGGTGGACCAACACCGCCGTGTGGAACTCGGCCACGCGCTCTGCGTAGAGCGGGTTGAGCTGATCTTGGCCCGGCACCACGCCTTGGGGATTGGCGTTCGCCAGGGGCGCCTTGGCCAAAAAGGCTTCGATCTGAGCGCCATCGCCGACCCACAGCGCTTCGGGAGCGGCGACTCGCGGCGCGTCCGCGGTCTGCTGTTGGCTGAGCAGGTCACACTGCCAGAAAAAGTCTTCCAGGGGCCCGCGCACCGCCTGAAGGGCCTGCCAAGCCGGGGCCGTGAGCTCGCCCAGCACCTGGGCCTTGGCTGCGGCGGCATTCCATGCCTGCCATGAAGCTGCACCGGCTTGGAATTCTTCAAGTTCCTTGGTGCCCACCCCCGGGGCGCCGCCGACATCGGGCCGGCCACCCACCGTGTCCAGGATGGCTTTGGCCAGCTCCGCCACCTCAGGGCGGGTCATCACGTCGGGGGGCACCACGCCATCGCCATTGGCCAAGCTGGTGGCGTAGCTCTTGCGAAAGGCGCGAATTTCTTCAAGGCTGACCGACGCTTGGCCCGCCTTGCCGCTTTCCGCCAGCAGGTGCTCAGCGGCCCGGCGCAGCCCTGGACCGTCGCCGTGGCCCGCCAAGTAGTCCAGGCGGAGCACATCGACGCCAGCCAAGATACCCGCGGAATTCTGCAGGCGCTGCAAGGTCCAGCGGCACGCTTCGACCACTTGGGCCACGCGGACCCGGCCGGTCGCTTCCTGGTCTAGCCCGGCCAAGAATTGCGCGTCGCAGTGCAGATCGCGCAGAGGCGCTGAGGTCGCCGCCCACAGGGCCCGATCCAGATCGGCCAGCTTCTGGAGGTCCTCTTCCGTCTCGACGGCGAACTGGTACATCCCTCCGTAATTTCTGCGCTTCATGAGAATCTCCTGGGTTCTTTGGGTCAAGGCACTGGGGCCCCTAGGGTGGGCACTGGTCCAGCGCTGGCTCGAGTCGCGCCCTGGACCCCCAGCCTTCTGGGAGCCGCGCCTGGGCTTGGGCCGCCGGGCGGTCGCGGTAGAATTGGCAAAGGCGCTGGCGGTTTTCGTAACCGCCCGGGCCAGAAAACCTCACCAGCACGATGGCCTGGGGATCCCACCAGGCCAGGCGCCACTGCTGCGGATCCGGCGGCGGCACCCGGCGAAAGTCGGCGGTCCGCTGGATCAGCAGGTCGAGGTTATACCGAGCAAAGGCTTTGTCCACCCCCGCCGGCCGCGCCTGGAGCGCCACCACGTCGGCGACGACTTGGGGGCCGGACAGCAGAATCCGCCCGTCCAGAAACACTTTCTGCTCGGGGCCCAGCTGCCAACTGAGGTAGCTTCCCCAGGGATCGGGGTTAAATAGCCGCCCGCGCAGCCCGCTCGCCTTGAGAAATGCCGTAGCCAGCTGGGGAAACGCCCCTGGTTGCAGCGGGCCGGCTTGAGCCAACAGCGCCGCGTCGGGGCCAATCGCCAGGGCAGTCAGCGCCGCGGCAAACCACGCCCAGCGGCCCTGGGGAACCTCGCGCCAGGGGCCCAAGCTGGGCAAGCGCCGAACCAGCCAAAGCAGCGCCACCAAGACAAATACGGTCATGCGCCGGGTATAAGCGCCGTGCGCCAGACTGAAAACCGCAGGCCAGAGGCCGGGGAAGCTCAGATCGACTGGCGGCAGGGGCCCACCGGCTTCGGCCTGCGCGCGGCGACCCCGCATGACCGCCGTCGCCAGCGCCCCCGCCACCGCTACAGTCACCGCGGCAAATACCAGCCACACCGCCGGGCGCTGGCGGCCCACATCGGCGGCCCACAGCGGCAACCACTCATCAGACCACGCGCCAATCGCTTGGGATCGCAGGACATAGCCCAACAGCCCCGGCCCCAGCGGCTGCAGCAGCGTCGCCCCGCCGGCCACGCCCAGCCGCAGCAGCGCCTCGCGATCGACCAGCGGCGAGCCGGCCCGCCAGCGCCGCCAGAGCTGCTCGGCAAAGTGCAATCCGGCGTAAACGGGAGCGATC
>JBIKTV010000516.1:0-4110 GCA_044347905.1 Myxococcota bacterium
ACCACCACCTCCAGCCAAACCCCAAAAAGCCAACCGGCCGGCAGGAGCGCCCTCCCCCACCGGCCAGTCGACAATCTCAAGCCTCAGCCGACTCTACGCCGCCTTCGTCTCCCCAGCCCCTTCAGCCTTGGGCTCGGCTGCCGCCAGACGCGCCAGCAGCTCCTCGCCGTGCTCCTCGATCTCCGCCAGCCACGCCCGGCAGCGCAGGTCGCTGCGGCGCATGAACCGCTCGGCATCCAGGCGCCGCGACGGGTGCTTGGCCGCGTACTTGACCAACACCCGGGCGATCGCCGTGTCGGCCAGAATGCGCGTCAGGCGCTCGGCGTGCAGCAGGCCCGGGGCGAAGTCGACCTTGGGATCCCACTGGCTAAACAGCGCCTCGGTCCAGTCGTTGATCGGCATCTCGTAAGTGCTCTTGATCTTGTTCTTGGCGATGCGCACCAAAATCGTCTGCAGGGCCTTGTACTTGTAGGCAAACAGCCGCGACAGCTGCTTCTCCAGCGGGTCCTGCTCGGCCACGCGCTTCCAGTTGGCCCGGGCCATCTTGACGATAAAGCGCCGCGGGTCGCGCAGGCCTTGCATCAGCTGGTCCTTGAGCACCATCAGCGACTGGATCTGGCTCGTGCCCTCATAGATCGGCAGCACCAGGGCGTCGCGCAGCAGCTTCTCCGGCAGGTACTCGGTCGAGTAGCCCACGCCGCCGAGGATCTGCATCGACATCCGCGAAATCTCAACCGCTTTCTCCGAGCCGATGTACTTGACCAGCGGTGTCAGGTCGCGGGCCTGGCGCTTGAGCCGCGACACCCGCCGTTCCATCAGCGCCCGCTCGGCCTCGACCTTGGGCGGGTCAAACTTGAGGATGTTCTCATAGCGCATGGCCTTTTCGACCTTCTGCGCCGCCTCAAAGCACAGGGCGCGAATGCCCTTGCGGTACAGGTCCATGTCCTCCAGGTAGTCGGCGATCATCTCGTGGCGATCGATCGATTTACCCATCGTATTGCGCTGTTGGGCATACTCCAGCGCCGTGCGGTGCGCCGCCTCGATCACGCCCAGCGACTCAAAGCCCACGGCCAAGCGCGCCGAGTTCATCAGCAGCAGCATCAGCTCAAAGCCCTCGCCGCGCCGACCGATCAGCTCACCCACCGAGTCTTCGTACACCAACACGCAGGTCGGCGAGCTGATGTGGCCGATCTTGTGCTCGACCTTGGCGATGCGCACGTTGGTCTTGTCGCCGATCTTCTGCTTGCACAGGAACAGCGAAATACCCTTCAGGCCCGGCGACTTGACCGCGTCCTCGGTGCGCGCGAGCACCAGCTGATACTGGCCGTTGCCGCTGGTGATCCACATCTTTTCGCCGTTGAGCAGCCACGAGCCGTCGCCCTGCTCCACCGCGGTCGTCTTGATTTGCGCCAAGTCCGAGCCCGCGCCGGCTTCGGTCAGGACCATGCAGCCCCACTTGCCGTTCTGCAGGATGTCGGTGATCACGTCGTCCCACGGCGTGCTGATCAGCCGGCCATTCTCAAACTTGGAGCGCGGATCGCGGTAGGCGTACAGCATCAGCGACAGGGCGATGCCGGTGTGAAAGCCAAAGTGGGTCATGCACGACACGTCGCCGCGGGCGATCATCTCGGCGATGCCCAAGTACACGGCCACAGGGGCATTGAGGCCACCCAGCTCGCGCGGCAGCGGCACGCCGTAGACGTCCAGCTTTTTCATGCCCTTGAACACTTTGTCCAGGCTCGGCGGCATCACCACTTCGCCGTTCACCAGGTGGTTGCCCTCGGTTTCCATCTTGCGCGTGGCCGGAGCGACTTGCTTGGCGGCGAACTTGCCGGTCTCGCGCAGGATATCCTCAAAGGTATCGCGAGCATCGCGGATCGACGCCGGGCGATCCTCTGGCTTGGCACCGTGCTCACACAGGTCGACCAGCGAGTCCCACTCCACGCCCTCTTCGATCCAGAACTTGAGGTCTTCATTATCCAAGTAGAAATTGTCACTCATCTGGCTCTCCTGCGCTGGGGATCGGGTCGACCGCGGGCCGGCGGTGACTCGAATCGGCGGATGCGGCGCACAGGCTGGCGCCGGCTGATACTTCCACAACCGCTGGCCTGGAATTCCCTTGGAAATTTCGGGCGGTTGGCTCTACGGCGCCCCCGACACCTGCCGGACGCGCCCCTCCATCCTGAAAATGCGCTTTCCAACGCAGTGCGTCAAGGCGGCGGGCGCGCAGGTGTGCCACAACTTCATCAGGGCGTTGGCGATTTGCCTGCCCGGCGCTGGCGCAGGCGGAACTGCCACACTTCGCCGGCGACCCGCTGGATTTGCTTGAGGTTGGCGATGCGCGACGGCGTGCCATCGGTGCGCGGCCGGCACTCAATCACGGAATCGGCCACGGCAATGCCGCGCTGCAGGGCCCGCGCCACCAGCTCAAAGCTAAAGAAGAACGTCTCTGCGCCAATTGAGTCCAGGCCGATTTCATCGCGGGCGAGCGCAGTTGGGAAGAGATACGTGCCCTCCAGCGCAAAGGATACCCCCACAGCCCCGCGCATATACAGGCGAAAACCGCGCGAAAGCACGATGCGATACCACTCGTCCGGCCGGCGGACGTAGGTGGACAACACGATGGGCGCGCTGGCCAAGCCGGGGATCATCTTGTCGATTTGCCAAGGGGCGATCTGGCCGTCCGCTGCGAGCATGCAGAAATAGTCTTTGGTCGACGCGGCGATCCCCGTGCGCAGCCCGGCGCCCATGCCCAGGTTGCGCGGATGCTGGATCAGGCGAATGCGCGGCTCTCGCTGGGCAAATTCGCGGACGATCTCAGCCGAACGGTCGGTCGAGCCGTCATCCACCAGCAGAATTTCCCAGTCGCGCAGGCTTTTGACGCAGTAGTCTTGGGCCTCTTGCAGCACCGCGGGGAGCGAGCGCTCTTCATTCAAACAGAGGTAGATCAGGCTGATAGACGGCTGCTGCATGGGCCGAGTGTGCCGCAGGGCCGCGCCGCCGTCCACCCTTGCCGCGGCGGGTCTGAGCCGACACACTGCGGCGGTCGCCGAGGAGCCGCGCCCGATGCCCCAGCCAAATCTGAACCAGGCCTACGCGAATTCGGCCGTTGAAACCTTGGGGCGGGCTCTGCAATTGCGCTTGCCGCTGCTGAGCTTGGACGGCACCAGCTGCCTGCGGTTGATCGACGGCGAGATCCCCGGCGTGTACCTGGACCGCTATGGCGAACTGGCAGTGTTGCAGCGCTATGTGGAGGTTAACACCTTGGACCCACAGAGTATTCGCAGCCACCTGGACCAAGGGACGGCCCTGGCGGCGGCGCTGGGTCCCCTGCTGCAGGCGCGCCTGGGGGTGCGGGCGATTTGGCTCAAGCTGCGGCCGCGCCAGGCCAATACCGTGGTGAGCGCGCTGCAGGCCGGGCTGACTCCTGCAGCGCCGGTGTGGGGCAGTTGGCCGGCAGAACTGCCTGCAATGGCGCTGGAAAACCACCTGACGCTGGGCCTGAACCTGGCTCAGGGCCTGCCCACGGGCCTGTACCTGGATCAGCGCGACAACCGCCGCTGGGTGCGCGACAACGCCAAGAACCGGCGTTTTCTCAACACATTTTGCTACACCGCTGCGTTTAGCGTCGCCGCCGCCGCTGGGGGAGCCGTGCGCAGCGTGTCGATCGACGCCGCCGCCCCGGCCCTGGCTGAAGCCCGCGCCAACCTGCAGCGCAACGGCTTTGCCGACCCGGCCCAGCACGACCTGATCCGCGGCGATGCCCTGCAATGGCTCAAGAAATTCGCGGTGCGCGGCGATAGGTTTGATGCCGCGGTGCTGGATCCGCCCAGCTACAGCACGGTCAAGGGCAAGCGCTGGCTGGCCGAACGCGACTACCCCGTGCTGGTGCAGGCGACCGCGGCGGTGCTGGATCCCGGCGCGTGGCTGCTGGCCTGCGTCAACGCCAGCGCGGTGAGCGCGACCCAGCTCAAGGCCTGGGTGCAGCAAGGTTGCGATCGCGCGGGTAAACCCTTGCAGTCGCTTGAGATTCGCAAGCCGGGCCTGGACCATCCAGAGGGCCGGATGAAAGCGGTGGTGGCGCGGCTCCGGGCCTAAGGTACACTGCCG
>JBIKTV010000007.1:0-36144 GCA_044347905.1 Myxococcota bacterium
CGCGGCAAGGGCCTCAAGACCTGCTTGGTGCGGCGGCCGGGCAGCGATGATCGGGCCAATGTCGACTTGCACGTCAACGATCTAGACGAACTGGTGGCGATGGTCGTGGAAGCCAAGCAGGGCCCGCTGCTCTTTGAAATCGACAACCGCCACCCCGATGCGGCCGAGCGCGGCAAGCTGGCGCAGTGGCTGATTGCCTCGATGCTGCCGGCGGTGCGGCAAGTCGCGGGCGTGCGGTCGGCAGCGCTGATCGAGAGAGACGACGGCTGTTTGACCGAGCAATACGTCTTTGGCGGCAAGGTCGAGCACGACAGCTACCTAGAGGCCTTTGCCGCGGAGCACCGGGCGAATCTGCGCGACGAGTTTGGCCGCAGCGTCGAGCGCACCACGCGGCTGTCGCGCGTCCGCGGGCGCATCTGACGTGGCCAAACCTCCTGCCCCACCTGCGCCGGCTACTGGCCCTCTGGCGGTCTACCAAGCCGCTGTGCAGGCCCTTGCCCGGGGCGATGCCCGCAGCGCAGAGAGCTTGGCAGAACAGGCCGCCCTGGCCTTTGCCCGCCGCGGCGATCAGGACAACGCCAGCCGTTGCCGCTTGCTCGGCTGCCGCACCATCGCCGCCCAGGGCGAGCTCGCGCGGGCCGAAGAGCAGCTGCGCGATCTCGCCACCGACGCCGATCGCCGCGGCTTGATCTCCCGCTCGCTTGCGGCGCGCACCGACCTGGGCGCCCTGCAAGAGCAGCAAGGCCAGCTGGGCGAGGCCATGGCCACCCACCGCACCGTGCTAGATCTGCAGATTCAGGCTGGTGATCCGCAGGGCGAGGCTGTGGCTGCGGCCAATGTCGGTCGCTTGCTTTGGCGCATGGCTGCGGCGGAGCAACGCCCCCAGGCCCAGAGCGAAGCCCGCGAGCTGCTGCAGCGCGCCGGTCGGCTGTTCCGCGGTGCCCAAAGGCCGCTGCAGGCCGCGCAAGTGCTGCTGGTGCTGGGGGATATGGAGCGGCACGTCGGCCACCCCCAGCGGGCCCTGGCAACTTTTGACGACGCTTTGGCGGTCGCCGTTGCCGCCAATCACCCCGGCTTGCTGGCGCAAACGCACCTCAACCGCGGGCTGGTGCTGCGCGACCTGGGCCAGCGCGGCGATGCGGAGTCCGAGCTGCAGCGCGCGGTTGCCCAAGCAAAGTCCAGCGGCGATGCGATGTTGACCCTGCGCTGCCGCCAGGCGCTGGCCCTTGCCCAGGCCGATAGCCACAAGCCCCACGCCTTGGAGCAGATCTTCTCGCAGCTCGCCGCGGATTGGCAGGCGATTGGCCAAGCGCACATGGCCCTGCCGGCCCTGGCCAACCGCGCGTCTGCCTTGGCGCGCCAGGGCGATTTCAACGGCGCGCACCGCGACTGGCAGCAAGTCCGCCGGGCCCTGGAGCAAGCGGGTGAGCGCCAGCAGGCCCTGGATATCCGCCTCGCCCTTGCGGAATTGGCCTGGACCCGCGGGCATTTGCCTGAGCTCAGCGACCATTTGCACGCCATTGACCACCCGGAGGCGTCGCAGCGCATGCGCCACGGGGCGGCTCTGCTGCGCGCTGCCATGGCCGCCGAGTCGCTGGATCTGCAAGCATGTCAGGGATTTCTGCACATCGCGCTCGACGGCGAACCTTCGCGGGCCACGCGCTTCTCCGCAGAATTACAGGCGCTGCAGCTCGCGGTGCTGGCCGGCGAGCCCCGGACGGCGGAATTGATCGCCCAGGTAGCGGCCCAGGCCCACGATTCGCCCAGAGAGCAGACGCTGGTGCTGCAGGCCCGCGCTGAAACCCTTGCGTGGCAAGGCGATTTTGACGGTGCCCGCCGAGCGGTGGTGCGGGCCCAGCAGGCCTGGGCAGAGCTTGAAGAGCCCGTTCCCTTGGCTGCCGCTGGGGTGTGGGCGGTGCTCCTGCGCACCGATAGCGCGCCGACATCGTGTCATCTTTCCGATATTGCTGAGTTATTGACTGCCCAAGGCGCCGAGTCGCGGGCGCTGGCCCTCCAGCTGGCCGAAGCAGTGGCGATGCGTCGCGCCGACGCGGCCCTTCGCCATCTGGAGCGGTTGGTGGAGCTCGGCCGGCGCGCCACCGCCGCGACCCTGGCATGGCTGTCAGCCCTCACCCTCAACAGTTCAGAATTACATATTTTTGCCGCCGATCTGCTGCGACAAGCCGGCCTGCCGACGCCTCCGCTGCCGATCCAAGGGCCTGCGGCTGATCGCGATGTCAGCCTGGACAGGCCTTGACTTGCCGTGGCGCCGTGCTTGGCTATGCTTTGCGAGGGGGCAGCAAGCGCAGGGCCTCTGTCCGTAAAAGCCCTTACCACAAGAGGACTTCATGAGCTCTGACATCGCCAATCCTAGCCTGACGCTCGTACAGCTGCCAATTCTGGCTCTGCGCAACGCCGTACTGTTCCCCGGCGCCGTCATGCCCGTGGTCATTGGCCGCGGCAAGTCCATCAAACTGCTAGAGAGTCTGGGGGATCGCCGCCAGGCCGTAGTAGGCGTGGTCGCCCAAAAGGACAAATCGGTCGACAACCCCAAGCCCGACGAGCTGTACTGGGCGGGCTGTACCGGTCAGCTGATCAAGGTGTTGCGCAACGGCGCGGAGACCTACCACGTGGTGATCCGCGGCGTAGAGCGCTTTCGCATTCACAAGTTTGACCAGGACGAGCCGTTCATGTCGGCCGAAGTCGAGCTGCTGCCGGAAAAGGCAGAGAACGACCCGCAGATCACCGCGCTGGCCCACAACGTCCGCGACACCGCCATCGATCTGGTGGGCATGGTGCCGGACATGCCGATCAGCGCGTCGGATCTCCAGGAAAACTTTGAGCATCCGTCGCGCCTGGTCTACCTGCTGATGACCCACCTGAACGTGCCGGTGGAGGAAAAGGTCGACGTGCTGCAGGCCCCGACCCTGCAAGAGATGCTGACCAAGACCCTGCAACTGGTGATTCAGCAGGTTGAAATCCTCAAGATCAGCCAGCGCATCAACAGCGAGGTCAAGGGCGACCTGAACAAGAGCCAGCGCGAGTACGTGCTTCGCAAGCAGCTCAAGGCCATCCAAAAGGAGCTGGGCGAGCTCGACGGCGGCGAAGGCGATGAGCTGGGCGAGCTAGAAGAGCGCCTGCACAAAGTCAATTTGCCGGAGGACGCGCTCAAGATCGCCACCAAGGAGCTCAAGCGCCTGCGCAACATTCAGCAGGGTTCGCCCGAATACACGGTGTCCCGCACCTATCTCGAGTGGTTTGCCGACATGCCCTGGCAGACTCTCTCGGCCGACAACTGGGACCTCAACAACGCCCAAACCGTGTTGGATGAGCGCCACTACGGCCTGGACAAGGTCAAGAAGCGCATTATCGAGTACCTGGCGGTGTCCAAGCTCAAGCAGGACATGCGCGGTCCGGTGCTGTGCCTCGTGGGGCCTCCGGGTGTGGGCAAGACCTCGCTCGGTCACTCTGTGGCGCAGGCTCTGGGGCGCAAGTTCCAGCGCATGAGCTTGGGCGGCGTGCGAGACGAGGCCGAGATCCGCGGTCACCGCCGCACCTACATCGGCGCCCTGCCCGGCAAGATCATCATGAGCCTCAAGAAGGCGGAGTCGCGCAACCCCGTGATGATCCTGGATGAGGTTGACAAGCTGACCCATGACTGGCGCGGCGATCCCACGGCGGCGCTGCTGGAGGTGCTGGACCCCGAGCAGAACAACTCCTTTACCGATCACTACTTGGACACGCCGTTTGACCTGTCCAAGGTGCTGTTCATCGCCACGGCCAACACGCTGGACACGATTCCGGCGCCGCTGCTGGACCGCATGGAGGTCATCGAGCTGTCCGGGTACACGCACGAAGAGAAATTCCACATCGCCAAGCGGCATTTGCTGCCCAAGCAGCTCAAAGAGCACGGCCTGACCGCCGCGCAGTGCGAGATCAGCGACCCGATTTTGGCCAAGATCATCTCGCACTACACCCGCGAGGCCGGCGTGCGCAGCCTGGAGCGGCGGGTGGCCGACGTGTGCCGCCAAGTGGCCGTCAAGGTGGCCAAGGGCGAAGCGACCGAAGTGCAGATTACAGAAGCGGATCTTGAGGACATGCTGGGCAACTTTGTCTATGAGCCAGAAGTGGCAGTGCGCACCGAGCAGCCGGGCGTGGCGACGGGCATGGCCTGGACGCGGGCGGGCGGCGATCTGCTGTTCATCGAAGCGACCAAGATGCCGGGCAAAGGCAAGATGCGCTTGACCGGCCAACTGGGCGACGTGATGAAGGAATCGGCGCAGATCGCCTTGTCACTGATTGAGGCCAATGCGGAGAAGCTGGGCATCGAGCGCCGCGCCTTTGAGGAGTTCGACATCCACGTCCACTTCCCGGCGGGCGCAGTGCCCAAGGACGGTCCGTCGGCCGGCGTGACCATGTACACCGCGCTGGTGAGCCTGCTGACCGGTGTGCGCGTGCGCGGCGACGTGGCGATGACCGGCGAGGCCACGCTGCGCGGCCTGGTGCTGCCCGTGGGCGGTATCAAGGACAAAGTGCTGGCGGCGATGCGCGGCGGCATCAAGAAGATCATCTTGCCAGAGAAGAACAAGAAGGATCTCCGCGACATCCCCGCAGAAGCCAAAGAGGGCGTGGAGTTCGTCTTTGCCCACCGCATGGAAGATGTGCTGGAGCAGGCCCTTGAAGTCCCGCCCAGCCAGTGGCCCACAAAGGACAGCGCTGCCCACGCGACTGCTTAGGCGGATTCGCAGCTCTTTCTCACTTCCCTCCCCTCGCCAGTTACCACGCCGCTACACCAGTAAAGCCGTTGCCGTAGCCATCCCTACTTGCGCGTTGATACCACCACGCGAATTCCGGCCCGACCAACGGAGCGACGGAGCGGGGGTAGAGAGGTAAAGGAGAGAGGGTGCAGGGAGAGAAACTTTAGGAGGGGCCCCCACGTATTCTGGCCCGAAGGGTCAGAATTCCAAAGAGCCCTGCGGGCTCTTTGGGTGGGGAAAGGGGGCGGCAGCCCCATCGGCCCCTATGGTTCTCTCCTTGCAAACGTAAGTAACGATTGAAAAAACCTCCCACGCACGGAGTGCGGAAAGACCCCGAGACTGGCAATTCCCCGCTTTGGCCCGACCGCTCCACAGCGGTGAAGATGAACCGTCACCAAGCCGGCTGGCTCTCGCATGAACGCGCTGCTGACGGCAGCCGAGATTTGGGCTATGCTGCCCGCGGAGGTTGCCTTGTTGACTACCCTCTCGTCTTGGATGATGCAGCCGCTGATCGCAAGCAAATGCGTCACTTGCGTCGCCCAAGAGACAGAAAACGGCTGGTGGTACTTCAGCGGCATCATCGGCGGCCTCGCCTTGGTGGTGGCGGGCGTGTTCATCTGGATGGACCGCCGCGAACGCGCCTCGTGGCCGCAGTTGCCCACTGAGATTGAGCCGACCTGAGCGGACGGCGCTGAGAGATTCATGCATTTCCTAGCCCTTGCGGCCCGCGGTACGTTGGATGTGGTGGCCGCAGAGTGCCGCGCGCTGTCATTTAAGATCCTCAAGGTCGACGGCGACGGCGTTCACCTCGACCTGAGCTGGCGCGAACTGGCCAAGGCGCTGATCCACTTGAGGGTGGCGCAGCGGCTGCTGTTGGAACTGGGCCACGGCAATGGCGACGACGGCGAGACGCTGTACTACGCCGCGCGGCGCATCGACTGGGGCGAGTGGCTCGACGCGCGATCGACCTTTGCGGTGTACGCATCCGGTGACACCGTGGCTCCGGGAAAGCGCGAAAACGGCCGGCCATTCAGCGGCTTGACCGACATGCGCTTTGTGGCCCTGCGGGTCAAGGACGCCATCGCCGACGATCTGACCCGCCGCTTGGGCAAACGGCCCGATGTCGATCGCAATAACCCGCAGGTCACGGTGGTAGTGCGCGGTCGCCAAGGGCGCTGGTCCTTCTACCTAGATCCCTCTGATCCTCCGTTGTTTCAGCGCGGTACGCGGGTCGCTCCGGGTCCGGCGCCGCTCAAAGAGACCCTGGCGGCGGCTTGCGTCGATCTGTCAGGGTGGAATGGCAAAGCGCCGCTGCTGGACCCGATGTGCGGCTCAGGCACGCTGTTGCTGGAGGCTGCGGGGAAAGCCCTTGGCATTGCCCCGGGTTGTACGCGCACCTTTGCCGTGGAGCGCTGGCCGCAGCACGACAAGACGATGAGCCGCTGGTGCAATGAAATCCGCGCTGAAGCTGTCGCTAAGGCCCGCACTGCGTTGACGGCGCCAAACCTGCAACTGCGCGGAAGTGATAACGATGCTTGGTCCGTGCAGGCGGCTCAACGCAATGTTGAAGAGGCGGGGCTCGGCGGAGTCATTCACATCGATCAGGCCGACGCCACGCGGCTCCCGCCTCAGCCAGAGGGCACGCTGCTCCTGACCAATCCTCCCTACGGGGAGCGGCTCGGCGGCACGGGCGTGACCGAACTGTATGAGCAGCTGGGCCGGTCCTGGCGCGGCAAGAACCTCGCTGGCGTCCATGTGCTGTCCGGCCATGAGAATTTCCTTGAGCATTTTGGCTGGACGCCGCTGCACAGTCAGCGCTTGGCCAACGGCGCCCTGGAAGTCGAGCTGCTTTCCTTTGCCCCTCACCGCTGACGCCTGCCGCCGGAATAGACCTCCCCGCCGGCCCGCGCGTCCCACGCCCTGCCTCCCGCGCCTCTGTCCGGCGGGTGGCGGAGCGCCAATGTCTTGACAGCTCTCTGGGCTGATCGGCACGATGCGCCTCTATTCACAGCTGGGGCGACGTGCAAAGCGCACGCATGGCTCACGGGGCAGTCAGGGGTGATAAATGCGATCTCCAAAGGGAATGCGGTGGAGCCAGCGCTGGCGAGCCGCTCTAGCAGCCGCCGTGGCGGTGAGCTTTGCCGCGGTGTCGACGCCGGCTTACGCAGAAAAGACCGAACTTTTTGACGACGGCCGCGCGCTGCTCCAGGGCTTTTCAGTCACGGGCGGCGTGTTTGCTGAAATGGGCAGCGGCGAGCTGTCGGCTTGGAAATACGGCCACTCGCTGTCGCCGATGGGCATGGGCTTTCGCTACTACGAACGCAACGGCTACATCTCCGGCACCATCGCCGCCATCGCCATTATGCTTGCGGGTGCCGCGGCTTCGAGCCAGCCCAAAAGCGTGCAGAGCTGGGAATCGGGCGGCTACCGCTACACCCGCACCACCTACTACAGCCCAGCGGAACGCGCGGCGATGAACGCCGCCACGGCTTCCGCGGCAGCGGGCCTGTTTGGCTCAGAGAACCAGAGCTTTGACCTGCAGTTGTACACGCGCCAGCTGGGCGGCAACTCAGAAGGCTACCGGCTGAACATGATGCTGGTGGGCTTTCCCTTCGCCAGCGGCTCCGGCATGTTCGACTTTGGCTTTGGCCTGGGCAACGTGCGCTCCGCGGTCGGCGACGAAGGCAAGTTCCTGATCACCAAGTACCATTACGTCGGCATGCCCATGCGCTTGTCCTACGCCTTTGGTCCGGTGGTCGCGTACGGCCACTTTGACTGGAACTGGCTCGGCCACTTTGAGGAAGACAAAGAATACAACAACCTTCAGGTCAAGGGCATGACGTCAACGGTGGACACCGCGGGCTTTCCCTGGCGGTTTGGCGCCCAAGCGGCGCTGCTCGGCCGGCTCTACGGAGAAGCGGCGATTACCACGCCCCATTTGACGTCCCTGTCGTTTGGCACCCACATCAGCCTGGGTGCGCGCTTCTAGCCCTACTTGGAGGACCCCATGACAATGCAATGGAAACTCCGCGGGCTCGCAAGCCTGCGGTGGTTGGGTGTGTTTCTGACGCTGGGCTTGCTCTCGGCGACCCCGGCCGTGGCCAAAGACGCGGAGATCGGCTGGGTTGGCCTGTCTCGCGATCTGCGGATTGAGGGCTACTGGGGCACCGCCGACTACAATTTTGGCGGCAGCCGAGGCAGTGGCAGTCAGATCGTCGTCAACTTTGAAGGCGCGTTTCTGGGCAAGGTCACCTCGCTCGGCAACTTTGGCGGCGTCGAATTTGGCCTGAACATGGGCTATGACGGCGGCTCGTCCAACGACGACATGGGCAGCAATCGGCCGACCTTGGGCGCCTTTGCCTATGATTTCTCTGTCGGTTTCCCCATCACCCTGTTTCACCAGATGAGCGGCAAGAAGGAAGTCCTGCAGATCGGCATCGCGCCGGGCTTTGGCCTCAATCACCTGCACGCTTACGCCACCTACCTCAAGGCCAAAGCCGCAGCGGCGATCGGCGACGGCATGGCGGCTGAGCTTCAGTGGCAGTGGTGGCCGGGCAAAACCAGCGCGACCCAGTTTGGCGGCAAGGGCGAAGGGCTGAACATGGCCTCGGTCAAGGGCACGGTTTTCTTGGGTGAATACGGAGAGCGCGCCTTCTTGGTGTTTACCGAATACGTTTGGGCGGATCGCGAGAAAGAAGACGCCGCGCCGGGCAATCCCGCGTACTTTGACGGCCAGAACCCTTTCAACAAGATCAGCCGCAGCGAATTTGGCTCGGTCTTCCGCATCGGCGGCGGCTTGGCATTCTAGGAGGGCCTCATGAACAATCACATGAAAACCAGTTGGTTTTTTCGCTCCGCGGCCGCCTTGGCCCTGCCCTTGGCCGTCCTGCTGAGCGGCTGCCTGCCGGAATATGAAGAGCTGCCGCTGACCGCCACCGGCGAAGGCGGAGAGAGCCTGACCAGCACGGCCAGCTCAGGCAGCACCAGCTCGGTCACGCCGACGTGCAGCGGCGCCGCCAGCGGCAGCATTCCCGGCAGCCCCAACCTGGACGGGCAGATCCCTTGCACGCTGCAGGGGTCGATCGACGCGCGCAACCTGACGCCTTCGCAGCGCACCCAGGTAGCGGGTATCAAGGTCCTCAAAGGCACGCTGACCGTGGCGAGCGCCGAACAGATCGGCTATCTCAAGGCGCTGACGAGCGTGGACAGCCTGACCATCACCAACTTCAGCGGCCCGACGTTGGAATTGCCGGCGCGGATCGCAGTGACGACGGAGTTGGTCATCAGCGGCGGGAACGCCACTACCATCAAAGGTTTTGGTGGGTTGACCGCACTGGCGGGCCAATTGTCCGTGATAAACCTGAACGGGCTTGGGACCATCGATGCGTTCGGCGCCTTGACCTCGGTCGGCCAGCTCAATGTCCAGCAGTTGCCCGCCCTGACCTCGCTGAAGGCCTTTGGCGCCCTGACCGCGGCGTCAACGGTGAGCTTTGTCCAGCTAAGCCAGCTTCCGGCCCTTCCGTCCATGATCAAACTCACCAGCGTCAACACGTTGTCCCTCGCTGGCCTGGGCAATCTGGGGTCGCTGAACAGCTTTCCGGCGCTCGCCTCGGTGACCACCCTGTCTATCAGCGGCCTGAACACGGTCGCCACCGTGGCATTTCCGGCCCTGAAGTCAGTCAACAGCCTGTCGATCGATGGGATGGCAAAGCTAAGCGATCTTGAGGGTTTTGGCGCGCAACTGCAGGTCAAGAGCCAGCTGTTTGTGTGCAACATCCTCATGAAGGCTGACCAGCGCGAGGCCTGGCGGCAAAAGCACGCGCCCAACCTGCAGTTTGGCAAGTGCGCCAACGGCTGCATCGGCATGGGCTGTTAGGCCTGGGGCGCGGCGAGCCCTGGTCCGGCTTTTGGGGATCCTCACCCGGACATCAGCAAGCGGTCGACGATTCCGCTGGGATCGGGCATGATCCGCGGTGGCGGCTGCAGTCCGCCAGTTGATGTCGCGTGCCCCACTCCCGCACCACCGTTGTTTTTGACACCTACGGTGGCCTTCAGGCTCCGGCGGCGATTGTGCGCGCGGCGGCGCGGGCTTCGCGCGAGGGCGCAGCGCAAGTTCTGCTCGTGGGCGACGTAGCGGCGCTTCAGGACCTTCTGGGGCTCGTGCCCTATGATCCCATGCGATTGCGCTTAGTTCCCGGTGGTGCGGCTTTTCCCAGGCGTCCGGGGGACACCTTGGCGCAGGCTCAGGCGGCGCGGGTCGGTCTGCCGGTGGCGCTGCAGCTGCTGGTTGAAGGCGAGGCCCACGCTCTGGTGACGGCGAGTCCGGCCGATCTGGTGCGCGAACTGGTGCTCAAACACGTGCCGCTGGTGCCCGGTTGTCGCGCCCCGGCGGCGGTGGCGATGGTGCCGACTTTGCCGCGCGCCGGCCAAGACGAGCCGCTGGCTCTGCTGCTGGACGTTTCTGGCCGACGCACCGTAGATGCTGAAGAACTCACGCAATTTGCGGTCATGGGCGCGGCGTATGCCAGAGCGATCTCCGGGCTGGCTGAGCCGAGCGTAGCGCTGTTGTCCACGGGGCCTTCGCCGCTAGACGGGCCGCCAGAAGTGGTCGCGGCCCACCAGAAATTGCGAACGATCAAGGGGTTGCGCTTTGTCGGCAATCTGCGCGCCACAGAACTGAGCCGCGGCCTGGCCGATGTGGTCGTCGCGGATGGTCTGGTGGGGCATACGGTCCACGGGCTGCTGGAGGGCCTGGCGGACATGACCGTCGAAGCGGCGCGCTATGCCTGGAAGACCAAGATGACCTGGCGGGTTGGCCTGCGGCTGCTGAGCCAGGGCGTGGGCATGCTGAGAAAGGTCAGCGAGTTCAAGGATTACGGCGGTGCGCCTCTGCTGGGTCTGCAACACTTGGTGCTGGTGGCCAATCCAGATGCCGGCGAAATGGCTTTTGAGAATGCGGTCAAACTCGCCACGACCTGCCACCGCAAAGGGCTCCTGGCTGAGACGGCCCGCGCACTGCAAGCCCTTGATGCGACGCACGAGTCCTTGCCCAAAGCGTCTACCAGCGGAGGCCCCGCGTGAGCCCGCAAGAGGCCGCCAAGCGCGGCGCCCGACCTCGCGAAGGCCAGGTGCCAGAGGTCGTCTACCGCTGGGACTTGGACAAGACCTACCTGCACACCGATTTTTCGACCCTCCGCGGGCTGTTGGAGGCGGCGGTGGAGTCGGCGCAGCGGCGGCGGACCATCCCCGGTATGCGCGCGCTGCTGTCGGCCCTGTCGCAGACCTTTGACGCGCGGGTGGTGGTCGTTTCCGGCAGCCCCACCTTCTTGCGCCAGCGCATTCTGGCGATGTTCGCCCTGCACGGCATACGCTGCGATCGCTTGGTGCTCAAGGACTTTGGCGCGGCGGTGCGGCGAGGCCGGCTGCGAAGCCTGTCCGCCCAGGTGCCGTACAAGCTCAAGGCCCACCTGGACACGCGGCTTTGGCTCGCTGCCCGCGGAGAAGACGTCGGCGAGATCTGCTTTGGCGACGACGCAGAAGTGGATGCGCTTGTCTATTGTCTTTACGCCGACGTGTGTGCCCGGCGCGTGCCCCCGGCGCGGCTGGCGCGGCTGCTGCTGCAATGCGGCGCGTACCCTGATGAAGTCGCGGCGGTGATGGAGCGGGTCAGCCTGGTGGCCGAGCACGACCCGGTGCGGCGGGTGTTCATCCACTTGGAGGGCAATTCGCCGCCGAGCCGCTATGGTGCGTACCGCGGCCGGGTCACGGCGACGTTCAACGCCTTTCAAATCGCTTTGAACCTGACAGAAGAGGGTCTAGCCGACGAGCGGGTGTTGACGGCGGTAGCCGAAGAACTAGTTCAGGAACATCGGGTTACGGCGGATGGCCTGGCCGGTTCGCTGGAGGACGCCGCCCGCCGCGGTCTGTGTGGCCTGGCGCTGGCCCAGCGCGTGGCGGTCGAGCTTCTGCCGCGGACCTCGGCGCTGGATGCCGGTTTTACATCGATTTTTGCAGATCGCGTGGTCAAGCGCATGGGCCCGGTGTCGCCGCCGGTGCCCGTGGGTGCGGTGCTGCCTCTGCCGTATGAGAACCTCTTTGAAGCGGAACGGGCTTTTGGCAAGGCCCGCAGCCTGGCGCGCAAGACCGCCGAGCGCATCCCCGGCCTGAGCGAATTCCTCAGCGGCGATGAAGATCTCTGAACCTGGAGCAGCTATGCGCCCGCCCTTCTCGTCTGTGCAACCCCACTGGAATCTGTCGCTGGCCTTGGCGCTCCTGCTGGCCGCGGCGGGTTGCTCAGAGGCGGTTGCACCAGTAAAGTCCTTTGAGGCTCAGGACATCCAAGTGGATGCCCCGGCGCCCAAGTTTGACACCGGCCATCCCGGCAGCGACAGCGCGGTGAGCGATAGCGGCACAGGGGACGGCAAGGACGGAGGCTCTGGCGACAGTGACACCGCCCCAGGCTCCGACACGGCCACCGCAGCGGACAGCGACGCAGAACCATTGAATGATACTGGGCTACCTGGTGATGACGCCGATGGCCTTGGGCCAGATAGCGGCTCGACCGACAGTTCCGACACCGCGCCGGGCGATGGCGGCTGCAGCGGCGACGGCGACTGCGATGACGGCGACCCGTGTACGCAAAACCTATGCAAAGCAGGCGTCTGCACCTTCCCGGGCAGCGGCGCGTGCTGCAAGACCCAGGCCGACTGCGACGACTCCAACGCCTGCACCGCCGACCTCTGCACCTCTTCTGGGTGCACCCACACGCCGGGCAACTGCGACGACGGCTTGGCCTGCACCGCCGACGCCTGTGACAAGAACACCGGTGACTGCAAGCACAAAGCCAAGGCCGGCACCTGCGCAATAGAGGGCGCGTGCTTTGCCGCGGGCGAGACGGCGGCTGCCGACCTCTGCCGCCGCTGTGATCCCATCGCCAACCCAACGGCCTGGACCGACAATGACGGCGCCGCCTGCGACGATGGCAACGCCTGCACGGGCAAAGATGAATGCGCGGCGGGCAGTTGCGTGGGCACGCCCAAGCTCGGCTGCTGCAAAAGCGACGCCGACTGCGCCAGCAGCGACCCGTGCAGCACCGGCAGCTGCGAAGTCGCCAGCGGCTCGTGCAAGACCAGCGCGGTCAGCGGTTGCTGCACCTCCGGGGCTTGCTGCGACAGCGCCGCCCTCAAAATCCTCCCCGCCGGCAGCGCTTGCGGCGCAGCTACCAAGAGCGAATGGAGCTGCAACGGCAAGCAGGTCCAGCTCCGCCAGGGGGCCCCGGGCTGTGGCGGCGGCGCGGACGACTGCTCCAGCGACCCGGCCAAGCTCGCGTGGGGCGCGTGGACGACTGTGCAGACCTGCGGCGATCAGGAGAAATGCGTGGCGCCCCCCGGCGGCCAAGCGGTGTGCGAGCCCTTGGCGCCCGTTGGATGTACCACCGCGGCGCAATGCAGTGACGCCAACGCCTGCACCGATGACAGCTGCGTGCAGGGCGCCTGCAGCCACTTGCCCAAGAAATGCCCCGCCGGCCTGAGCTGCGAAGTGGCCACGTGTAGCGAAGCGACCGGGCAGTGCGGGGTCAAACCGCAGGCGGGCCTGTGCAGCATCGGCGGCCAGTGCATGTTGGACGGCGTCAAGAAGCCCGGCGACAGCTGCTACGGCTGCCAAGCGGCGGTGGACCCGACCGCATGGACCCTGCTCGCAGCCTGCAAATGCACCGCGGGCAGCTGCTGTAGCGCGGGCGTGGTCAAGCCCCTGGGCACCGCTTGCGGCACGGCGACCCTGGCCAGCGAGTACGCCTGTAGCGCCGACGGCAAGGAAGTCCAAAAGCGAATCGCCGTAGCAGGTTGCAGCGGGCCGGGCGGCACATGCTCCGTCAGCACGGCGCTTCGGGTCTGGCAGCCGTGGCAAAGCGTCCAGACGTGCATCGGCGGCGACATTTGCGAGGTCGTGGACAAGACCCTGCCCGGCAGCTGCAAAGCCGGCGCCGACCCAGCGTGCGGCCAGCCCGACAGTCAAGAGGCCGGCACGTCGCTTAAAACGCCTTACGATATTGGATCTTACGTCGACACTTCTCTGACCAAGAGTCTGAATTTCCAGTTTGGCAGTCCAGCCGATGTGGACGTGGTGCGCTGGCAGCTCACCGACGGAGTCAACAGCAAACAGCCTTTGGTATCCGCCACTTGGTCCGGAACAGCCAAGGTAGAAGTGTGCGCGTACTTTGCCTGCTCTGCGGGAGCGAATGGCAAGGACTGCGCCCCGCTCACCTGCCCCGCCGGCAGCAGCGGCGCCACCTCAACAGACGTCAGCGGCGCGACGGTGAACGGCTGTTGCCTCGCCGCCAGCAGCGGCAGCCTGAGCTTTACCCCCAAGGCGCCCACCGGCTATAACACCAGCGGCCAAGGGTGGTTACAGATTAGCAACCAAGCCGGCAAGTGCCACGCCCTGGCGGTGCAAGTGGCTTTTGGCCAGACCTTGACCACGCCGTGTACGCCGGGCAGCAGCTGCTGCGAGGACAGCGGCCAGTTCTCGGCCATCGGCAAGTCCTGCGGCAGCATCACCCTGGCGAGCCAGTACAAGTGCGAGACCGCCCTGCCCGGCGGCAAGATGCTGGTGCGCAGCGCGGTGGCCGGTTGCAGCGGCTCGTCGACCTCGTGCAGCACGGCGGTCGGCAGCTACGCGTGGTCGGACTGGACGATTTACAAGACCTGCACATCCACTGAGACCTGCAGCGTGGTCAGCCCTAGCCTGCCTGGCAGCTGTAAGGCCAGCACCGTCTGCGCCCCCGGCAGCACCTGCTGCAGCAGCACCGGCAGCTTTGCCGCGGCCGGCAGCAGCTGTGAGTCGGCCCTCTCCACCGAGTATCAGTGTGCCAACAACACCATCCAAGTACGCAAAAAGTTTGGCACTTGCTTGGGGACCGCGGCGACCTGCTCGGCGACCGCCGCCACCTGGACCACCTGGAACAACGCCAAGACCTGCCTCAGCAGCGAAGTGTGCACCCCGGGCATCGTCGCCGCCATCCTGCCCAGTTGCCAGCCCAAGCCCGCCGACCTGTGCAGCGGAACTGACACTTATGAGACTGCGGAGTCCATTGTCAGCGCCTTTAAGGTCGCCACGGTGTCCGACGCCGCCGATCCGTTCTGGCTCGACCCCAAGGTGCGGCTGCAGTCGAGCAGCGATGTCGACTACTTGGCCTTGGACATCCAGGACAGCAGCATCCTGACCGACCCCCGGGTCTACATCAGCTGGCAGGCCAGCGCCCCGGTCAAGGTCTGCGCGTATTACCGCTGCAAGGCCGGAGCCAGCGGGCAGAATTGCGCGGCCATCGTCTGCCCCAGCGGCTCGACCAAAGCCACCCTGGCCGCCGTCAGCGGCACCCCAGACAACGGCTGCTGCACCACTGCGGCCAGCGGCACCATCGACTACATCCCAGACGCCGCGTTCACCTTGGACGAGAGCGGCACGGCCTTCTTCACGGTCGCCAACGCCAACCCGGGCTGCCAAGAGGTCGCGGTCAAGCTCGCCAGCGGCGACACCATCGCCACGGCCTGCGATCCCGGCAGCACCTGCTGCACCGCCAAGGGCAGCTGGGCCAGCGCCGGCAGCGCCTGCGGCACGCCCTTGGGCACGCAAAACCGCTGCACCACCGCCGGCGGCAGCACGCAACTGCAAGAGCGCATGGCGATGAACAGCTGCGTCGGCGGATCGGCCACCTGCAACAGCGCGACCTTGGCGTGGTCGGCGTGGGTACTCAAGCAGGCCTGCGTCGCGCCGGAAGTCTGCGCCTCGCCGGTGCCGCAAGTCCCGGGCGGCTGCCTGGTGCCCCCAAGCGGCAGCTGCGGCGGCCAGTGCGGCTACAAGTCCTTGACGGGAACCTGCTATTGCGACGCCTACTGCGCCGACAACGGCGACTGCTGCAGCGACTTCATCAGCGAATGCGGCGGGTCGTGCAGCGGATCCTGCGGTCTGAAAAGCGCCACGGGCAACTGCTTCTGCGACGATCTGTGCGCCACCAGCGGCGATTGCTGCGTGGACAAGGCCAAGATGTGCCCGTAGCCAATGCGATGCAGGGGGCCCTGATGCAGCGGATTCGCATAGACCGGGCCGGCGGCTATGAACAACTCAAGCTGGTGCAGAGCCCCGACCTGCAAGCCGGTCCGCGCCAGGTGCGCATCGCCGTCCACGCCGCGGGTGTCAACTTTGCCGATTGTGCTGTGCGCATGGGGCTCTATGCCTCGGCCAAGCAATATGTCGGTTGGCCCATCACCCCGGGTTTTGAGGTGGCGGGCCGGATCGACCAGGTGGGCGCAGAGATAACGGACCTGCAGGTCGGTCAACGGGTGATCGGCTTGACGCGCTTTGACGGGTACGCCTCGCAATTGCTGTGCGAGCGGCCGTTTGTGCTGGCGGTGCCGGAGGGCTGGACGGATGCCCAGGCGGCGGCGTGGCCCGTGGCCTTTCTGACGGCGTGGTATGGCCTCTATCACTTGGCTCAGGCGCGGCCCGGAGAAGCGGTGCTGGTACACTCTGCTGCGGGCGGCGTGGGCCAAGCGATCCTGCAGCTGGCAAAGGCCAGGGGTTGCCGCACGTTTGGCGTGGTCAGCGGCGCGCATAAGCTCGCAGAGGTGCAGGCCCTGGGCTGCGACGCCGCCGTAGACCGCACCCAGAAAGACTGGAGCCAGGAGGCCAAGCGCTTTGCGCCGCAGGGATTTGCCATCGCCCTGGACGCCAACGGGGTGGAGACGCTGGGGCGCTCTTACGCTCTGCTGGGGCCCGCGGGGCGGCTGGTCGTCTACGGTTTTGCCACCATGCTGCGGCGCGGCGGCAAAGGCCGGCCCGACTGGCTCAAGCTCGCCTGGTCGTGGCTGCGCACGCCGCGGTTCAATCCGCTTGAGTTGACGACGCTCAACCGCTCCGTGCTGGGCTTTAACCTGTCTTTCCTGTTTGAGCGCACGGATGTGCTGGCCCAAGCGTTGGGCGAGCTCGTGCCGCTGCTCCAGGCGGGCCAACTCACGCCGCTGCGCACCACGGCCTACGCGCTCGCCGATGCCAGCCGAGCCCACGCCGACCTGGAGACCGGCAAAACCACAGGAAAGCTTGTGCTTTTGCCCTAAGGACCTGTGACAGAACAAGTCGTTCTGTCACTGGGCTCCGTGGCTTGCTAGGTGGGTCGCAAGCTCGCGACTTCACAGTCGACTCGCCGCTCCAATCGAGGGCCTATCGATCGACTTGAATTGTCACAGTTCCTAAGCCCCGCCCAAGCGGCCCGGCAAGCGCAGGTCGAATTGACGCCGCGTTATGACCACAGGCGAAAAGGGCTCGGCAATTAGCAGATTCATCGAGATGTGCTTCAAGCAGAGCGCTGAGTCGGCCTGCAAAAACGCCAACTTGCGACTCACCCAGCAGCCAAACCGCGGCGAGTTGACCCCGGACCGACCCTATCGGCCTCTACATGGGTGTCGCCAGCGGCCCGCGGTCCTTGGCAGCTAAACGCAACAGCTGGGCGTACTTGGTCTCTGTGGCCGGGTAAGCGGTGACCTCTAGCCCAGATAGCCAGCCGTCTAGCACCACCTGCCAAGTCTCGGCGTCGGGGTGCTCCAGCTCGATCTCATAGCGGTGGCCATCTGCGCCGCCCAGGCCAAAGCGCGCGTGGTCTAGCTCCACCTTCAGCGGACCCAGCGGTCCATTGAACTGATAGCCGTCCAGGTGGTAGAGCCGGCGGGTGTTGCTCATCGCCCCCACCACATGCAGCCAACTCTGATCGGCCAGCGGCTGATCGACCAGACCGCCCTGCCCCAGCCAAGCCTCACAGCCCAGCTCGGCGGCCAGCACCCGCGGCGGCGGCGCCTGCAACCAGCGGTCGATCTCCGCGGCCGGCAGCGACTGCTCAAACTCGCCCGCGCGAAGCACCCCGCCGGCCAGCACGGGCTTGACTTTGAGGGTCAGCAGCGCGGTTTCGCCAAAGGTCCGCACGCGCAACATCGCCCGCTGACTGCGCAAACCCAGCAGCGGCGTGTCCAGATAGTAGTTGGTCTGTTCCTGGACCTCGACCTCCGTGCCCTTGCGGTGGGCCAGGTTGTCCAGCGCCTGCTGCACGCGCTGAAAGTCCGTTTCATCATACAGGCAGAGCTTGAGTTCGATTTCGGTCGCCATGGGGCCATGCTAGCCCAGATGGCGGCAAAGCCCAAGCGGGTCAGCGCACAAACCGCAGGTACATGTAGCGCACAGGGTCCAGCTCATCGCCGTGGGCATAGCCGGGCCCGAGCGTATTGATCGGCAGGTCGCTAGAGGTGGCGGCCACAGGGCCTTTGCTGCCGCGGCCTTGCTGGCGCGACTTCCACACCGCCCGTTCAGCCTCCTGCTCGGCCTCCCATTTCTCATGCAGGTCAAGCACTTCCGCAAAGTCAGCCGGCAGCAGCTCGGCCAGCTTGATCAGCACCCAGCCCGCGCATTCGGCATCGGCGGCGGCGCGGTGAGCCTCTTCTAGGTTGACGCCCAGGCGCTTGGCCACCGTGCCCAGCTTGTGGTTGCCCTGGCCCTTCTGCAAATGCTTTGCAAAAACCAGCGGGTCTAGCCAGCGCGAGCCGCGGGGCATCGACATCCCGACGCGGTTGAACTCGTGCAGTAGAAAGCCGCGGTCAAACCCGGCGTTGTACGCCACCAGGATCCGCCCTTGCAGGCGCTTGTGCAGCTCCGGGGCGATGGCGGCAAAGGAGGGCTGGCCATCGACATCGGCTTGGGTAATCCCAGTGATGCGCACGGTGTCTGCGGGGAGCGGCGAGCCGGGGTCGATGAGCTGGGACCAGCGATCGGTCACTTGCCCATCGTCAAAGGCAATCACCGCCACCTCAACCACGCGATCGCCATTTTGCGGCGAAAGCCCGGTGGTTTCCGTGTCCAGCACAGCCAACGGCTGATGAAACCAAGGCTTTTCTGAGTTCCCGGCGCCCATCGGCTAGCTGACCAGGCGCAGCAGCGGCTCGCCGACCTTGACGGGCGACGGCAGAGGCCGGGCGGGCTCAAATCCCGGGCGGGCCTGCAGCAGCACGACGGTGGAACCCATCTCAAACACGCCAAATTCGTCGCCGCGCTCCAGGGCCAGCAGCGGCGAACAGGGCTGCAACCCGGAGCCGGGCAGGCCTTCATTGCAGGCGAGGTCGGTGAACGCCACTTTCATGTGGCCCACGCAAGTCGCGCCGACCATCACCATCGCCGCCGGGCCAAACTCCGTGTCGCAGTGGCCGACGATGCGCTCATTGCGGGCAAACAGGCTGGGCACCTTAGAAATACCAACCTTATTCACAGGATACAGCGCACCAGGCAGATAGCGCCACTTGACCACGGTGCCGCGCCAGGGGGCGTGAACCCGGTGGTAGTTGTGCGGCGCCAGGTAGACCACCGCATAGCTGCCGCCGCGGAACGGATCGGCGTCCTCGGAGCCGCCCAGCAGCGCGTCAAGCGAATACTCAATGCCCTTGGCCTGGATCAGCGTGCTGGAATCCAGCGAACCAAACGCAGAAAGCACGCCATCGGCCGGTGAAGGCATGATGTTCGCCGCAGTCTCGATCGGCCGGGCGCCGTCGCGCAGCTTGCGGGTAAAGAAGTCCTGAAAAGTCGCAAAATCGTCCAAGGCGCCGGCCATTTCTGCCATGTCCACCTTGTAGAGCTTGGCAAAACCCTTGATCGCCGCCTGCAGCACCGGTTTGGGCGCGCGCAGGGTCACAAGGCGGTGCATCGCCTGCGAAACCTGGGGCTTAGAGAGCAGCTCGAGCCATTGCGGCGGTTGCGTGGGCAGGGCCATGGGTCGCTCCTTCTGCCAGTTCCTTTGCGGGGCGCTGGGCGGTTGCTTGGGTTCAGGCGCTGGCGGCCGCGGAGGCCTGGGCACCCCGCAGCTGCTGAAGATCCAGCACGGGGCTCAACAGGCCGGCACACAACTGCTTGTGGCGCTGGGCCAAAGCCGTCATGTCGACGCGCTCAATGCCATCGACGCTGAAGTCTTCTACGGCAAAAGACGCCGCGCAGGTGCCGGCCACCATCGCGCCCTGCAGGGTCTCGACGTCTAGGCTGCCGCGACTGGCCAGGTAACCCATGAATCCACCGGCAAAAGTATCGCCAGCGCCGGTGGGATCGATCACCCGGTCCAACAGCACGGCGGGCAGCACCAGGGCGTGGCCACCGTGGAAGAGGAAAGCGCCGTGCTCGCCGCGCTTGATGATCACCGTGGACGGCCCCATGCGGTGAATGTGCCGAGCGGCTTCCAGGATGTTGCCGCAGCCAGACAGGGCAAAGGCCTCTTCATCGTTGACAAAAAGCGCATCGACCTGGGCCAGCACCTTCTCCAGAATCGCCCGCTCGCCGGAGATCCAGAAGTTCATGGTGTCCATGCCCACAAAGCGCGGCCCGCCGCCGTTGGCTCGGCACTGGTCCAGCACGTCGAGCTGAAGCGCAGGATGGATGTTGCCCAGGAACAGAAACTCGGCGTCGCGGTGCTGTGGGCCGAGCTTTGGCTTGAACTCCGCAAAAACATTGAGCTCGGTGAACAGGGTCGTGCGCGTCTCAAAGTGCTTGCTGTAGACGCCGCCCCAGCGGAACGTATGTCCTTCGGCCACTTCTACGCCGCTCGTGTCGATCCCGCGCACCTGGAGGCGCTCCAGATCGCCGCGGCGGAAATCCTGACCGACCACGCCGACCACAGAGGTGGGCAGAAACATTGATGAAGCGATCGAAAAGAACGTCGCCGAGCCGCCGAGCGCGTGCTCGACCTTGCCGTGGGCGGTTTCGACCGAGTCATAGGCCAGGGATCCGACGACCAAAAGCATGGCAAGACCTTGAGTAGAAAGAGAAATAGCGCGGCAGCGCGGCGGAAAGCTCGGCTAGGCGCGGGGCGGCAAGTACTTGTCTAGAAACAGCGCCAAGCGCTCGCGGGCCGCGGCCGGGATCGCATCTGGGTGGGTCATCACGGCGAATTTCAGAGCTTCTTCGGCCGGATCGGCGCCCACCGGCGGGTTTTCAGCCACCGCGCGGATCACCCGCTGGGCGTTGACCACATTGGACTTCATCACCGCGACCACCTGATCGACGGTGACCGCGTCGTGGTCGCTGTGCCAGCAGTCGTAGTCGGTGGCGAGGGCCAGCGTGGCGTACGCAATCTCCGCCTCGCGGGCCAGTCGCGCTTCCGGCAGGTTGGTCATGCCGATCACGGCGACATCGGACCAAGTGCGAAAGGTCAGAGATTCCGCGCGGGTAGAGAACTGCGGCCCCTCGATACACACGTACGCGCCGCCAATGTGGTGGTTGACGTCGACCTTCTTGCACGCCGCGATCAGCGCCGCCGAGACGCGCTTGCTGACCGGGTCGCCAAACGGCACATGGGCCACCACGCCGTCGCTAAAGAAGGTCCGCGGCCGGCCCAAGGTGCGATCGATAAACTGGTCGATGATCACCAGCTCGCCCGGGTGAATGGACTCGCGCATGGAGCCGACGGCCGAGACCGAAATAATGTCGGTCACGCCTACGCTTTTGAGGGCCCAGATGTTGGCGCGGTAGTTGATCTCAGAGGGCGAGAAGCGGTGACCACGGCCATGGCGCGGCAGAAAAAACATCTGCGTGGTGCCGATGCGGCCTTCGATCAGCGCGTCTGAGGGGGCGCCAAACGGGGTGTCGATGCGGTGCTCGCGCACGTCCTGCAGGCCCGGCATGTCGTACAAGCCAGAACCGCCGATGACGCCAAGCACCGTGGGGCGCGAGGTCGCAGAAGAGGCGGATGGCGAAGCGGAAACGCTCACGGGGACTCCTGTGGAAGCAGAATGAGGGGGGCCGAGGAGCTTGGAACTGCAAGAAGGCAGAACGGAGAAGCGAGAAGAGCAGCGCAAGGCCAGCGTCGCTGCAGGGGCCGCTCACGCCGAGCGGTCGTGGCCTCAGACGGGGGCGGCTTCGCTCGCGGGACCTTCGCCAGCGCCCTCAGCCAGTTTGTGCGCCACATAGGTGGCCAAGGCCTCGCGATCGCTGTCCTTGAGATCGAGAAAGCGCACCGCAAGGCCGTGAGAAAACCCGCGGGTTCGCCGTGCACCGATGACTTCGCCGCGCACATTGATGGGCTCGGCCTGCTCCGGAAGCTGGAATTCCAGGTCGATGAAGTGGCGGTCCAGAGCATTGCGCAGCGAGTACGAGTGGCTCTCTATGAAGATCCCCGAGGCCGACAGGTTGGTCGCCGGGTGGACAAACAGCCGATCGCCGTCGCGCTCCTGGACAAACAGGTCCACCGCCACGCGAACATGGCTGCGCCTCTCTCCATGGGGCTGGGAAGAGCTGTCGCCGCCTGCAGAATTGCCGGGTTCGCGCTGAGCCGTCGTCATGGCCATCACCTTGCCCCAGGGCCAAGGCCCGTCCAAAGGGGGCCAATAAGGTACAGAAGGTGGGCAATTTCGTCAACGCGCATTCTCTGATCAGGGCGAGGATCCAAAAACGGGGTCCAGGGCTCGCCGCGGCGCTGCCGGCCATGGAAGGGGTGACTTTGCCCAATTTGACAAGGCCAACAGGGGGACATCGTGCAGGGCCGGAGCGCTTGCGGCCCACCTAGCACGGGGCGCGGGGCCAGGTTTTCCGGGGTCATTCTATGGACCCCGGAATTGGAACCGCGCCCCTCTGATCAGCCGCTAAACCGCGGCAATTTTCCGCAACCCAGCGGAGATTTGACCCAGCGAAAACTCGATGCGCCAGCCGCAGTTCATGTGGCCGCCCTCAAACTCCTCATGCACATGCGCCACGCCCAGCCGCTGAAGCCGCGCCGACAGCGCCCGGGTGGCCACATCTAAACACCATTCGTCGCTGGTACCCGCGTCCAGGTAAAGCGTGTGCAGAGAGCGCAGCGCTTCGGCCTTGGCCTCCACCATATTCAGCGGATCGCAGGCCAGCCACTGCTGCCAGATCTCCGGGCGCAATTCGCCGGTCTGCAGGTCAAACGGCAGCTGGCAAAACACCTCCGGCACCTCGCGGTCCGGGCTGTAGGCCTGCGCATAGCCCAGGATGCTCATCGCGCCAAACTCGTTGCCGCCGCGCACCCGCTTGGCCAGGAACTGCTGGGCAAAGGCCGCGGGCCCGCCAAAGCGATGGAACTGCTGGACAGCTTTGCCAAAATCCAGCAGGTAGGTCATGGCAAAATAGCCGTCCCCAGCGGTGCTGCAGGCGTGGCCAAACACCTCTGGCCGCTCCATCGCCGCGTGGAGCGCCCCGTAACCGCCGGAACTATGGCCCAAAACTGCCCGGGTATCGCGACTGGCCAAGGTGCGCAGCTCGCGGTCGACCAACGCCACCAGCTCGTCCGCCAGATGGTCCAGATAGGCGCCACACACCGAGGAATTGCGGTACTGCGATCCGCCAAAGCGGGTAAAACAATCGGGAAAGGCGATGATCATGGGCTCGATCTGCCCGCTCTCCATCCAGCGATCCAGCTGTTCGTGCAGCGGCTCTTCAAACGACTTCTCGGCCAGCCGCTGAGCCCCCCAGCCGCCGTAGCCTGCCAGAGAAAACACAACAGGAAAGCGCCGTTGCGGCTCGCGGTCGTACTGCGGCGGCAGGTATACCGGCAGCTGGCGCGATGAGGGGTCGCCCAACCAATTGTCACGCAGAATCTGGCTTTCGACGGAAAGTAGACGATAATGCTGGCGGCGCGGCGCTTGCGGCATGGGACTCCTCTGGTACACCCGAGCCCTGAGGACCCCGTGCGGCGCAGACCGTGCCACGCGCTGATCAAGCCGGCAAGAGCGAAGGATAAACCGGGCCCCCTCTTCAGGATCTCCATGGCCAAGTACCGCGTCGCCGATGTCAACGACTTCTTTAACCTCACCGGCGGCGGGGTGCGGCGCTATCACCTTGAAAAACTTAGGTATCTTGCCAAGCGCGAGGACCTGGAGTACCACCTGCTGCTGCCAAGCGACCGCAACGGCATTGAGGTTTTTGGCCACGCCCGCATTCACCACGTCAAGGCTACGCCGCTGGGATCGGGCTACCGCATGATGCTCAATCCGCTGCGGCTGCGCCGGGTGCTGCACACGATTCGCCCGGACGTGATCGAGGTCGGCAGCCCGTACAACACCCCGGATTGGGTGCGGTTTGCCGTTTGGGGGCTCGACTGCCAGCTGGTGGGCTTTTGGCACGCCAACTTTCCGGTCACAGACGTGGGGCGGGTTTTATCCAAGCAATCCAAATGGCTGGGTGCGATGGGGGAGAGGATCGCCTGGGCTTGGGCGCGCCGCACCTACGGGCATTTTGCCGCGACGATGGCCGCCACCGATTGCATGGTCCAGCAGCTGCACCAGCACGGCATCTACGACGTGGTGCAAACGCCGCTGGGCGTGGATACGCAGATGTTTCACCCCAAGCACCGCGATCACGCTCTGCGGGCCCGGTGGGGCGCGGGCCCCGATGACGTGGTGATGGCTTGGGCCGGCCGATTATCAGATGATAAGAATTACAAGCCGTTGCTCGATGCCTGGCAGCTCGTGGCAGAGCGGACCGGCAGGGAGCCATTTCTGGTGGTGGCCGGCCACGGCCCCGGCGAGGCGATGGTGCGGGCGCTGGCCGGGCGATCGCCGCGGGTTCATTACTTGGGATTCATCGAACAATCGCGTGAAATGGCGCGGATTCTCGCTTCGTCTGACGTGGTGGCGGCGCTGTGCCCCTATGAGACCTTTGGCCTTGCTGCAGTGGAGGCGATGTCTTCTGGCGCGGCGATCCTGGGCTCCGCGCAGATGAGCATTGGCGAGATTCTGGCGACTTGCCGCTGCGGCATCGCCGTGGAGACCGCCGATCCCACCGTGGTGGCGGACGCGTGGATCGAGCTGCTGCGCCCAGGTCGCGCCGCGCTGCTGGGGGCCCGCGGCCATCAAGAGAGCAAGGCCCGCTACAGCTGGCGCCAGACTTTTACCCGGATTGTCCAGGTTTACGAACAGGTCTTGGCCCAGGCCGCGGGCTCGCGGCGGCTGATTCCGGGGCCCATGCTGGCGCCGTTGCTGCAAGACGAAGCCGTGCGCGACCTGAGCGCGCCGAGCCAGCTGGAGCTGATCGGCAATTCGCTCCAAGCCGGCGATCGCGGAAAATCCGCCGATCGCCCCGCGGACGACGACAGCCGACCTGCGGAAAACGCCACACGCTGGCGCGGTCTGTGATTTTCCGCGCGGGCGCAGACAATGCCACCGCGCGGAAATTGTCCAGAAAACTTGACAGACTGCATCGCCTCCCTATCCTTGCCGCCCTTGCTGCCCGGGGGTCATGCTGGCGCGGTGTTCGCCGCGCTGGACCGCTGGACAGCCATCCCCTGAGCCCGGGACTGCGCCCGAGCACGAGGTTTTTCATGAAGAATTTGCGTTGGATGCTCGCGCTCGCTGCCGTTGCGGCGATCACCGTTGGCTGTAGCGAAGAAGCTACCACCACCACGACCACGACTGACACTGCGACTGCCAAGGACACGGCGGGCGACACCGCCACTACCGGCGACACGACCACCACCGGCGACACCGTGGCTGCCGACGTGGCCAGCGACGCCACCACCACCGCCGCTGCCAAGGGCTGCACCGCGGATGGCGACAAGACCTTCCTGGGCGCCTTGGCCGACGCGACCAAGCTCAAGGAATTCAAGGCGACCCTCTCGAGCTGCACCCTGACCAAGGGCTGCCTCGGCAAGGCCAACGCCACCGCCAAGATCACCTGCATCGCCGATTGCATGGACGCCGCCTACACCTCGGCCGGCCTGACCAAGGCTTGCAGCGCTTGCTACGGCCTGACCGGCTGGTGCGCCGCGGGCCCGTGCCTCGCGAGCTGCATCGACTCCGCCAGCGCCGCCTGCGGCGAGTGCGTCGCCAAGAACTGCGACCCGTACACCAACGCCTGCAAGGCCGGCACGTGCGACCCGTACGACGCCAGCAACTGCGGCGCGACCAAGTAAGCGCTCCTTCTGAGGCAGCACCGGCGGGGACCAGCAGCAGTGCTGGCCCCCGTTGGTGTTTTTGGCCCCCGCCGCTGTGCAGGCCCTAGAACCGCCGCGACAAACGTGGCACCATCGCAGCGTCCTTGCCCCCAGCCACACCTACTTAGGAGACGCCATGCGCCTGCAGAATTCCTCGTCTTTCCGCAGAATTGCCGCGGTTGCGGGCCTGACCGCCCTGCTACCCAGCGCCGCCTTGGCCGCGGGCTACGACACGCCGATCCTCTACAGCGCCCGCCACATGGGCATGGGCGGCGTCGCCATCGGATCCGTGGACGATCCCAGCGCTATTTTCCACAACCCCGCGGGTATCGCCGCGCAGAAGGCCGGCGCGCTGCACCTCGACTTCTCGCCGATCATGGGGGCGATCAAGGGCTCGCCGAGCGCGAAGTCCGGCAATATCGAGACGAATTTCTCGGTCTCACCCGCCTTCTTGGGCGCGGTCGCCTGGCGCTTGCACCAGTACTTTAGCGCCGGCATCGCCGTGTACCCCGCGGCCAGCTCGGGCGGCGGCTACAGCTACAGCACCACCGACAGCAAGGGTGTCGTCACCACCACGGAAGACAGCGCCAAGCTGGTCTTTATGGAGGCTGCGCCGACCATCGCCGCCGAACTGCTCCCCGGCCTGCGCCTTGGCATCGCCGCGCGCATGGCCCAAGTGACCTTCCAGCGCAACGTGACCAACACGGAAAAGGGCGTCGCTACGCCGTTCCACGATCTCGATCTCAAGGGCTACTCGTTCACCGGCGTCAAGGTCGGCCTGCAGTACAGCGCGGGCGATTTTGACATCGGCGCGGTCTACCGCAGCGGCAGCACCTCCGCCGTGGAGGCCGACAAGGCCACCCTCAACGGCATCCCCGCCGCCGACGCCACGTTCGAGTTCATCCTGCCCAGCAAGGCCGGCGTGGGCGTTCAGTATCGCGGCATCCAAAACCTGCGCTTGGGCGCGGACTTTGAGTACATCTTCAACTCAGAGAACGCCAAGACCTTCGTCAAGGGCAAACCCTGCCTCGACGGCGCCGCCTGCACCATGAAGGGCGCTGAGCTGGCCGTGCCCAACATCTCCAACTGGACGGACAGTATGACCGTTCGCGTCGGCGGTGCCTACAAGATCGGATCGCTGGAGCCGCGGCTCGGCTACCTGCTCGACACCCAAGCGGCCAACCCCTCGTATCCCAGCGCTTTTGGCTCGCCTCCCGCACCGACGCACACCGTCACCGCCGGCCTGGGCTATGAGATTTCGCAGGACCTGGACGTCTCTCTGGCCGGCGCGTATCGCACGGGTGGCACCACCGTCACCGCAGAAGATCTGGCCAACGCCAAGGAAACCTGTGCGTTCTGCGGCCAAAAGGGCGACTATGCCCTCAACCTGTTTGGCGCCTACGTGGACGTGCGCTGGCGCTTTGGCGGAAAGTAGCCGCGTGAGGCGAGGGCGCGGCTCCAATTCCGGGGTCCATAGAATGACCCCGGAAAACCTGGCCCCGCGCCCCTGCTAGGTGGGCCGCAAGCGCTCCGGCCCTGCACGATGTCCCCTATTGGCCTTGTCAAATTGGGCAAAGTCACCCCTTCCATGGCCGGCAGCGCCGCGGCGAGCCCTGGACCCCTTTTTGGATCCTCACCCGTGAGGCGAATACCCCGTTGACAACGGCCGCGCAGTGCCCCATACTGCTGCACCACGAGACGGCGCCTGCGCGGCGCCAGTTCGCTTCCCGTTGTCATCGATGCCCAGGTAGCTCAGTCGGTAGAGCAGTAGACTGAAAATCTACGTGTCGCTGGTTCGATTCCGGCCCTGGGCACTGCCAGAACCCCGCGGTAGACATTCGCTGTCTCCGCGGTAAGAATGGCGCGCCGTCAGCCCTGTCCACAGAGGGGCTGCAAGGTAGATAGTTTGAGTACGGGCCTGTAGCTCAGCTGGGAGAGCGCTGCGTTCGCAATGCAGAGGTCAGGGGTTCGATCCCCCTCAGGTCCACCGCGAGTCCACGAAGCAGGCCACCCCCACCGGCGTCGCTCCCCAGCGATACCCGCGTGACTAGGGTGGCTTTCTTCGTTTTGCCGTCGCTTTTTCCGTTCCCCTCCCCTTGCACCCCGAGGTAGCCCGATGGCCCAAATCACGTTTTCCGCCGACCTTCAGGACTGCCTAGCTGACGCCCAGACCCTGGTGGTCATCGCGCGCAAAGCCGATCTGATCAATGGTTGGCCGCTCAATGGGTTGCCGGCCGCGATCAAAGAAGTAGCGGAGCGCTTGGCCGCCGACGCCAAGCCGGCAATGGGTGCCGCGGCGACGACGCTGTTGCCCGTGGGCGGGGCCAAGCAGCTGGTGCTGATCGCCCTGCACGACAAGATCTCCCGCCACCTGTCGGAGACCCGCGCCCTGGAGATTTACCTGGCGCTGCGCGGCACGGCCCGGCCTGACAGCGGCAAGGTCGCTATCGTCGCCGCCTTGACAGACGCGGCCCAGGCAGAGGGTACGGCCCTGGCGATCGGCCGCAGCTACCCGCTGTACTCGCGCAAGAGCGGCGCCAAGCCCGCGGAAGGCAAGATCGCCGTCCACCTGCACCTGCAAGCCGGGGCGATTCAGGCCGGCCTGGGCGATCTGCAAGCCGCGGTTGACGCGGTGCGGCTGGCCCAACGGCTCGTCGACATGCCGACGCTGGAGCTCGACACCGCGGTGTTTGAGCGCGAGGCGATCGCCGCGGTCGCAGGCCTGCCCGGCGTGACCACCCAGTCGATCATCGGCGATGAGCTGCTGACCCACGGGTTGCGCGGCCTGCACGCGGTGGGTCGCACGGCGATGGTCGCTCCGCGCCTGGTGATTTTGGACTACAACCCGGCGGATGCCCAGGGCGAAGCGGTGGCGCTGATCGGCAAGGGGCTGGTCTACGACACGGGCGGGCTGTTCCTCAAGATCGTCGATTCGCGCATGCTGACCATGAAGTGCGATATGGGCGGCGCGGCTGCGGTGCTGGGGGCGTTTGTGCTGCTGGCCAAGAGCGGCATCAAGCGCCGGGTGGTTGCGGCCCTGGCCATGGCAGAAAACGCCATTGGCCCGGATGCTTATCGGCCGGATGACGTGATCGAAATGCATTCCGGCAAAACCATGGAGGTCAACAACACCGACGCCGAGGGCCGCATTGCCCTGGCGGACGCTGCCTCCTACATCGCCCGCAACTTCCCGGTCCAGGTGCTGATCGACGCCGCGACACTGACGGGCGCCCAGCTGATGGCCACGGGCAAGTTCCACGCGGGCATTGTGAGCAACGACGCGGAGTTGGAGGACAAGACCATCGCCGCAGGCCTGACTTCTGGCGACCACTGCATGCCGCTGCTGTACTCTCCGGAGCTGCACACGTCGGAATTCAAGAGCGCGGTCGCGGACATGCGCAACTCGGTGGCGGACCGGATGAACGCGCCTTCGTCGGCGAGCGGACTGTGGGTCTACCTGCACATCGACGATCTGAACCTGCGCTGGGTGCACATTGACCTGGCTGGGCCGGCCTTTGTGGACAACCGCGGCACCGGCTACGGCGTAGGTCTCATCGAGCAGTTAGTCAAGGCCCTCTGATCCCCCGGAATCGCCGCCTTGGGCGCAACTCTGCGTTGTCGCTCCGGTCCGGTCCTCAACGTACTTCCATGTACGCCTCCGGTCCGGTCCTCGCTCCGCCTTGATTTGCATCCCAATTCGACGATCCGGCCAAATCCATGTGTTGGATTTGGGATCTTGCGCGTGTCGATTTTCTGTACATGTTGAATTGCTCCACACTATCGGCATGGCCAGCTGTTCGCCTGCCCCGGGGCAATTCGCTATACGCTAGCTCAATTGCCTAAAGCTGGCGCCTTTGGCACGGCTCGTGCAAACTGTAGGCAGCGTGCTGTGAGCCGGGCGGTGTTGCACCGCGAAGGCGGACACGGTTTGCCGCGGGGCCGCTTGCCCTGCCCCATCCCAAGGAGAATTCCCATGCGCCACCTGCTCACCCTCGCCGCCCGATTGGGCCTGAACCGCTCCGCCGCCGCTTCCGCCGCCTTGGTCGCTGCGGGCCTGCTCGTTAGCACCCAGGGCTACGCTCTTGAATTCTGCGACGCCAAGACGCCGTGCGGCATAGGCGCTCAGTGCTTTGGCTGGATGTGCGTGCCCACGGCGTCTGTCTGCAACCCCGCCGCGCCGGCTTGCGCCTCTTGGCAGACCTGCGATATGACCTGCAAAGTCATGGGTTCCAGCAGCAGCGGGTCTGGCGGCACCTCCACCGTGGACGCCGGCAGCTCCGGCGGTTCAGGTTCGGGCGGTTCAGGCGCCGTACCCCCGGCGACCGACGGCGGCTCCAGCAGCGATCCGATGCCGCCGGCCCCCGACGCCAGCACGCCCGGCGACGCCCAGAGCCCGATGCCGGAGATCGACGGCGGCCCGATGCCGCCCGCGCCGGATTGCCCCAAAGACATCGGCCTTTGCCTGCCCGACCCGGCCAAGATCGTCATTCAGTCCGGCTGCCAAGAATTCTGCGACGCGGCCATGAAGTGCGGCGGCATAGGCGGCGGAAGCAGCGGCTCTGATCCCGGCGAGATGCCCCCGCAAGTCGACGGCGGCAGCACCGAGCCGATGCCGGCCCAGGACGCCGGAAGTGTGGACGCGGGCTCGGCTTTTGCCCCCGACGCCACCGAAGGCAAAGTGCCCCAGCCCGATGGCGGATCGCAGGCCCCCGATCCACTGGAGATCAAGGCCTGCCTGCAAATGTGCAGCGTGATCAAGCTGAACGGCGCGGGCAAAGCCGAGTTTGACGCCGCCGCCGCCTGCATCGCCAAGAATGGCGCGGACTGCAAGGCGATCGAGACCAACTGCGCCGCCGCCCTCAAGGCGTTTGAGGACGTGATCGACAAAGATCCGAGCCTGCAGCTCGCGCTGATGGGCCTGGGCTTTGGCGGCGGTTCGTCCAGCGGCGGCAACACCACCGACCCCGTCAAGGGCGACGCAGAGAGCCAAACCGGCAGCGACGCGGGCAGCACCAGCGGCGGCGGCGACAGTTTCTCCAGCAGCGACACGGGATCCGCCGCACCGCGCAACCCCGACGCCGCCATCGGCGACGCCAGCGTCAAGACCGACACCACCACCACGGCACCGCCGGCCGCCACCAGCAGCAGCGACGATGGCTGCACCGCCGGCCCCGCGGCCAGCCAGCCCGGCGCCTTGGCCCTGCTGATCGCGGGCCTGTTCGGGGTACTGCGCCGCCGTCGCTCCGCCCAGGTCTAAGCGCTCTGCGACGAATTCGGTAGGCAAGCGCCGCTGAATCGTGCACAATCACCCTGTCCGGCGGGCCCCCTCCCTCCTATGCCCGCCGGAACGGCGACTCCAGATCCCCCCTCTGGACGAGCTGCCGACGGCCGCCCTTGCCTTCTGTGGCAGGGCGGCCGTCTGGCGTTTTGCGGGTAGGATTTGGCCAAAGCGCTGGGCGCTGGGATTGGCTGGGCTAAAGCGTGCAAGAGGCGTCGGCAGCCGCAGCAGATTCGCCAGCGAGCTGTCCGCAAGCCGCACCGATGTCTTGCCCCTTGGACTCGCGCAGACTGACCGAAGCGCCGCGGCGCCGAGCGAGATCGACAAAGCTCTGGATCACCACCCGCGGCGGCCGGCGGTAGTCGGTGCCCGACCAGGCGTTAAACGGGATCACATTGCAGTGGGCGCCGACCTGCAGAGCCATGGCCGCCAAGCGCTCGGCATCCGCTGGCGAGTCATTGATCCCGTCAAAAATCGCGTACTCAAAGGTGATCTTGCGGTGATCGCGGCGCGGCAAATTGATGAGCGCCTCGACCATTTTGGCGATCGGCACGCCCTTGTTCACCGGCATGAGACGGGTGCGCACGTCGTCCGTGGTGGCGGTCAGTGACCAAGCGAGGTTGATCGCCGGCTGAGCCTCCACCAGCCGCGACAGACCCTTGGCAAGACCGCTGGTAGACACGGTAATCCGCCGGGGCGAGAAGTCATAGCCCTTGGGGTCGGTCAGAATCGCCAAGGCGTCGAGCACGGCATCGAGGTTGTCGAGCGGCTCGCCCATGCCCATGAACACGAGGTTGTGCGGTCGCGCCGAAAGGGGCCCCGCCTGCCCACCCGCCACACCGCCGCGCGCCAGACCTTCGGCAAAGCCGCGGCGACAGGCGATCGCCACCTGCTCGACGATTTCGCCCGCACTGAGGTTAGCGCGCACGGCAATTCGCGCCGTGGCACAGAAATCACAGCCCATTTTGCAGCCGACCTGGCTCGAGAGGCACTGGGTAATGTGGGCGGGCGAGCTGTCTTCGCCTTCCATCGGCATGATCACAGTTTCAATGGCTTGGCCGTGGACAGTCTGCAGAGCCAGCTTGGTCGATCCGTCGATCGCCGAGGTGCGCGCCACCTCAACCTCAAGGGTAGACAGCGGTTTTGCCTGCTGGAGTAGCTGGCGCAAGCCGTCGGGCAGGTCGGTCATGCGCAGCCAATCGCGCTCCAGGCGCACGTGCAGCCAGCGAAAAATCTGCTCGGCGCGAAAGGCCGGCAGCCCCGCGAGCTTGAGCAATTCGCCAAGCCGCTGGCGCGGCAGAGACAGCAGATCGACACCAATAAACGGATTGTGTTCAGGATGTTGATGGGGCACGGTGGGGCTGCTCTCGCGCAGAGGGGGTCGCGCCGCGCCATGGTAGGGCCGCAGAGGCCAGAGCGCCAGCCGAATCGCCGCGGCCAACCATCCTTGCCCGCGCCGTCGAAGCGCGCTACACTGTGTCTCATCTTGAAACAGAACTTGCCGCGCTGCCGTCAACGGCGCCCACGGGAACACTTTTTGCCCCTGAGGTATTGGGGCACCAGGAGGCAGATCGCCATGACCCCGGCTCCCAGCGATGCTCAGAGCGCCCCGCAACCTGCGGTGGGCTGCGTGCTGATTGTCGAAGACGATCCGGTGATTTCTTCGCGGATTGCCCGCGAGCTGCGCGACACCGGTTACGAAATTGAAGAAGTCGACACGGCGCTGCAGGCCGAGCAGATCGTGCGCACGCGGCCGCCGGGGGTGGTGCTGCTGGACTTGTCGCTGCCGGATAGCCATGACCTGAGTCTTTTCCACAAGATCCGTGCGATCTCGCCGCGCAGCCGCGTGGTGATCATGACGGCGATGGACGCCGATGAGGTGGTGATCGAGGCGACCAGCGGCGCAGCTTATGAATTTATCAGCAAAAGCTCTGATGTCATGCGGCGGGTGCCGGTCACGGTCCGCAATGCCATGGTGGCGCTGGATCAAGAGGATCACCTGCTGCAGTTGTCGACCCTGGTGCAGCGCAACCGGTTTTCGCGGTTGATCACCCGGGCGCCGCAGATGAACGAGGTCAAGGCGGCGATCGACAAGCTCGCGATGTCGCGGGTCAATGTGCTGGTCACCGGCCCTTCAGGTACCGGCAAGGAAGTGGTCGCGCGGACGATCCACGAGGCCGGGCCGCGCACCCTTCAGCCGTTTATCGCGGTCAATTGCGCTGGCATTCCAGACACTTTGCTTGAGTCCGAGCTCTTTGGCTATGAGCGCGGCGCGTTTACCGGCGCGGTGGCCCGCAAGTTGGGGCGTTTTGAAGCGGCCCAGGGCGGCACGCTGTTTCTGGACGAGATCGGCGAGATGTCGCTGGCTCTGCAGGCCAAGTTGCTGCGGGTGCTGCAGGACGGTCGCTTTCAACGCCTGGGCGGCAATCAGGAATTGCAGGCCGATGCGCGGATTATCTGCGCCACCAACCGCGACCTGCCGGCGATGGTCAAGGCCGGGACATTCCGCGAAGACCTGTACTACCGCATTGGCGTCTTTCCCCTGAGTCTGCCGGCACTGGCGGCGCGCAAGGGCGATATTCCGCTGCTGGTGGAGCACTTCTTGCGCCTGTATGGCCGCGAAGAGAGCAAGGATCTGCAAGGGGTTTCGCCTGAGGTGATGCGGCTGTTTGAGCGCCACATCTGGCCCGGCAATGTGCGGCAGCTGCAGAACGTGTTGGCGCGCGCCGCGGTGGTCTGCGTGGGCGACACCATCTCTGTGCGCGACTTGCCAACGCCATTTATGAATGAACTGATGGAGTTGTCGCGCGAGTCGCCGGCTCACGACGCCACGCCGCCGCGGGGACTGCCGGTGGTGACCCTGCACGCGGACGGTGCGCCGCCGCCCCAGACCAGCCGCTTGGCGCCGTCGCCTGCCCTGCCGCACAGCACCGCCCTTTCTGCCGCCCCTTCCGCAGCGCCTACCGCAACGCTTCGATCGCAGCCGTCGGCCGACGTATGGAGCGGCCGGCTGGCGGGGGCCTCTGCCGAAGAGCGCTTGGACGCGGCGCTGGAGCTGGCCTTCCCCACGGCGGAGACCTTGCCTACCGTGGCGGACCTGGAGGCGGCTGGGGTGCGCTTGGGGCTCAAACGCCTGGACAACAACATGTTGCTGACCGCCAAGCGCTTGGGCGTGTCGCGGGCGACGCTGTATCGCCGTGCGGCCAAGTACGCATAAGTTTTACGGATGGTCTAGGGCGCGTGCAAAGCCGCGGCAAGCTGCTCCGCCACCTGGGGGCTGATCTGGCCTTCCTGGGCGCAGCGCTTTGCCAAGATGAGCGAGGCCAGACGGTGCAGCTCGCGAATCTGGGCATCATCAATTGTTTCAAGGTGTCGCTGAAGGGTCCCCCCATCTCCGCGGGCTACGGCACCGGTCAGCCCGCGCAGCAGCGGTTGGTCGGCCGGCACGGCTTGCAGGGCCAAAAGCGCGGTCCCGGCCAAGTGCAGCAGCCCCCGGCGGAGCTCTGGTTCCGCTAGGCCGGCGTGGACGACGGTGCGCAGAGCTGAATCAGCTAAAGCCACCCAATCATTAGCAATTAGCGCAGCAGCGGCGTGATAGGCAGCCCGCTGTGGACCCGCGACCTGCGCGGTAAAGCCACCCAACGCCGCACTCAGCTGCTGGGCGGCCAGCTGGGCCGCTTCATCGCCGTCGATGGCAAAAAGCGCGTGGCGCAAAGGGCTTTGCCGCGTCGCTGCCAGCAGGGGGTCGGCCACGGCGGCCAGGGGATGGCAGGAACCGCAGGCGGGCGAAAGGCCCACGCGCAGCGGCTCTACCGCCAGGGCCCCGGCGCAGTGCAGCACCACCGCGGCGCGCAGCCCTGCATCGGCTAACTGCCGGGCCAGCGGGCCGATTTGCCCGTCCGTGACGGCGAGGATCAGCACATCTGCGCGCGACTGGGCGAGCTCTGTGGGTTCAATCAGGCGGGGAGGGGCAAGGAGCCGCTGCCCCGCCAGCCACTGCTGCACGGCGTCGCGGCGAGGCGAAGGCCGGGCCCACCACAGGGCAGCTGTTCCCGCGGCGGCGAGGTCAGCCAGCAGAGTCGCCGCGAGGCGCCCCGCACCCACAATAAGCACTTGTTTCATTTAGACTGTTCCCGCAGCGGCATATAGCCCCAGGCGGCGGATTTCGCTTTCCACTTCGCGCACCAGCCAGCCCTGAGGCAGCGAGCCGTCCGCCAAGCCCGCGCGCACCGCGGAACTGCTCAGCTCCGGCAGGGTCACTGGCGCCACATCGCCCTGGAACTGGGGGGGAATCTCAAAGCCGCCGCGACCTAAGACCAGTGCGGGGGCCCGCTGAATGACCTGGTCAAACTGGTGCCAGCGCGGTGCTTGGGCCAAAATATCGGCGCCGATGACGAGGCGGAATTGGGTATCGGGATGGAGCTGTTGCAGCTTGTCGAGCAGGTCTAGGGTCCGGCCGCTGCCGCCGCGCTCGGCATCGATGACGCGCACCCGCGGCCCCAGCAGGGCAAAGTTGAGCCGGCACAGCGCCAGACGCTGGTCAAAGTCGGCGCCCAGGGCTTTGCCAAAGACGTGTTGCCACACCGGCGCCACCCACAGCTCGTCGACGGGCGCTGCGGCCAAAACCCATGTCGCGGCAAGGAGATGGGCGACATGCGGCGGGTTGAAGCTGCCGCCAAAGAGCGCAACCCTCATGCCAGGCGACCGCTGCGGCGGGGGTAGAGCAGGATCGGCCGGGCGCGCTGGGCAAAGTCCGCTTCTGCGCTGGAGAAATCGCTTGTGGCGGCGTCAAGAGAGCCGCGCGCTTCCAGGACTTCGCGGGCGCGGGTGCCGCCCATGAGCAGGTCGATGGCGAGGCGATCTGATACAAATTCATAGACTTCTGTGCGCCACTTGAATTCGCTTGGGGCGAGTTCCATGGCGGCGTCTATCAGCGCCAGTCCGGCGCGCACTGCGGCAAAACGGCGCCGATCGCTCACTTCCACCGCCACCCCGCCGCAGACTTGGCCGGCAAACTTCTGGAAGGTCGGCTCGTAGCGCATGGGCCGCACCACCAGGCCGGGGACTTGGCGGCGGTCAATCGCCTGGGCATAGCGGCGAGCGTCCAGGTACGGTGCTCCGACCAGCTCAAATGGCCTTGTGGTTCC
>JBIKTV010000517.1:0-4092 GCA_044347905.1 Myxococcota bacterium
GCTGGTCAACCCGGCCAACAAGCGCAAGTTCAACATTATCGTGGTCGGCACGGGCCTGGCGGGCGCTTCGGCGGCGGCGAGCCTGGCAGAGCTGGGCTATAATGTTCACGCTTTTGCCTTTCAGGACAGCGCGCGCCGCGCCCACTCGATCGCCGCTCAGGGCGGTATCAACGCCGCCAAGAACTACCAGAATGACGGCGACTCGGTGTACCGGCTGTTCTACGACACCATCAAAGGCGGCGACTACCGCGCCCGCGAGGCCAACGTCTATCGTTTGGCAGAAGTGTCGACGGCGATCATCGACCAGTGCGTCGCCCAAGGCGTGCCCTTTGCCCGCGAGTACGGCGGCACCCTGGCCAACCGCTCCTTTGGCGGCGCCCAGGTCAGCCGGACCTTCTACGCCCGCGGCCAGACGGGCCAGCAGCTGTTGCTGGGCGCCTACTCTGCGCTGATGCGCCAGGTGGGCCTGGGCACGGTGCAAATGCATGAGCGCACGGAGATGCTCGACGTGGTGCTGGTCAACGGCCACGCCCGCGGCATCGTCACCCGCGACTTGGTGACCGGCAAGATCGAGACCTGGGCCGCCGACGCGGTGTGCTTGGCAACTGGCGGATACGGCAACGCTTTCTTCCTCTCGACCAACGCGCAGGGCTGCAATGTCACCGCGACTTGGCGGGCCCACAAGAAAGGCGCGCTGTTCGCCAACCCCTGCTACACGCAGATTCACCCGACCTGCATTCCGCGCTCGGGCGATCACCAGTCCAAGCTGACCCTTATGTCGGAGTCGCTGCGCAACGACGGCCGGGTGTGGGTGCCCAAGAACAAGGCCGATGTCGCCAAGAATCCCAAGGATATTCCGGAAGATCAGCGCGACTACTACCTGGAGCGCATCTATCCGTCCTTTGGCAACCTGGTGCCGCGCGACATCGCCAGCCGGGCAGCCAAGCGCATGTGCGATGAAGGCTTGGGCGTGGGGCCCGGCGGCTTGGGCGTGTATCTGGACTTTGGCGCGGCGATCAAGCGCGTGGGGCAGAATGTCGTGGCCGAGCGCTACGGCAACCTGTTTGACATGTACCAGCGCATCACCGACGACTCCCCGTACCAGACCCCCATGCGGATCTACCCCGCGGTCCACTACACCATGGGCGGCCTGTGGGTCGACTACAACTTGATGAGCAACATTCCCGGCTTGCACGTGCTGGGTGAGGCCAACTTCAGCGATCACGGCGCCAACCGCTTGGGGGCTTCGGCGCTCATGCAGGGCCTGGCCGACGGCTACTTTGTGATTCCGTACACCATCGGCCACTACTTGGCGACCAGCGGCCAGGGCAAGCTGTCGGGCGACGAGCCGGAGTTCAAGCTCGCGGCGGCGGAGGTCAAGGAGCGGATGAATAAGCTGTTGTCGATCAAGGGCAAGCGCTCGCCGACCAGCTTTCACAAAGAGCTCGGCTACCTGCTCTGGGACAAATGCGGCATGGCCCGCACCGGCAAGGGTCTGCAAGAAGCGCTGGACAAGATTCCGCAAATTCGCGAGGAATTCTGGGGCAATCTGAACGTGCTGGGCGACGGAGAGAGCTACAACGTGGCGCTGGAGAAGGCCGGCCGCGTCGCGGATTTCCTGGAGTTTGGCGAGCTGATGTGCCGCGACGCCCTGGAGCGCAATGAGAGCTGCGGCGGCCACTTCCGCGAGGAGTACCAGACCGATGCCGGCGAGGCGATGCGCGACGACGAAGGCTTTACCCACGTCTCCGCTTGGCAATACACCGGCGACCTGGCCAAGCCCAACCTGGTGAAAGAGCCGCTGATCTTCGAAGAGGTCCACCCGAGCACCCGCTCGTACAAGTAGGCGTTCCAGCCCCCTTCAACGGACCAGCCCCTTCTAGCGGATCGCGCGCGACTGAGGATGCAACTTATGAATATCACCCTGAAAATCTGGCGCCAGAAGAACCGCGACGCCCAGGGCGGCCTGGAAAGCTACGCCGTCAAGGACGTCAGCCCGGACATGTCCTTTCTGGAAATGCTCGATATCCTAAACGAGCAGCTGCAAAACGAGCAGAAAGAGCCGGTGGCGTTTGATCACGATTGCCGCGAGGGCATCTGCGGCATGTGCTCGCTGGTGATCAACGGCGTGCCGCACGGCCCGGACGTGGCGACGACGACCTGCCAGCTGCACATGCGCAAGTTCAAAGATGGCGACATCATTACGATTGAGCCGTGGCGCGCCAAGCCGTTTCCGGTGATTCGCGACCTGGTGACCGACCGATCGGCTTTTGACCGCATCCAGGCCAAGGGCGGCTTTGTCTCGGTCGGCACGGGTCACGCCCCGGACGCCAACGCCATTCCGGTGCCCAAGCTGATGGCCGATCTGGCGATGGACGCGGCGCAGTGCATCGGCTGCGGTGCTTGCGTGGCGGCGTGCAAGAACGCTTCTGCCATGCTGTTTGTGGGCGCCAAGGTCGCGCAGTACGCCCACCTGCCCCAGGGCCAGCCCGAGCGCAACCGCCGGGTGCTGGCGATGATGAAGCAGCACGACGACGAGGGCTTTGGCGCCTGCACCAACTACCAAGAGTGCGAAGCGGTGTGCCCCAAAGAGATCAGCGTGCGGGTGATCGCCGAAATGAATCGCGATTTCCTGCGGGCGACCTTGCTGGGCGGCGAACTGTAGGTCTGCGCGCCTCTGCCTGGCCCCGCACGGCTGCGTGCGCAGTTGCCGCCGGCGCTGACGACCGCTACGCTTGCGGCGGAGGTGCCGATGGCCGCAGAGACCCAGCCTGGCGGCAACACCCGACGGCTCAAAGCGATCATGTTCACCGACATCAAGGGCTATTCAGCCATGATGGGCGAGGACGAGTCGCTGGCGGTCAAGCTCGTCCTGGAGCACCGCGAGATTGTTAGAGATTGCCTGACGCGTTATGAAGGCCAGGAGCACGAGACCATCGGCGACGCCTTTGTGGTGTTGTTTGACTCGGTGGTCAATGCGGTGCGCTGTGCGGCGGAGATCCAGCAAAAACTAAAGACGCGCAATTCGGGGCTGCCGGCGGACCAGCAGGTGTGGCTGCGCATTGGTGTCCATCTGGGCGATATTATTGTGCAAGGTGACGGCATCTACGGCGACGGCGTCAACGTGGCGGCGCGGGTGCAGGACAAAGCCGAGCCGGGCGGCATCTCCATCACCGAGCAGGTGTTTTTGCAGGTCGACGGCAAGCTGGACTACGCCATGGAAGCGGTTGGCCGGGTCGAGCTAAAGAATATTAAGAATCCTCCGCATTTATACAAGCTGCGCATGGACGGAAGCAAGGTGCCCGTGCCCGTGCGGGTCCACCGGATGGCGGTGGCGGGCGCGGCGGCGGCGGTGGTGATCCTGCTGGCCTTGCTGGTGTGGACAATGCTGCGGCCAGACGGGCACCCCTCAGCGGAGATGGCGCTGCTTGCGTCGGGCCATGCGGGGGCCCAGGCCCTTCCTGGGCTTAGCGACCAGCAGCAGGTCAGAAAGACGCTGGCGGGCCAAAAAATTGCCGAGGCGATGGCCACAACTGGGGCGCAGCGCATGGAGCTGCTTCGCCAAGCGCTGGCGCTGGACCCGGACAACACGGCGGTGCAGACTATGCTTGCGGCCTCCATGTCGGCAGAGCAACCTGCGCCAGGTGGGCTTGCTGCTGCGCCGACAGCGGTGGCCGTGCCCGCGGGTGCCGCAGCGTTGGGGGCCGTTCCGCAAGCGGCAAGCCAGCCCGCGCCCGCAGCGCCGGGCAGTTCTGCGGGGGCCCGCGCGGGGGAGCCGCGACCGACCAAGACCAAGGCCAAGGCGGCCGCAACAGGCGATCATGACGAACCGCGAATTCAAAGAGCGATTGTCGTGGAGTAGCCGCGGCGCCTCCCAAGGCCATCCGAGCAAGCGAACGGCCTTGGCGCTGGCGACGGCCTTGGTCGCGCAGGTCATGGCCGTGCCCGCTGCCTGGGCGGAACCAGGGGACAAAGACGAGGCCGCGGCGATCAGCCAAGTGGCCGGCGCCAAAGCCAAAGCGGGTGAATTCGCCCTCTGTGCCGCGCTGTTTCACCAGGCCTACGCCAAGGATCCGGGCTATTTGGCCTATC
>JBIKTV010000122.1:0-13406 GCA_044347905.1 Myxococcota bacterium
AGGGCGGCGGGTCAAAATGCGTGCCCAACAACAGCTCAGGCGCGGCCTTGAATTCGCTCATCAAGTGCATTCAGGACAAATGCTCAAACGTGCCCACCAGCGTCACTTGCGCGGGCAAGTGCGGCAAGGTCATCGACAAGGCCTGGTGCCAGTGCGACAAGGACTGCGGCAAATACAAGGACTGCTGCCCCGACTACGCCCTGCTCTGCAGCAACTGACCGCCGCGCAGGGGTCGGCGCACACCAGCGACTCTTCGACACAATTGCCCAATCGCCCGCCAGCGGGTATCGTCCATGCGAGGGCACCGCTGCTGCCCCAGGAAACTGCTATGCCTGCCACCCCAGCTGCCCCTCAAGGCCAGTCTCCTGCCGCCAAGCCCGCTGCGGGTGGCCGTCCAGCCGCGGGTGGAGCCCAAGGGGGTCGCGGCGCCGCGGCTCCAGGCCAGCCCGACCTGCGCGGGATGAACTATGCCGAAGGTCGCCAAGCGGTGCGCCCCGGCGGCGGGATGCCGGCCATGCCGCAAAGTGGCACAGAGGCGATGCAATTGGCCCAGCGCTCCGTGCGCGGCGGGAGTGCCGGCGCCACCCTGACCGAGGGGCAAACGGCGTATCAGGACAAGGACATCCAGGTGTCGTTTGACGCCGGCAGTCGCATGACCGCGCGCCTGGGCTACGGCGGCCTGAGCTTCTCTACCCAGCCGGGCATCTTGGTGCAGGTCAACAACGCCCCCGACGTGCGCATCCAAAGCGTGCGCTACAACTTTGACGAGGGCCGCTTTACCGCCGATGTCGCCTCGGATGGCTTTGATCTCTTTGGGGTCATTGGCAAGATCGGCAAGTGGAAGGTAGAGCAGGTGCTGGACGCCAAGCTCAAGCCGCTGCTCCCCGCCGCCCTTCAGCGCCCCGGCTACAGCCCACAGAAAGACCCCGATCTGCCCGGAACCCTGGGGCAAATGCAGCGGATGTTCGATTTTGCCGGCGGGGCAGGCGCGGCGGCGGGCGGGGCCGGCGGCATGGCGGGCAAGCTGAGCAAGCCGTCGGCCAGTCTGGACGTGGCCATGCCGGAAGAGCTGCGGGTGCCCCTGGGCGATAGCGGCCTGGAACTCCTGATTGAACAAGGGACTTCTCTGAACCTCAATGCCCAGGGTGAGGGCGCTGCGGCCCAGCCCACGCTGTCGTCGCTGGCGCTGATGGCCGACGGTCGCGGCATTCGCATCCTGCCAAGCGAAGGTATGTTCAAGGAATTCAAAGAGCTGAACATGAGGGCGATCACCATCCGCCCGGGCGGCCAGTTCAGTTTTGACTACGACCTGAGCGCCGAGGGCCTGATCTCCGGCCTGGCCGGCCTGGTGCAGCTGCTGGGCATGGCCGCGGGGCAGCCGGTATCGGGCAACGTGCCGGACGTCAAGCTCGATTTTGTGCGCAAAGAGATCGACGCCAAGCTTCAGAGCGAGGTGCCGCCGCGCTTTGCGGCCTTTGTAAAGCAATACGACGGCTTGGTGCCGGGCTTCTCGCTCAGCAAGCTGTTTGCGGTGTAGGGCCCGTGAAAAATCTAGTCGATTTTCCCCGGTCCCATTTGCCTGCTGGGTGGGTCGCAAGTGCGCGCCCCCTATCGGGTTCGTCGCACCGCTCCGCGAGAGGTCTTGTCAAGTTATCTTTGCACAGGCCCTAAGGGCAGGTTCCCTTCGCCTCGCATCGACGCAACGCAGTCTGAGCGCCTCCCAGGCAGCGCTGACAGGGTCGCCTGGTCCACTGCCAGAACGGCAGCGGCGGGGCAAACCTTGGCCGTGGGCTAAGGGGTGGTCGCTGCCGGAGTGGCCATGGCAGGTGCGGTTGCGCCCGCCGGCCCTTCGGAATCGCCGCCCTCCTGCCATCCGCCGCCCAGCCGGACGCGGTTTCTGCCGGCCCGCTTGGCCTCGAACAAGGCATTGTCAGCGCTGCGGATCAACGCGTCGCCCGTCGCGTCTCGCTGGGGAATCCCGGCCGCCACACCAAAGCTCGCTGTCACGATACCGCTGGCCGAAGAGGGGTGCGGAAGGGCGAGCGCTTCGATCTCCGCGCGCACGGCCTCGGCCAACGCGGCCGCCTCTTCTTGGCTACAATTGGCCCGCAGCACCACAAACTCCTCGCCGCCATAGCGCGCCGCGAGCTCCCCCGCTCTCCGCGCCGTCCGCTGCAGGACCGCGGCGATCTTCTGCAGGCACAGGTCGCCAGCCTGATGGCCGTAGAAATCGTTGTATTTCTTGAATAGATCTACATCGACCATGACCACGGAGACGCTGGTCGACTGGCGCATCGCCCGCGCGCACTCGCTCTGCAGGGTCTCTGCCAGCTTGCGGCGATTGGCGAGGCCAGTGAGGGAATCGGTGACCGAAAGCTCCTCAAGCTCCTTGGAAAGTTGCTGACTCCGCACCAGCTCGCGGGCGCCATCGCGAAAATTCTTGGCGGCATCATAGCCAAACTGCAGAAGGGCCAGCATCGCCACGCCGATCCCCACGGCAAACTTCACGTGCTGCAGATCGCCATAGCTCAGGTAGGTCAGCAGCGGCACCGACAAGATACCCACCGTAAAGCCGCTTTGAACGAACAAGGACGGCGCCATATTGATGGTGGCGATGGCGGCCGTTGCGAGCAGGACGACGAGAATCGACAGGTCGTTGGTCACAGCGCCGGGCCCGGCCACGTGAAACAGCACCGCTGAAGAGCCCCAAGAGAGCCCCTGCAAGGTCCGCAGGCCGATCTGCCAGCGGTGCCAGAACTGCAGGCGCTCGTCTGGCGGAGGCTTGCGAACGAGGGCCGTACACATCCAGTACGAGACCAGGTCCGGCAAGGCGTTGAGGATCAGCCAGATCGCGATCGTCCGGAGCGGCACCTCTGAACTGACAATCCAGGCCAGCAACAGGGCGGGTAGGGGCGCCAGCATGTTGGCGTTGCGGGCGCGCTCAAACAGGGTGCCCAGAGCTATGCGCTCGACCTGCAGGTGGTTCGCCGCTATGGGATTGCCAAGGTCGCTCACGTCTTGACCGCGCCTGCTTGGCCTACACAGCTGGGCAGCACCCAGGGGAACCGCCCCAGAAACCGCGCCGCCAGCGCCATTTTGCCCGCAGCAGAGACTGTCCCCGCCGTCGGCGCGGAGCCTACGCGGGGCGATCAGCGCGGTCAACTGCGGGGTTCTGCCTCCCCTCTGGCCGGCTTCTGCGGGTCGGCTCCGCGCCACGCCCAGCCTAACCCCGCGCCCAGGATGCGAATCGCGGAGCGACGGCGTCCGACGCCGCTTTCGGCGCCGCCTGCTTGGGCAACTCGCCGCCCGCCGCGTCGCCGAAAGTCGCAGCCTGATCGCCGAAGGCGAGGCGCCCAAACGCGCCAGAGAGTCTGCCCAAGGCCCCCCGCGACCGCGACTCCCCCCAGGACCATTGCGCGCTCCGCGGCGCGCCGGCTTTGCCGCAGCCCCCGCCCATCCTCCATGGACGCCAAGCCTCTGCTGGAAACACCCAAAGCCGGGACACCGATCAAACTGCGCACTTTTCGCCAAATTCCTCGGCAGCCGCAAGGACTTAACGTAAGGGGGGGTCTGTTATTTCGCGGGCCGAGGCCGACTCGCGGCGGCGGACGAAGCGATCGACCGAATCTTGCCGGGCCCCTAACGGGATCCGCTGCTGCGGCAGGGGGTTGGCAGCGCTGCATCTTGACGCGCATCACGATGCAGCTATCCTGACCCCATGCGCACCACCCTCACCATCGACGACGACCTGCTCGACCAAGCCAAGCGCCAGGCCCTCGACCTCGGCATCTCGCTCAGCGAAGCCGTGTGCCGCCTGCTCCGCCGCGGCCTCAGCGCCGACACCGCCCAGCCGCGACAATACGAAACCATCACTTACGGCGACCCGCAGGCTTCGAGCGTCGACTGGGCCGCCGGCCGCGCCACCCTTGAGGCCGACGACGAGCAATGGCTGCGGCGCAAGGCCGCGCTGTGAAGATTCTCGACGTCAACGTCCTGGTTCACGCCCACCGCCGCGATGCCCAGCACCACGCCGTGTGCCGGCAGCTGCTGGATCGGCCTGCGCCGGCTGAGGAAATTGGCCTGACGATGCCGGTGGTCAACGGCTTTCTGCGCGTCGTCACCCACCCGAAGCTGTTGCAGCCGCCCACGCCGCTCGCCCACGCCCTGCACACCGTCGCGGAGTGGGCCGCGCGCCCCAACGTCCATTGGATCGCGCCCGGCGAGCACCACTGGCGGGTGTTCCACGACCTGTGCCTGCGCTACCAGGCCGCCGGCGGCGCGTTCTACGACCTGCACCTCGCTGCGCTGGCCATCGAGCGCGACGCGGAATTGGTGTCGCTGGACATGGGGTTTGCGCGGATCGCCGAGCTGCGTTGGCGGTCTCCGGCGTAGGCGGGCAACGGACAGCCCAAGGTCGCGTGCAGAGCGTCCCGCCCCCCTGCGGCGCCCAATCCGCTGCGCGGGTGGTGCTGGTCATGCCCGACGTGCCGGCGCTGGCGCAGTAGCAGCTGTCCGACCAAGGCTGGCAGGTGCCGCCGATTGCGCCCATCGCCAACCCGGCGGCAGATCAACTGCTGTTTCAGCGCTTTACGCCGGTGTCCACCAAGCTGAGGGTGGATCAGACCCTCGCCTCAGACAATCCTCTGGGGACTGTCCGGCCCTCTTGGCCGGCTCAGGGCTTGACCCCCGCCGCCGCCTGACCGAACCTCTGGCTCCCCGCGCCCCTGCGGTGAGGCCAACCATGAGCCCTTCGACCAATCCCCTGCTTGCCCCCTGGGACGGCCCTTACGGCCTGCCGCCCTTTGCCGCGATTCGCCCCGAGCACTACGAGCCGGCGGTGCGCCAAGCCATGGCCAGCCAATTGGCCGAGCTCGACATGCTGGCAAGCCAGTCCGCCCCTGCGGATTTTGCCAATACGGCCCTGGCTTTTGACCGCGGCGGCGCCCTGCTGCAGCGCATCGCCCTGCTCTTTAGCAACGTGGTGGCCGCAGAGACTTCGCCGGCGCTGCAAGAGGCTGAGCGGGTGGTGGCGCCGCTGCTGGCGGGGCATGAGGCCGCGGTGTACCAGCACGCGGGGGCCTTTGCCCGCATCGACGACCTGCACCGCCGCCGCTTGGAGCTGGGGCTGGACGCGGAGCAGCTGCGGCTGGTCGAGCGCCTGCACCTGGATTTTTGTCTGGCTGGTGCGCAGTTGCCTGAGGCAAGCCGCCAGCGCGCCGGGCAAATCGCCCAGGAACTGTCGACCCTGACGACCCAGTTCACCCAGAACGTGTTGGCGGACGAGTCGAGCTACGAACTTAGCCTACAGCCTGAGGATTTGGCGGGTCTGCCGGACTCGGTGGTGTCTTCCACGGCCCAGGCGGCGGCGGATCGCGGCAAGGCGGGCCAGCATATCGTCACCCTGTCTCGCTCTGTGGTGGTGCCGTTCCTGACCAGCTCGCCGCGGCGCGACCTGCGGCAAAAGGCCTGGCAGGCCTGGGTGCAGCGCGGGCAGCTCAGCCCAGAGCGCGATAACCTCAAGATCGCCCAACAGATCCTGGGGCTGCGCCATGAGCTGGCCGCCCTGCACGGCTTGGCCAACTACGCCGACTTTGCCCTGCGCGACACCATGGCCCAGCGGCCCAGCGCCGTGTCTGAGCTGCTGCTGCGCGTCTGGGGTCCCGCGGTGCAAAAAGCCTTGCGCGAGGCGGAGATGCTCCAGGCCCAAGCCCAGGCCCTGGGTGAGCCGACCGAGCTCGAGCCGTGGGACTGGCGCTATCTGGCTGAAAAGGTCCGGTCGAGCCAGTTTGCCGTCGATGACAGCGAGGTCAAGCCGTTTTTTGCCCTGGAGCCGATGATCCAGGCGGCGTTTGACTGCGCCAACCAGCTGTTTGGGCTCACCTTTGTCGAGCAGCCCCAGGTCCAGCTCTACCACCCGGATACGCGGCTGTTTGAGGTCCACAAGGCCGGCCAGCTCATCGGCCTGTTCATTTCCGACAACTTTGCCCGGCCCAGCAAGCGCGGCGGCGCGTGGATGAACGAGTACCGCTACCAGTCGCGCGCAGGCGAAGCGGTGCTGCCCGTGGTCGGCAACCACAACAACTTTGCCAAGCCGGCGCCGGGTCAACCCAGCCTGCTGAGCCTGGACGATGTGCGCACGCTGTTTCACGAATTTGGCCACGGCTTGCACGGCCTGCTGTCCAACGCCACCTACGCCCGGCTGGCGGGCACGCGGGTGCTGCGCGACTTTGTCGAGCTTCCGTCGCAGTTGTTTGAGCACTGGTGCCTGGACCCGCAGGTGCTGGGCAAGCACGCCCGCCATGTGCAGACCGGCCAGGCGATTTCGCCCGCGCAGGTAGACAAGCTCCTGGCAGCGCGGCGCTTTTACCAGGGCGTGGAGACGGTGGAGTACACCTCTTCGGCGCTGCTGGACATGGCCCTTCACAGCCGCGCGGACGCCGGGCAGCTGGACATCGCCGCCTTTGAGCAGGCCGAGCTGCAGCGCCTGGGCATGCCCTATGGCATCGCGCCGCGCCACCGCCCGGCTCACTTCTTGCACCTGTTCTCTGGCCCCGAGTACGCCGCCGGCTACTACGTCTACATGTGGGCAGAAGTGCTTGAAGCCGATGGTTTTGAGGCCTTTGTCGAGGCCGGCGACGTGTTTGACCCTGCGGTGGCGGAGCGGCTGTACCGCAATGTCTACTCGGCGGGCAATACGCTCGAGCCCGGGGAGGCCTACCGGCGCTTTCGCGGCCGCGACCCGGAGATTGCGGCGATGATCCGCAAGCGCGGGTTGGGGTAAGGGCCAAAAAAGCCGCGCGCTTGTCGACTTCAACCGGCAGGACAGGCGGCCCAGGGGCCGTAGTCGGCAACCGGTATGGCAGTGCGTCTCGCGTCGGCGCGCTGCATTGGCCTGCTAATCCGGGATGTTGGGCTCGACTAGCTGGGCCAACTGCACAAGGGACTCTTGCCAGCCCAAGTAGCAGAGCTCTACGGGGACGGCTTCGGGCACGCCTTCTTGCACGATATCGACCTCCGTACCGCAGAGGACGGTCTTGAGGCGCACCGTGGTGGTCATCGTGCCGGGCAGGTTGGGGTCGTCAAAGGTGTCGCTGTAGCGCAGGGTGTGTGGCGCGTCGAGCTTGAGGTAGGTCCCGCCAAACGAATGACCGTGGCCGGTGCGGAAGTTTTGAAAGGCCATGCGAAAAGTGCCACCCACCTGCGGATCCATGTGGTCGACGGTGCAGGTAAAACCAAAGGGAGGCAGCCACTTCGCCATCGCCTCGCCATCTAGAAAAGCGCGGTACACGACTTCAATGGGGGCGCGGATGACGCGGTGCAGCTGAACGGTTCCGGTGGCCATGGGACTCCTGTGTGATCAACGGGGGAGCGCGATGGTAGGCAAGGTGCGGCCTTGGGTCCAGCGAGGCCGGGGGATCTTGTTGGCGTGAATCGGCAATCTGCTGCAGGAGGGCGGTGGGCGGCGGTTGAGGACGGGTAGAAGTCCGCTTGGCGCGCAGACCGGCGCGAATCCAGTACAGGTCGCAGATCGCGCGGGTCGCTCGCGGCTCAGCGCGGGGCCCTGCAAGCTTTTGGACAGTGACGATATCTTCAATGTCCAAAAGCTCGCAGCCCACCCGCAGCCCGCTGGTCCCGCTGCCATGCAACCGGCTGTATCCATAGGCTAGTTTCCAGAGAGCCTGACCAAGCTCGCCGGGCTGTCGCGCACCATGCTCCTGGCCTTTCGCCTTGAGGTCGGCAAGCGCATCGATCCTTGCCCTGGGGGTAGGCATTGGTGTTTGGGCGCGTCGCCGAGGCGGCGACCGGGCTGCGACCGGCTGCGCCGGCGGCGTCGCACGCCGCCCTCCGGGTCCGCATCCCGCGCGCATTTCCTTGCGATAGCATTGGCTTAGCTCGTGAGGTGTGGGCCCGGGCCGCCCCGGGCAAGCGACCGTCACCCGAATGGGCCGAGCCCCGAGCGTCGCGCGGCTTCAAGAGCCTCGGCGCACCAAAAGCCACCCAGCCGCGGCGCGCTCGCGGGCTCGGTCGGCCGGCTGGCAAGCCGGACGATAGGGCGCGGTCCTGGCCCCGGCCGCCGCCGCCTTGCGGCGCGGCTGGGCCAGGATGACCCCACATGGCTCAGGGGCTGCTGCTGCGGGGTAGGCGGCAAGGTTCGGTCGGCGAAAGCCTTTAAATGTCAGGTATCAGACAGTGCCCTGGGTATTGTCCGAACCAGCGCTGCAAACCGCGCGGACGGTCGAGGCGCTGGCGGCGCTGCGGGCTCAGGTGGAGCAATTGGCGAGCGAGCTGGGGGCGGGCGAGGCGATCCCTGTCGCGGCGAGGCGGAGACCTTGGCCTTGCGCGCACTTGCAGGCGGACCTAAGCTAGCGGCAGGAGGTTGCCGTGCCCGACTTTGCTGCCGCCGCTGAACAAGCCATTGCCGCGCTGGTCGGCAGCCTGCACCCGCAGGCCATCGTCTGGTTCGGCTCGGCGTCGCGCGGCTTGGCCACGGCGGACTCGGATTTGGACCTGCTCGTCGTCGTGCCGCGTTCTGCCGGCGCGCGCAAGGACCTGGAACGGCAGGCACTGGTGGCGATCTGGGCGATTCGCGCGCCGATTGACCTGCTGATCTACTACGCCGATGAAGTCGCCGCCAAGCGCGACAGCCTGGGCAGCGTGGTCCGCGAAGCGCTGGAGACGGGGCGCGTTGTGCATGGGCATGTCTGAATTCGCCGCGATGCTGCGCTCTGCTCAGGCAGACCTGCGCGCCATTGAGCACATGCCGGACGCCTATGCCTTTGACGAGCAGGTGTTTGGCTTTCATGCCCAACAAGCCTGCGAAAAGGCACTCAAGGCGTGGCTGATGCACCTGGGCTGTAAGCCCCCCGCATGTACACGACCTGCGCACATTGCTGCAGTTGCTGGAGGATCGCGGCGTAGTGCTGGATGACGCCTTGGATATCGCGGGGCTGACCCAATACGCTGTTCGCTGGCGCTACGGCGAGGCCCCGGCCGATTTCCTGGTGCGGCCAGACGCGGTGGCGCTGTGCAGTCGGCTGGTTTTGCGGGTGGCTGGCCTGGCTAAGAGTTGAGGGTGAGGCGCAGCAGGCACGGAAGCACTGACGTCCGACGGCCCGCAATTCGCACCCCGACCTGTCGCGCACCATGCTCCAGGCCTTTCGCCTTGAGGTCGGCAAGCGCGTCGGTCTTGGCCCTGGGGGTAGGCTTTGGTGTTTGGGCGCGTCGCCGAGGCGGCGATCGGGCTGCGACCGGCTGCGCCGGCGGCGTCGCACGCCGCCCTCCGGGTCCGCATCCCGCGCGCGTTTCCTCGCGATAGCATTGGCTTAGCTCGTGAGATCAGACAGTGCCCAGGGTATTGTCCGACCGGTGCCGGCCGACCGCCCCGACGCCGAAATTCGCAGCCTGATCGCCGCAGGGGAGGCGCCCCGAACGCGACCCGGGCCCCAGCGAACGCCGAGCGACCCGCCACCTGTCGTGATTTTGAACAGTCACTGTCGATTTATTCCACACCGCACGCCGCATCCGCTGGCGCGCACCTCAGCTCTGTCGAGTCAACTACCCGCCGATCCTCGCATTTCTTGCCCTTTGCCGCACCCGGCACGGCCTTTGCAGACAGGTAGGCAGGGAACCGCTACCCTGACCCAACCCGACCTGACCCTGACCCGACCTGACCTGCCGCCGGAGGACTCCATGTCGACCATCCCACGCCTTTCTCGCCCGTTGGCCCAGCGCGCGGCTCCACTGCCCGCTCTGTTGGCCGCTCTGTTGGCCGGCCTGATCAGCCAGGCCTGCGCGGATGCCAGCCCAGACAGCGCCAGCACGACGACCGCCCCGGAGAAGGGCGGCGCGGACAATGCTGCCACCAGCGACTCGGGCGGCGGTTGGCAAAATCCCAATGGTTCAGGGGGCTCCGCTGCCAGCGACGCGGGCTCTTCTGCCATGGATGCCGCCTCCCCGGGCCCGTATCCAGGCGGCGACTTTGCCAACGACGCGGGGGCCACCGAGCCCATGGCTTCCGACACCGCCCAGGCGGATACGGGCCCAGACAGCTCGGTCGACGCCAAAACCCCAGACGCAGCGCCGGTTTGCAACACGACGGACCCGGTGGTGCTGTACTTGTCGGCCGACGACTCCAACTCCATGGCCAGCGCCACCGTGGCCCGCGGGCTCATCTTGCAGGGGCAATACGCCTATAAGCCGGTGCGCGCTTACGAATTCCTCAACTACTACGATTTTGCCTACCCTGCGGCGCTGCCGGGCCATGTCAGCCCCAGCGCCCAGCTCGCCGCGGAGCCCGGCAAGCCCGACACGTGGCGCCTGCAAATCGGCGTGCGCGCTCCGGATTTTGACCAGGCGACCCGCCGGCGCTTCAACATCGCCTTGACGGTCGACACCTCTTCCTCCATGGGCTGGGGCAAAGCCGGCGACACCGGCCTGGACCGCGCCAAAGCCGCGTGTTTGGGCTTGGTTTCAGCGCTCGACAAGGGCGACACCTTCTCGCTCGTGACCTGGGGCGCCAGCGTGCAAGTGCCGGTGGACGGCGTGACCCTGAGCGCCAAGGACGACGGCAGCCTCAAGGCCGCGTGCGAAGCTCTCAAAGCCACTGGCGATTCGCCTTTCTCCATCGGCCTTTCCACGGCCTATACCCTGGCCAAGAAGCACGCCAAGCCAGAGCGCATCAACCGGGTGATTCTCATCAGCGACGGCGGCGCCAATGTGGGCGAAAAGGACTCGCAGCTGATCGCCCAAAGCGCCAAGAGCGCCGATGGCAAGGACAACGGCAGCGGCATCTACCTGATGGGCGCGGGCGTGGGAGATCCCTGGAATTACAACGACAAACTGATGGACACCGTGACGGACGCCGGCAAAGGCGCCTACGTGTTCCTAGACAGCCAGGACGAAGCGCAAATGCTGTTTGGCCAGGCGCTTTTGCGTCACCTTGAAGTGGCGGCGCGCAATGTCCAGGTGCAGGTGACCCTGCCGGCCACTTTTGCCATCCAGCAGTTCTATGGCGAGCAAGTGTCCACCGTCAAAGAAGAAGTCGACCCGCAGCACCTGGCGGCCAACGATGCGATGGTGTTTCACCAGACGATTACCTCCTGCGATCCCAAGGCCTTGAGCGGCAACGAGCAGATCAAAGTCCTGGCGACCTGGCAAGACCCGCAGACCGGCGAGGCCAAGAGCGATGAGTGGTCGGCGTCGTTCAAGGATCTGCTGGCCGGGCCCCACGCCCTGCTCGACAAAGGCGCGGCGGTGGTGGCGGTGACGGATGCCCTGCAGGCGGTGCAGAAGGTCGAAGGCAAGGCGGCCCTGCCGATCCTGGACGCGGCGCTGGCCAAGGTGCAGGCGGCCCAGCAGGTGCTGAAAACCGACGCGGATCTGCAGCAACTGGCCGACCTGCTGGCGGTATACCGCACCACGTTTGAAGCGGGGCAGATCGACCCGTGGCAAAAGGGCGGCAGTGGCGCCGCGCCTATCACCAGCGCATGCGCTTGCACCTCCACGGGCCCTGAGCTGCCCAACCTGGCTTGCGCCCTGGACCTTTGCGACCCCAAGGTGCTGCTGGGCCAGAGCGTCTCTTCGCCGACCCAGTCGAGCACCGCCGGCACGTACGCCGCCGTGAGCCAGTTTGGGGCGGCGAACAACGACCTGAAGGCCCAGGTGGGCGGCTCCTACGCGCTGCTCGCAACGGGTCCGGCTACGGGCACCGGTCACAGTGTCGACCTGGGGGGAACTGCGGGCGTCGACCCCTTTGCCAAAGGCGGTGGCAGCATGCACAACGCCGTGGAGTGGCGCCTGCACCTCAAGGCCCCGCCCGGCGCCCAGGGCCTGCGCTTTCGCCATGTTTTCTTTAGCGAAGAGTACGACGACTACGTGGGCAGCAGCTTCAATGACAAGTTCTACGCGGTGATCGAAGCGGGCAGCACCAACGGCGGCAGCCCCACGGTCATCAACTACACCGATTGCCGCGATCCCCAGGCCTACAGCGACTTTGTGTGCAGCCCCGGCATGCAGTTCTGCAACCCGCGGGCGCGCTATTGCTACATCGCCATCAACACCGCGCTGTCGGAGTGCTGCTGGCTCAAGGGCTGCCCCAACGGCACCGCCAAGACCAGCATCGCCGGCACGGGCTATGAGTGCGCGGCCAGCCAGAGCAGTGACAGCGCTAACTCAGGCTCTTCAACGGGTTGGCTCATGACGGAGTGGCCCGTGGAGCCGGGTGAGGAATTCTGGCTGACCTTCCATGTGCACGACACCGGCGACGGCATCTTTGACTCGGAGGTCATCCTGGACGGCCTGCAGTTTGTCGGCGCGGTGACCCCGGGGACTTGGGCGATTGAGCCGATGTAGGGTTTTGACGGGCTTGAGCTCAGGGCGCAGGCCTTGCGCCTCGGCCGGCTGGATGGCGAGCTCCCCGGGGTACCGCCCCCGCACTCCCCTTTTGGCCGGGCGGTTGGTACCATGCCCCGCTGGGCAAACCAGCGGAGGTCGGGGATGAGCAACAGCAGCAAGAATTTGGCCCTGTGGACGCGTACTTTGGCGATGGTGGCTACGGCCGCTGCCCTGGCCATGCCGGGCCTCGCCGTCGCGGCAGTGCCCAGCACCATGGCCATTGAAGGCGCGCTGACCTCTACCGGCGGCGGTGCGGTGGCCGACGGCAACTACGCCTTGACCTTCAACGTGCTGGATGCTCAAGCCGGCAAGGTGGTGTGGAGCGAGGGGCCGACGACGGTGGCCGTGAAAGGCGGCGGTTTTCAGGCGGCGCTGGGCGCCAAGACGCCGCTGACGCCGGCCGTGGCGGTGGGCGATCGCTGGCTGCAGGTCCAGGTGGGCACGGACCCGGCCCTGCCAAGTGTGCCCCTGCGCAGTCAAATGTTCGCCTTGCGCGCCGGTATCGCCGACGGGCTGGAGTGCAGCGGCTGTATCAAAGTGAGCCAGATCGACGCCGCCGCGCTGCAACCCTATGCCAAGACAACAGATTTGTCGGCGTATGCCAAGGTGACCGACCTCGCCGCCTACGCCAAGAGCGCCGATTTGTCAGGTTACGCCAAGGCCAGCGAATTGGCGGACTATGTCAAAGCCGCCAGCCTGGCCAAGGTCGCCGGCACCGGCAGTTACGCCGATCTACTCAATAAGCCAGCGCTTTCTGCCGTGGCCTCCAGCGGTTCCTACGCCGACCTGACCAACAAGCCGGTGCTGGCCAAGCTGGGCGACGCCTGCGGCACCGGCCTGGTGATGAAGGGCATCAAGGTCGACGGCGCGTATGACTGCGTAAGCGCGGCGATTGACGCGGCTTCGCTGCCGGCCGATGGCCTGGATGAAGTGTCCGGCGGGCTGCTGACCACGCAGTTTGTCGAGACTGCCCCCAGCGCCAAGGCGCCGTTTGACATTGCCGACGCCTTTCC
>JBIKTV010000518.1:0-4056 GCA_044347905.1 Myxococcota bacterium
CCCAGCTTCTCGTGCCAGACGCCCAGGGTGTACTTGCCCGCCGGCAGGCCGCGCAGAGAGAACTGACCGGTTTTGTCGCTCACCGCGAACCACGGCGTGTCGAGCACCACAATAAATGCCAGCATATCGTCATGGACTTTGCACAGTTGACGGTACACCCCGGTCTTGGCAAAGGTGTATTTGCGCACCTCGCCCTTGGGCCAAGTGCCCAGGTCGTACTTCTCGCCATCCAGGGTAAAGACGCTGTGGGCCACCGGGTCGCTGTTGGCAAACTCCACCGTCCAGCCCTTGGCAATCGGCAGCACCCGCGGGGTGAACACCATGCCCTTCTGGTCCATCTTGGCGACCTGCGGCGCAGCCTGGGCGGCGCTGGGCTTGGGCCCTTGCTTGACGTAGATCACTGCCCCGGCGCGGTGTTTTGCCACGGGGGCCAGCACGCTGCCGCTGATCGCCCCAGGGGTAGCCGCCAGCGCAGCCGAGGGCGCCGCCTGGGCCAGCGCCAGCTGCGGCGACGCGGTTAGCGCGACAAAAACGAGACTCTGCATCAGGAAATTGGCTTTCATCCTCTGCTCCTTGGGGCGGCCAAGCCAGCCCGCGCGGGTCTAGGTCCTGTAACAAATCAAATTGGCCTTCTGTGTCTACACCCCTGAGTCCGCACCGCTGCCGCTGCGGCCCGCGCACGGCGGTGTCCGTAGGCAGCCTCCGCAGGACCTCAGTGGGCCTCGGCGGACGCTGCTCAGCCCCAACGCCACTGGCGCGGAACAATCCAATGTGTAGAGACTGAGGAGGCCATCACCGCCGGCGCCGCCCCCACCGAAGCGGGTCACAAGCGACGGGCAATTGCCTAGGCAGGGCGGGCTAAATCAGCAGCCGCTGCTGGGCGAGGTACAGGTCGGCGTCCCCCTGCAGGGGCGGCCCGCGGCTGAACAGCGCTTGATCCGTGGGCAAACTAGGCCAGCGCTGCGCCAGGTTTGGCAGTGGCTGGGCGTGGACCAGGGCCATTTCCGGCGGTTGCCACCCCCCGGGCGCATCGACCGCCGCAGTCCAGGCCTGCCACTGGTGGCTGCGATCGCCGCAACCGCAGTCCTGCTCTTCACTGCTCCAGTGGTCGCGCTGGGCCCATTCGCGCTCGGCGTCGCGGCGGGCTTGCGCGCAGCACGGGTGCTCGTCGGCCGCTGAAGGCCCGGCTGGCTGGGGCGCCAAAGCGTCCGGCAACCACTGCGCCAGCACCCGACTCACTTCGCAACCGCCGCAGAAACACAGCTGCTGCAAGCCGCTCACCTGCACCACCACCCAAAGCGCCGCAGCCAGCGCAAACAAGCGCTGCGACCAGCTGAGGCGGCGATGGCGGGGGAACAAGGGCATGGCGCTCCACCTGAACCTAAGAACGTTCTCAACTGTAGAGAGCGGCGCAGCCGACGTCAACGGCGAAGCCCTGTCCATCCGGGTAAATTCGCCACTTCCATGGCCGGAAGCACCGCGGCGAGCGCTGGCCCCCGTTCTTGGATCCTCAGCCCAATGCCACCCCGCGGCTTGCTCGACCGGCGGATCCGTGGCCAGATAGCCCACCGCGAGGCCCCCATGACCCTGGACCAAACCCTGCTCGAGCGCGTACGCAAGCTGTTGGCGCTGACGTCGTCGCCCAACATCCACGAGGCGGCCACGGCTGCGGCGCTGGCCCAAACGCTGATTGCCCGCCACCGGCTTCAGGGCTGGCTCGACGCGGAACAGACCCAGGCAGAAGATCCCGACCCGCTGAGCGACGGCCGCGACCAGCCGCTCGAGCTCTCCAAGCGCCTGCGCAAGTGGAAAGTGGTGCTGGCCTGTACACTGGCGGACGCCAATGGCTGCGTGGCCTACACGCTGACCCTGGGTAAAGAGGAGGCAATTTGCCTAGTTGGGCGCGATCGCGATCGCCAGGCAGTGGCGGCCCTGTGGACGGCGCTGGTCGGCCGCATCGAGTGGTTGTCGGCCACCCACGGCGCCGGCCAAGATCGCCGCTGGCATGAGGCCTTCCGCGTGGGCGTGGTGGCGGCGGTGGCAGAGAAGCTCGCAGCCGTGGCGGGGGACGTGCGGAGCGAGCTGCCGCAGGCCGCCCTGGTGCGCGTCGATCCGGCGGCGCTGGCGCATCAGCGGGCCCTGGAGCGCTTTGTGGCTGAGCGGCTCAAGCTGGGCAAAGGCCGCGGGCTGCGCTTTGACGCCGACGCTTGGGCCCAAGGGCAAAAAGCCGGCGCCCACCTGGAGATCCCGCGGCCCGGGCGCTGACGGCGGCTCGCCGTGATCCGCGTCGATATGCGACAGCCGTTGTCGCATACGGACACGGCGCTGCCGTTGAACCATTGACCGGCTGGAACGGCCATCGCTACAGTCCTGGCGCGCGTCGGCATCGCCGCAGATCTAGCGCGTCACGACCACGGCAAGCCGGACCTGGACACGCCCAGAGAGGCACACATGCTGGAATTCTTCCTGGTTCTTCTGGTGCTTCTGGTGGCAGCGGCGATCCTGTTGCTGATCCTGTTGCTGCAGCGCGTGGCCCAGCCTTCGCCGGCTCCACCGGACCGCACGCCAGAAATGCTGGGGCAACTGAGCGCCATTGAACGGCTCACCGGGGCTCAGTTGGGTCAAATGCGCGGCGAATTGGCCGTTCAGCGCGATGAGCTGGGCCAGTCCCTGGGTCGCCACCAGCAAGGCCTGACCCATACGCTGGAATTGCAGCGCCGGGCTCTAGAAGGGGTCCGCGAGTCCATGGAGCAGCGCCTGGGGCTGTTTGCCGAGGGCATGGTCAAGATCGCCGCAGAGACGCGGGCGGAGCAGCAGCGCGCCACCCAACTGCTGGCCAAGACCTTGAGCGAGGGGGCAACGCAGAACCGCGCCGAGGACCGCAAGGCCAACGACGCCATCGCCCTGCACTTGCGCGATCGCCTGGGAGAAATGGCGCAACGCTTGGACAAACTGTCGCAGACCATGACCCTGGAAGCGACCGCCAGCCGCCGGACCTTGGAACAGAAAATGGCGGATTTGCAGCAGTCCAATGAGACGCGCTTGGAGCAAATGCGCGCCACGGTGGATGAAAAGCTCCACGCCACCCTGGAGGCGCGCTTGGGCCAGTCGTTTGCCCTGGTCAGCGAGCGGCTGGAGCTGGTGCAAAAGGGCCTGGGCGAAATGAAGAGCCTGGCGGACGGCGTGGGCGACCTCAAGAAGGTGATGAGCAACGTGCGCACCCGCGGCACTTGGGGCGAAGTGCAGCTGCGCGCCCTGATAGAAGACGTTCTGCGCCCAGAGGAATTTGTCGCCAACTTTGCGCCCCGGCGGAGCGGTGAGCGCGTAGAATTCGCCGTGCGCCTGCCTGGGCCGGGCCAAGAGCGCGACATCTACTTGCCGATCGACTCCAAGTTCCCCGTGGAGGACTACCAACGCCTGGTCGATGCCCAAGACGCCGGCGATGCAGATGGGGCAAAGGCCGCGGGCAAAGCGCTGGAAGACCGCATCAAAGGCTGCGCCAAGGACGTGCGAGACAAGTACCTAGAGCCCGGCATTACCACCGAATATGCTTTGCTTTTTCTGCCGTTTGAGGGGCTCTATGCCGAAGTGCTGCGCCGCCCGGGCCTCGTCGAGCTGCTCCAGCGCGAATACCGCGTGGCCGTCTGTGGCCCCACCACCCTGGCGGCCGTGCTCAACAGCCTGCGCATGGGCTTTCGCGCCGTGGCGATTCAGAAGCGCTCGGGCGATATTGCCGGGCTCCTGGGGGCAGTCAAGACGGAATTCTCCAACTTTGGCAAGGTGATCGACAACGTGGGCTCGCGGTTGCGCCAGGCCCAGGACGACATTGAGAAGGTCGGCGTGCGCACCCGGGCGATTAACCGCAAGCTGCGCGAAGTGGAAGCCCTGCCCGAAGGCGAGGCTCAGCTGCTGCTGCCCGGCAATTCAGCGGATGACGATATCGTTTAAGGGCCCGTGAAAAATCTAGTCGATTTTCCCCGGTCCCATTTGCCTGCTGGGTGGGTCGCAAGTGCGCGCCCCCTATCGGGTTCGTCGCACCGCTCCGCGAGAGCTCTT
>JBIKTV010000519.1:0-4055 GCA_044347905.1 Myxococcota bacterium
GGAGCTGGTCCACGGTCACTTGGAGCCGTCCTTTGAGTACATGCTGATGGGCGTGTCGGTGCTGGTCGCCAGCGCGGGCGTGGGTCTTGCCTACAGCATGTACAGCAAGGGCCCGTCAGAAAAGGCCGCGGCCCTGGCCAACGGTGCCTTCGCGCCGATCTACAATACGCTGCTGAACAAGTACTGGGTCGACGAGTTCTACTTCGCTGTGGTCATCAAGCCGCTGCGGACAGTCTCGCAGTTGTTGTTCCAGTTGATTGATCGCTTCCTGGTCGATGGACTTATGGTCCGCGGGCCAGGGCTCGCCCTGCTTGGACTTTCGCAGATCGGCCGGCTCATGCAGACCGGTGAATTGCAAACCTATCTGGTAGGCGTGATCGTCGGTCTGGCGGCGCTGACCTGGTACCTCATTTAGGCCTGCTGGCGGGTTCTTAGAGACCCGCTGGTCGCCCTCCCTCCCTAGTTGGGGCACGAGATGGACGCCAACCTTTCGCAAACCTGGCTGCAGACCGTGAGCGGTGGCGGATTTCCGCTGCTGACCGTGCTCACGCTGCTGCCTACGCTTTTTGCCCTCGGGTGCTTGCTGATTCCCGGCGAACAGCCCTGGGCTCACAAGGCCTTGGGCTTCACCGGCAGCTTGGTGGTGTTGCTCGTCGCGCTGGCTGTATTTGCCGGGGTGAACGTGGCCGTGCCCGGCATGCAGCTCGTCGACGACTATCCGTGGATCGAAGCGATTGGCGCTCGGTGGACGCTGGGAATCGACGGCCTGTCGCTGCCCTATATCCTGCTGACCGCGGGCCTGGTGCCGCTGGTCTTTGCGGGTGCGTGGTCGGCGATCGATAAGCGCTGGAAAGAGTTCACGATTGCCATGCTGGTGCTGGAGACCGGCATGATCGGTTCGCTGCTCGCGACGGATCTGCTGGTGTTCTACGTGTTCTGGGAAGTGATGCTGGTGCCCATGTACCTGATCATCGGTATCTGGGGCGGCAAGGACCGCATCTACGCGACGGTTAAGTTCTTTCTGTACACGATGTTCGGCTCCCTGCTGATGCTGGTGGCGATCCTCTACCTGTACAACAAGGGCGCCGGGACCTTTAGCCTCTCTGCCTTGACCGCTGTGCAGCTGACCGACAAAGAGCAGCTGTACATGTTCGCGGCCTTCGCGCTGGCATTCCTTATCAAAGTGCCGGTCTTCCCGTTCCACACCTGGTTGCCCGACGCCCACACTGAGGCGCCCACCCCCGGCTCCGTGATCCTGGCCGGCGTGATGCTCAAGCTGGGCACCTACGGCCTGCTGCGCTTCGCCATCCCTCTGTTCCCTGCGGCGATGGGCAAGGCTGCGCCTCTGTTCGCTATTCTGGCCACCATCGGCATCGTCTTTGGCGCGCTGATGGCCTACGTGCAGACCGACGTCAAGCGGCTTGTTGCCTACAGCTCCGTGAGCCACCTGGGCTTTGTCATGCTCGGTCTGGCGATCTTCAACGAGGAAGCGCTGCAAGGGGCCATCCTCCAAGGCGTCAACCACGGTCTCTCGACGGGCGCGCTGTTCCTCCTGGTCGGCTTCCTCTATGAGCGCCGCCACACCCGCGACATTGCCGAGTTCGGCGGAATTGCCAAGCGCATGCCCGTTTACGCCGGCTTCTTTGTGTTCGTGACCATGAGCTCCATCGCCCTGCCGCTGACCAACGGCTTTGTCGGCGAGTTCCTCATCTTTGCCGGCAGCTTCAAGGAAGGCGTGCAGTCGTCGATCCTGCCGCGCCCGGACGGCGCTATCTCGTGGCGCACCGTGGTGCTGGTCTGTACCGGAATCTCCACCCTGGGCATTGTGCTGGGCGCCGTCTACATGCTGTCGATGGTTCGGCGGGTGTTCTTTGGCGAAATTACCAAGCACGCCAACGAATTGCTCAAAGACCTGACCCTGCGCGAGCGGGTGATCGTCGGCATCCTCAGCGCCTTTATCCTCTGGATTGGCGTGGCGCCGGCGGGTTGGCTCAAGCTGTCTGAGGCCACCGTTCACGCGATGGTCCAGCCGATTCGCCCGCAGATTCAGCAGGTGCGCTCGCCTGCCGACTATCAGCGCGAGCTGCGCACCGCAGCCCGGCCGGTGGTGCCCGTCCAGGCGCCGTAGTTCCAGCGATTTGCCCTATTCGCAGGGGACTTTGCCCCGCGCTCCCGAATTGGGGAGCCCACTGCAGAGCCCCGACCTGAGCTCAGACCCGAGGAAGCCGCCATGCTGCACGACCTGGCCCTGACCACCCCGCTGCTGATCCTGCTGTTCGCAGCGCTGTTCACGCTGGTGGTCGATCCGTTCTTGCCGATCCAAGTCGAAAACCGGCGCTTTTGGGGGTACTTTGGCGCGGCGGCCTCCCTGACGGCGATGGTAGCCGCGGCGGTGATGTGGAAATACGGCCCCCATGAGATGCAGACCGCGGCGTTTGGCTACCACATCTCGGCTTCAGGCTATTCGCTGTTCTTTGTGGCGCTGGTTAGCCTGTGCGCCGCTCTGACCCACTTGGCCAGTCCGCGCTACCTGGAAGAGCACGACATGGCCTACGGGGAGTACTTTGCGTTGCTGCACTTTGCCACCTTTGGCATGGCGACGATGGTCTCGGCGGAGAGCTTGATCACCTTGTTCATCGGCCTTGAGATCATGTCGATGTCCGTCTACGTGCTCGTCGCCTTCAAGCGTACCTCGGCGGCCTCCGTTGAAGCGGGCATGAAGTACTTCATCATGGGTTCCGTGGCCTCGGCGCTGCTCCTCTACGGTACAGCGTTCCTCTATGGCCTTTCCGGCGGCACCAGCTTCATTGAGATCCAGCGCGCCCTGGTCACGCCCGGTCAAGGCAACAACGACCTCTGGCTGGGCCTAGCGGTCGCTCTGACGGGCGCGGCGTTCCTCTTTAAAGTCGCAGCCGCCCCGCTGCACATGTGGGCCCCAGATGCCTATGAGGGCGCGCCGACGCCCATCACTGGCTTTATGGCCTCGGCCGTCAAGGTGGCCGGCTTTGCTGCGTTCCTGAAGTACCTCTACGCGTGCCTCACGGGCCCCGCGATGGCCGATCTGCACGCGCAGCTGCCGAGCATCCTGGCCACCCTCGCCGTCGTCTCCATGACGCTCGGCAACCTGGTGGCCCTCAGTCAGCGCAGCGCCAAGCGCACGTTGGCCTATTCGTCGATCGCCCACGCTGGTTATTTGCTGCTCGGCACGGTCGCCTGGGTTGCCGACCCCAATTTGCCCGGCTATCAGCAGCCCGGTGGCGCGGTGCCGTTCTACCTGGTGGGCTATGCACTTGCGTCCCTTGCGGCGTTTGGTGCGTTGACTGCGGTAGGCAAGGGCGGCGAGGAACAGACGGGAGAGGCGCAGCTCATTGGCATGGGCCGCCAGTATCCGTTTGCCGGCGCCGTTCTAGGCTTGGCGATGATCTCTCTGGCAGGTGTGCCGCCGACCCTCGGCTTCTTTGGCAAGCTTCAGCTCGCCCGCGACGTTTTGGCGGTCGATGACGCTAAGTATTTGCCGCACATCATCATTCTCGTTCTCAACAGCGTGGTGAGCGCGTATTACTATCTGCGCATCACCGTTTGGGTCTACATGCGTCCCGAGCCGCGGGTCGCCCGCGAGTACATCAAAGAGCCGTCGCTCCACTGGGCGATGGGCATTGCCGCCGCCGGCTTGCTGCTGATCGGCTTCTTGCCGCAGCGGGCCATGGACATCGGCCTGCGCTCGGTCAAGCAGATTCGCACTGGCGTGGCGCTCCAGCACTTGCAGTACGAGCAGGCTGCGCCAGGCGAGAAGAAGTAGGGTTTGTCTATTTAGCTGCAGGTCTAGACGGCACACGCCGCCGCGGCGCTTCGCTCTCGGCTGGGCCTCGGTTGGTCTACACGCAGGTCTAGTCGGCACACGCCGCCGCGGCGCTTCGCTCGCGGCTGGGCCTCGGTTGGTCTACACGCAGGTCTAGACGGCACACTCCGCCGCGGCGCTTCGCTCTCGGCTGGGTCTCGGTTGGTCTACACGCAGGTCTGGACGGCACACACCGCCGCGGCGCTTCGCTCTCGGC
>JBIKTV010000520.1:0-4044 GCA_044347905.1 Myxococcota bacterium
AGGTGCCGGGCCAGCAGCTCAGACGAGGTGTTGGCGATCGGCAGCAGCCGCACGTCGCGCTCGGGCATGGCAAAGCGATCGCTGCCGCCTTCTGGGCGCAGGTACTCGACCTCGACCACGCCGCCGGTCACCTGCACGCGCAGCCGCGGATGCTCCAGGGGCAGCAGAGTGCGGTGATCTAAAGCATCGCAACAGCGCTTGAAAAGCGGCTTGACCACAATGAAATCCGCGACCATGTGCCCGGCATCCAGGGCGGCGTCCAGCTCCAGGGTGGCGCGGTAGTTGTGGCCGTGCAGCTCTTCGCGCGTGCCGTCGGCAAAAATCAGGAAGTGCGCGGAACCAAAGTTGAAGTACTGCTTGTCGAGGCGAATGCCAAAGCGCTCTGTGGTCACGGTGCCACCTCCGAAGGGGCTGGGCGCTGCGGCCCGCGGTACGTGCACGCCGTGGTGCAGGTCTCGCGAACGTGGATCGCATTCAATTGCGGCAGCTTGGGAGCCAAACGCTGCCACAGCCAGGAACTCAGCACTTCTGAGGTTGGGTTCTCTAGCCCCTCAATATCGTTTAGATATCGATGATCCAGCGCCTCAATCACCGGCTTGCACACGGCCGAGAGGTCGCCAAAGTCCATGACCCAGCCCGTGCCCTCTTGCAGGGGCCCTTTGACCACCACGCCCACGCTAAAGGAGTGACCGTGCAAGCGCGAACACTTGTGCTCCGGCGGCAGGTTGGGCAGGCGGTGGGCAGCCTCAAAGCGAAAAGTCTTGCGCAGTTCAAACATCAACACCTTCAAGCGCCAGCGGCCTTGGATCCCGGAGCGCGCGTCAAATTACAGGCCGCGGCCCAGCGTGACAACCGCGATCAGGCAAATCGGCAGCGCATGCCCCTGTCGGGTCACGCCGTCGCCACGCCCCCTTGAGGTCCTGCGGTTGCCGCAAAGGCCGCGACGTGCTAGATCGCCGCCCCTCTGACGACGCCGCAGAGGTCTGCGGTGCAAGGCGAGGTCGCATGAAAATCCACGAGTACCAGGCCAAGGAGCTGTTCCGTCACTATGGCGTGCCGGTTCCAGAGGGCTATCCAGCCTTCACCGTTGAAGAAGCCGTCGCCGCCGCTGACAAGCTGGCGGGGCCCATTCGCGTCGTCAAAGCGCAGATTCACGCCGGTGGGCGCGGTCTGGGCGGCGGCGTAAAAGTCTGCAAGACCAAGGAAGAAGTCAAGGAAAAGGCTGAGCAAATCCTGGGCATGACCCTCAAGACCCACCAGACGGGGCCTGACGGCCAGCTGGTGCGGCGCTTGTACATTGAAGGCGGCGTCGACATTCGCCGCGAGCTGTACCTGGGCATGCTGCTGGACCGCGACACGGGCCGCATCGTCATCATGGCGTCCACAGAAGGCGGCATGAACATTGAGGATGTTGCGCACAACACCCCAGAGCTGATCTACAAAGCCTGGATCGATCCCAAGGTCGGTCTGCAGGGCTTTCAGGCGCGCAAGCTGGGCTTTAAGCTGGGCATGTCCGCCAAGAGCGTGGGGCACTTTGCCAAGCTGCTCAACTCGTTGTACCGCCTGTACGTCGAAAAAGACTGCTCACTGGTGGAGATCAATCCGCTGGTGGTCACGGGCACCGATGAGGTCGTGGCCCTGGACGGCAAGGTCACTTTTGACGACAACGGCCTGTTCCGCCACGCCGACATCCTCGCGTATCGCGATCTCGACGAAGAGGATCCGGCCGAGGTGGAAGCGGGCAAGTACGATCTGTCGTACGTGCACCTGGACGGCACCGTGGGCTGCTTGGTCAACGGCGCGGGTTTGGCGATGGCCACCATGGACATCCTCAAGCACTTTGGCGCAGAGCCGGCCAACTTTTTGGACGTGGGCGGCGGCGCGACGGCGGACAAAGTCACCGCGGCGTTCAAGATCATCCTCAGCGACCGGCGCGTGCAGGCGATTTTCGTCAATATCTTTGGCGGCATCATGAAGTGCGACACCATCGCCGAGGGCGTGATCACCGCGGCCAAGCAGGTCGGTCTCGATCGCCCGCTGGTGGTGCGGCTTGAAGGCACCAACGTCGAGCTGGGTCGCAAGATGCTGGCCGAGTCGGGCTTGCCGATCATCGCCGCGCTCGACATGAAGGACGGCGCGCAAAAAGCAGCGGCGGCGGCGGAGAAATTCGCGGCCAGCGGCGCCCTGAACTAAGGAGGCAAAACCATGGCAGTTCTTGTTGGAAAGCACACACGCCTCCTGGTCCAAGGCATCACCGGCTCGGCCGGCGCCTTTCACACCCGCCAGTGCATCGCCTACGGCACCAACGTGGTCGCCGGCGTTACCCCGGGCAAGGGCGGCAGCAAATTTGACGACAGCGTGCCGATTTTCGACACCGCCGCTGAAGCCGTCGCCGCGACCAAGGCCAACGCCACGATGATCTTCGTGCCGCCGCCGTTTGCCGCGGACGCCATCATGGAAGCGGCGGACGCCGGCATTCCGCTGATCGTCTGCATCACGGAAGGCATTCCGGTGCTCGACATGGTCAAGGCGCAGACGTACTTGCAGGGCCTCAAGGCCGAGGGCAAGGACATCCGCTTGGTCGGCCCCAATTGCCCCGGCGTCATCACCCCCGATCAGTGCAAGATCGGCATCATGCCCGGCCACATCCACAAGGCCGGTCACGTTGGCGTGGTTTCGCGTTCTGGTACGCTGACTTATGAGGCGGTCGGTCAGCTGTCGGCCCTTGGCATCGGCCAGTCGACCTGCATCGGCATCGGCGGCGACCCGGTCAAGGGCACCGACTTCATCGACGCGCTGGAGCTGTTCCAAGCCGATCCGGAGACCCACGCGGTCATCATGATCGGCGAGATCGGCGGCTCGGCGGAAGAGGCTGCGGCGGAGTGGGTCAAGGCCAACTTCACCAAGCCTATCATCGGCTTTGTCGCTGGTCTGACCGCGCCTCCGGGCCGTCGCATGGGCCACGCGGGGGCGATCATCTCGGGCGGCACCGGCACCGGTCAGTCCAAGATCGCCGCCTTTGAGGCCGCCGGCATCCAGGTCGCGCCCACCCCGGCCGACCTCGCCAGCACCCTGCTCAAGGTCTGGACCCCGTAGGTCTGACCGAGCTCGCCCTGCGGTCCCCACCCGTTGCCATGTAGCGGCGTGGGGACTTGCGCATTTCCCTGGCCGCGCATGGCCTTTTTACCTTTGCGGAGTTTCCCATGGCTATCGAGCGTACCCTTTCTATCGTCAAGCCCGACGGCGTCGCCAACGGCCACATCGGCCACGTAATCAGCGTGTTTGAGACCAACGGCCTGACCATCAAGGCCGCCAAGCTGGTCCGCCTGACCAAGATCCAGGCAGAGGGCTTCTACGCCGAGCACGCCGGCCGCGGCTTCTTTGGCGAACTCGTTGAATTCATGACCTCTGGCCCGGTGCTGCTGATGTGCCTGGAGGGCGAGAACGCCATCCTCAAGAACCGCGAGCTCATGGGCGCCACCGACCCGGCCCAGGCCGCCGACGGCACGATCCGCAAGCTGTACGCGGAGAGCAAGGGCCGCAACACCGCCCACGGTTCCGACAGCCCGGCGTCGGCCGAGCGCGAGCTGAAGTACTTCTTCTCTGAGGCCTTTGAATTCGTTGGCTAAGGTCGAAGAGACCGGCCCCATCCCACCCCTCTACCCCGCGGTCGTATCAGTGAGGTTTCCATGAAAGACGTCTGGATTGTCGGCGCTGCCCGCACCCCGATCGGTTCTTTTGGCGGTTCGCTTGCGGCCGTCTCGACCCCCAAGCTGGGCGCGGTGGCGATTGCCGCGGCGGTAGAGAGGGCGGGCGTTCCCAAAGACGCCATTGATGACGTGTACATGGGCTGCGTGCTGCCGGCCAACCTGGGCCAAGCCCCGGCGCGCCAGGCGGCTCTGTTCGCCGGTTTGCCCCAGTCCACGCCGTGCACCACGGTCAACAAGGTCTGCGGTTCCGGCATCAAGACCGTGATGCTGGCGGCCAGCCAGATTCGCGCGGGCGATGCCGAGATTGCCGTGGCGGGCGGCATGGAGAACATGA
>JBIKTV010000123.1:0-13336 GCA_044347905.1 Myxococcota bacterium
GACGCCTGTGGCACCAACCTGGTCATGAAGGGCATCAAGGCCGACGGCACCTACGAGTGCGTCACCGCCGGCATCGCGCCGGACATGATCAACGAGATCTCCAATGATCTCATCTGGAACCAGTTTGTCGACGGCGTCAACGGCACCAAAGACGTGCAGATCAAGGACGGCTTTGCCGCCGGCGTGACCGACACCCTGACGTTCCCGGACATCGGCGTCGCCCAGAAGATTTGGATCGACTTCAACGCCGGCAATTCGGACATCAGCAAGCTGCAGGTCGAGCTGTTTGGCCCCGGGATGAGCACGCCGTACATCCTGTACAAAGGCACCAAGACCGGTACCAGCTTGATCGCCAAGTACAATGACACCGATGCGCTGGCCACCGGCGACATGAACAAAGACTGGCTGGGCAAGAACATCAAGGGCAACTGGTCGATCACCGTCAAGGACACGGCGGCGATTACGGTGCCGCCCGGCACGCCGGCGTTTGTCTATGACGGCAAGTTCAACTGGAGCGTCAATATCCAGACGTTGTCGAGCAAGAAGATCCAGGTGAAAGGCAATTTGATTGTGGACGGCGCGACCACGGCTACCGGCCCTTTGACCGCCAGCGCTGGCGTCAAGCTCGGCAACCCCACGGCAGTCTGCGACGCTGCCAGCGAGGGGACGCTGCGCTACGACCTGAAGTTCGGCCTACAGAACTGTTCCGTGAATCTTCAGGCCAACGGTACCAAGGGCTATGTCTGGGCTGCAGCCAAGGCAACGCCGGTGACCTGGTCGGGCGGCTGCAATGCCCACTCCCAGGGCAGCGACTGGGCCGCCTATTGCTTGAACACCACCGAATGGAACACCGCAGGCGACTATCTGACCATCGCGGGCAACGACGTCGTCTTCAAGATTTCTGGCTACTATCGGGTCAACTTCTACGCCATCCAGCATGGTTCCGGACAGATGGACTTTCAATTCCTCATCAACGGCAGCCAGTTTGCCTACAAGCACGACATCAACCCGTCGGCCTCCAGCCAGTGGCACCACGCCCAACTTGACCAGCTCTATCCGTTTAAGGCAGGCGACAAGCTTCAGGTTCAGGCCTACCATGGCGGCGCCAGCAACCCTTATCGCTATCACGCTTTTGGCTCACATAGCCGCCTGCAAGTAACCTACGAGGGGCAATTGGTGAACTAAGGAACTGTCCGCAAACAACCGGACCATCTGACCAAATGGCGCGAGAATCGCCAATTGCACCACGCGCAACTGGCCCGACTTCAGCCTGAATCGATCGAATTCTTTTGGGACAGTTCCTAACCGCCGAGATTCAGCTTCTCCCGGCTGTGCTGGACCCCAGGAAGCCCTTAACTTGGCGCAGCATTTGGCGCCGCCTGGGTCTTGAGCGCCGCCAAGCGGACATCTAGCTCGGCGATGAGCCCCTCAAGGGCCTGCTGGGTCTGCACCTGCAGCTCAGGTCGCAGGTCTTCCCCAGAAGCATCGCGCAGTTCCGCTTCAAGCCGCTCCGCCAATTCGCGCACCGCTTCTGCGCCTATCTGCGCGGTCACGCCTTTGAGCGTGTGGGCCAGCCTCTCTGCCGTGGCGAGGTCATGGGTGGCCAAGGCTTCCGCGAGGCGCTTGGAGAATTCGCGCTGGCTGTCGGCAAATTTGCCCAGGACGGACAGGTATAGCGCCGGACGCCCAGCGGCAAACCGCAGACCCTGGGCCACATCTAGCCCGGGGACATCGAGCAGAGCCCTCCATTGCGGGGCATCCACCAGTTCGCGAGGGGTCGGCCCCGGGGCACCGGCTGGAATCGCCACCGCCGGCCTTGGCGGAATCCATCGCAGCAGCATCGCACAGAAATCCTTAACATCTATGGGCTTTGCCACATGATCGTTCATGCCCGCGTCTAGACAGCGCTGCCGGTCGCCCGCCATGGCGTTGGCCGTCATCGCCACCACGGGCAGCGAGGCAAAGTCGCTGTGGCGGCGGATCTCGCGGGTGGCCTGCAGCCCATCCATCACGGGCATCTGCATGTCCATCAGCACAAGGTCGTAGGGCCGCGAGGCGACAAGCGTTAGGGCCTGCTGACCGTCAAAGGCCATTTCCACAGACAATCCCAACGATTCCAACAGGTCATGGGCAACCTCTCGGTTCAGATCGTTGTCCTCCACCACAAGAATCCGCGCCCCAGCGATCGCCGCCAGGTCGGCCAGCGGCAGCGAATCGCCAGCGGTTTCGCTAGCCAGCAAGGGCTCTTTCGCCACAAGCAGGCGGGGATCGGGCAGCGCCGGCAGTAGCGTGGCGACCTCAGAACTGGCGGTATCGCAGCTCAAACGCGCGGTGAACCAAAACGTCGACCCCTGGCCCAAGGCGCTGTCGACGCCGACTTCGCCGCCCATGAGCCCCGCCAAGCTCTTGCAGATCGCCAGGCCCAGGCCAGTGCCGCCGTACTTGCGCGTGGTTGAGCTGTCGCCTTGCTCAAACGTCTTAAAAAGCCTGGCGATCTGCGAGTCGTCCATGCCGATGCCGGTGTCCGCGACTTCAAAGCGCAGCAGCGCCTCATCGCCCTGGAGCTGCAGCAGCTTGGCGCGGATGGTGATCTCACCGTGATCGGTGAACTTAACGGCATTATTGGCGTAGTTGAGCAACACCTGCCCCAGGCGCAGCGGATCGCCCAGCAGCACCGGCGGCACATGATCGGCCACACCGACGTGCAGCTGCAGGCCCTTGGCGGACGTCTTTTCCGCCATGAGCCCAACCACGTCGTCCAGCACCTGGGACAGCTCAAAAGGCACCCTCTCGACCTCAAGCTTGCCAGCTTCGATCTTGGAGAAATCCAGGATATCATTAATGATACCTAACAGATACTGACTGGAGCGCTGAATCTTGGCTAGGTAGTCGCGCTGCCGCGGGCTCAACTCGGTCTGCAGCGCCAGATGGGTCATGCCGATAATCGCGTTCATCGGCGTGCGAATCTCGTGACTCATGTTGGCCAGGAAATCCGATTTCATCCGCGCGGCGTCTTCCGCCAGCTGGCGGGCCTTGAGCATTTCGTCAATCGCGGCGCGCTCTGCGGTGATGTCTTCCACCACGCTGACGACACCTTCCGCAGGATGATCAGGGTCCACCGCTCGCGCCGACACCCGCGCCCAAAAATGGCTGCCGTCCTTGCGCTGGGCCAGCAACACTTCTGAGTAGGTGTCGCCCTGAAGCACCTTCTCCACCAGCCGCTGACCCGATTCTTCCCAGACCTCATCGCTGACGTGAAGCACGCGACTGGACTGGCCGACCAGCTCGCCCGGCTCATAGCCCCCCAGCACCTCAAGCCGGCGGTTGCAGCGGCGAATGATCCGATCGCGAATGAGCAGAATGCCCGCACTGGCCGCGTCGAGAATCGCTTGCTGCTGGCCATTGATCTCGCGAAGCGACTCCGTGGTGGTGGCCAGCTCCGCGGTGCGCTCGTGGACCAGTTGCTCTAGATTTTGGTGATATTCTTCAAGATCGCGCTCCGCCTGCTTGACTGCGGTGATGTCGCGCCAGGCGATGTGCAGCAGGTTTCGCCCGCCGTGGCGGATCGCCGTCGCCAACACCTCTGCCACAAAGGGCTGGCCGTTCGCCCTCAAGTGGAGCCACTCAAACTGGATGCTGCCCTTCTCAAACGCCAATTGCGCCATTTCTTGGGCTTTATCAGCGGACATCGCGCCATCAGCCTGACGCTCGGGCGAGAGATCGGCGGGGGTCTTGCCCAGCAGTTGGTCGCGGTGCTCTAGCCCCAGGAGCCGGACGGCGGCGCGGTTGGCGGAGATAAAGCGCTGATCTTCAAGCAGCAACGTAGCCTGTTGGGTGTCTTCAAAGAGGTGACGGAAGCGCTCCTCACTGGCGCGCAGCCGGTCTTCGGCCTCGCGGCGCTGCATGACGTTGGCGATGCGCTCGGCCACCGTGGCGAGCAGGTCGCGCTCGGCGGTGAGGAATGGCCCGTCGTCGCGCGGCGGTCGCTCTTGCACATACGCCAGGGTGACGCTGCCCCTCTTGGTTCCTGCCACGCGGATGTCCGCGCTGATCTGGGCAATACCGCTGGCAAATCGCTGGGTCGCGTAGCTCTGATCGCCCCACACCAGCCGCACTGCGGCGATCTCTGGGTACAGGCAGCCCTGCAGCAACAGCTCGGCCACGGCAGCGAGCAGGTCGACGAGCGGTTTGTCGGCCGGATCCTCTGTGGCGCGAAACACCTGATGCAAACAGGCCTGGGCCTGAACTTTTTCTGCCAGTTCGGCCTGGGCCGCGCGCAGTTGCTGGGTCTGGCGCCTTACCGCCGCGCGCATCGCCCACACCCAAGCGCCCAGCAGCAGCCCCACGAGCGCCGCAGCACCCAGAGCCAAGGCCAAAGTCTGTACAAATGTAGCGTAATCGATGGGCGGCGGCGGCATCCACTTGGCGCGCAGGGCCTCATCCTCGGCTGTGCTGATCTTGGCAGCCCCGCTCTCCACTAGCTCCAGCGTCTGGCGAGAGCCCTTGCGCACCGCGCGGTGAAACTGCCCTTGGTAGAACTGAAAGGCCTTCACAAACTCGCGCTGGGCCTTGGCGCGGTAGAGATAGTAGTTCGCCGGGTATTCGTCTAGGCAAAAAATCTTGATTTCATGGGCTTTAGCTCCATCGACCAGCGCGGTGTAGTCGCGGTAGAGCCGCACGTGCTCCACGCGTTCTGCGCGCAACCGCTCGACACAGGCATCGCCCTCCATCGCGCCGACCTGAAACCCGCGCAGATCCTGGGGGCGCAAGATGCCGCTGACCGAGGCGTGAACGTAGATAGCCACAGGCACAACCGCATAGGCAGCGGTAAAGTCGTACAGCGGTTCGCGATCTGGCGTGCGAAAGATGTTGTCAATCACATCGGCTTCGCCGCGGCCGATGGTCCGCTGCGCTTCTGCCCAGTTGGTCATGCGAAACTGAATCGGCACGCCGGTCTTCCGCGACCACAGCTGCCACCAGTCGACCACATAGCCGACCGCCTCCCCAGAAGCATCGCGGAAGGCGAACGGCGGGTAGTTGTCGTCCGCGATCACCCTCAGCGCGGCGGGTGCATTGCCAAAGGCCACGGCGGGCAAGAGGGCGCTGCAGACGGCCCAGAGCAGCGCCAAGAGCGCTTGTCGGCCCGAAGCGAGGCGGAACAGCCCCGGGCTCATCTGCGGCCCGCGGCGAGATCTTCTTGATTTTCTGTGTATTCCCGGCGCATCGGCTCATCCCCTGCAGGGTCAGCGCCGTGGTGGCCTGCGGAGGGATTCCGCCCAGGACCACCTGCCGCCTTTTGCAGCACGGGCGCACTCTCTGCGCGCACTTTAGGCCCGGGAGTGTAGTCCGTTTTGCCCCGCAACGCACGGGCTCGAACGCCGCGCCGCCGCGCCGCAGGAACAGAGCTTTGCCCTGATTTATTCAGGTGATTCCAAGCCTTGACCCCCTGCGGTGGCCGGGCTAGGCTCGCGCCGAACTTTGCCACCCGCCCAGGAACCGCACCATGCCGAGGCCGCCCCAGATGCTGACTCCAGAAGACCCTGCGCTGCCAGTGCTGTGGCGAGTCGCGGAAGACCCGCTGCTGTTGGTGGCGCCGCAGTTTGTCAGCCCGGCAGAACTCGCGAATCTTCAGGCTTTACTGGGCGATCGGCCGGGCATGGCGCCCATGAGCTCCAGCACGGAAGCTGACGACACCGGCTACAGCGCCGAGCTAGAGACCGCCGGTCATCCGCTGCTGGCTGCCGTGGAAGATCGCATTCTCAAGAGTCTTTGCCTCACCAACGCCGTGCCGGGCGCCCTGCGCTTGCGCCGCTACGAGGCCGGTCAGGGCCACCCGCCGCACTGTGACGAGTATGTCATCGATGGCGCTCAGCTGCTGGCCACCGCGCTCTTGTGCGTGGAGGCGCCGGAACTGGGCGGCCAGACTGTGTTTCTGGATGCCGCGGACGGGCCCCTGCAGATCCAGCACCGCGCCGGTCAGCTGGTGGCGTGGCGCAACGTGACTCCCGCGGGCCAAACCTTGGCGACGGCCCGCCACGCAGGGATCGCTGTAGAGCTGGGCACAAAGACGATCCTGGGCCTGTTTGTCTATGGATTGCCCCAAGATCTTCGCAACTCTTGCGTCGGCCAGCCGGCTCCAGAAGCGGTGCGGCGGGCGGTGCGCGACCTGCATCCCCAACAGCGCCACGGCCAACTGCGCGGATTTGGCAGGCTCCTCGCGGTGATCGATGACGGTGTGCCAATTGAGACCTTGGACTACATCCAGCAGGCCTGCGATGCCCGCGGCGTCCGCATGAGCGTGGTCCATCCGCATCTGCATAGCTTTAGCGATGATCAGCAGTTGCGCCCGGGCGACCTGGTCTATCGCCCGGCCGTGTCGGTACACTCAACACGGGTGGAGCAGCACCTTTGGCACCCCAAGGTCGCGAGTTTCTATCTGGATCCTGACGGGCCGTTCTTTGCCAACATCAACGCGACCGAGACGTTTGCCCGCGCCGGGCTGTCGGTACCGCGGACCTACTGGCTGGAGCGGCCCACCCGGGCGATGCTCCGCGACATGGTCGAACAGCTCGGCGGCCTGCCGGTGGTGGTCAAAGCCCTGGGATATTCGCGGGGTGTGGGCGTCATCCGCGCCGACTCGCTGCCCAGCCTGTTTAGCATTGTCGACTTTGCCACGGCGGAGGGCGGCAAGCCGCTTCTGACGGCCTACATCCCCGATGCGGTGCACTGGCGCGTGGTCGTCGTGGGCGATCGCGCCGTGGCCAGCTACCGCAATGTCACGGATCCAGACGACTTTCGCACATCCGGCAGTGAAGCGATCGACGACTACTTGGCGCCCTTGCCCCCGGGCGCGGCGGAGCTGGCCGTGCGGGCTTGCCAAGTCCTTCGCCATGCCCACGGCGGGGTCGACATTCTAGAGCACGCCAGCGGCCGGCTCTACCTGCTGGAAGCCAATTTTCCGTGTTATTACGCGCAGGCGCAGACCGAAGCCGGGGTCGACGTAGCGGGGGCGATGGTCGACTACTTGCTGGATCGCGCGGAAATACTTGCGCTTCCCTCCAGCGAACCGCTGCCCCGGCTGGCCTGATCCCCACCACAGCCGCACCGGGACAGACGGCGCTGAAGTCCTTGCACTGGGCAAGGATCTGCGCCCCGGCCAGAGGGGCATGCGCCGCGCCTCTGGCCGGGAATTCAGTAGCGATTACTTGGTATAGCTCACGCTCTTGGCCGAACTCTCCTTGGCCGTCTCCTCTTGCTTGCGCTGCACCAGCGCCGACTCCTGGGCCTTGGCATTGGCTTCGCTCGCCAGCTTGTAGACCAGGCTCTGGTCCATGCCCTTGATGAGGACCTCCGACTGGCGCAGCGCATACGACTCAGCAAACAGCTGCGTGCGCTCGCCAGCGTCGATCAAGCGCTCATTGAGCTGCTGCTTCTTCTTGGTCTCGCGCTCTTGGCTGATCTTGCGGTGATTCGCTTTGGTCGCCGACTCTTGGCTGTAGCGCGCGTCCAAGGCCTTCTGGCGCTTCTCCATGTGCTGCAGCGAGGCCTCCACCTGGTTCTGCTGGCCCTTTTCTGCGGCCGCGTTCTGGGAAGACTTGGCCTTCTTGACCTTCTCATCGGCTTTGAGTTTCTCAAGCGAAGCTGCGTACTTGGCCTTGGCCTGCTGCTGCTTGTGGTCCATCTCCTGCGAGCGCTTCTTGAAGTGCAGCTCGCGTTCGGCCTCGCGCTTCTTGACCTGCTTCTCAGAGTTGCCGAGCTTGCAGTCCGCCAGATCCTGCGTGGCGTCGTCGAGCTTGTAGACGTACTCCTGCTCCAGCTGCTTGCAGTGCTGTTCTTCAGCGCTCAGGGCCTTGAGGTAGAACTCGTCGGTCTTGGGCTCGGCATCCGCCTTGACGTACCACTCTTCCAGCAGATCAGCAACTTCGCCTTGCAGGGACTGCAGATAGGCGATCTCATCGATGAGATCCTTCTCCTCGCCACACAGCTCGCCGGCCGTGGCCTCGCGGGGCGCGCCCAGGGCCGCCGTCAAGGCCGCCAACGCCGCGCCACCCAAGAGGCGCTGCATCACCACGCGGCGAGACAGACCGGCCGGCGGCGCAACGCGCTGGTCCAGCAGCTTGGCGTCGGCGAGGCGATCGAGGGCTTCAAACACCATCGCCCGCTCGGCCGCGGGATCCACCGACGCCTGTAGCCCGGCGAGCAGCTGGTCAATGTCGCGGCTGCCATCGGCATAGGTGTAGATCCAGCCGGCCACCGCGTCGAGCTTGAAGTAGCTGTGATCGGGCCCGATGACCACCCAACCGCCCGCCTCGTGATCACTGGGCAGCGGACGGGCAATATGGTCGTTGCGCAAACTCTTTGGATTCATAGCAGAGCTCCTGATTGGGCGGGGCACTGGCTGGCCCGGTGGGGTCGGCCGCAGCGCAAAGCTGGCGGATGGGTGGCGGCAACGTCACGTCCTTGTCACAGCGACAACGAGTTGGCATGGTAGCGAAGCCCCGCCGGCGGCGCCAGTGCCAAGCCCGGGCCCTGGGGACTTTGGACCTTACCCAGCTCTTACTTCTCTGAGCCGGGCTGGTCCTGCACTTCGGCGGCCCGCCCCGCCGGTTGCCGGCGCCGATCCGTCACCGCATCCTCATCCAGCGTCGCTCTAGCGTTGACCCGGCCCTCTAACCGTGGCGCAATGCCGGTCCCGCAGAATCGAATGCCCGCCTCTGCGCCAAGGACCTGCCCGCCATGAAAATCCGCCGCGCCTTGCTGAGCGTTTCCGACAAAACTGGGCTGGAAGACCTAGCCCTGGTGCTGGCCCAACTGCAGGTGGAATTGCTGGCCACCAGCGGCACGGCCAAGGTTCTGGAGGCCGGCGGGATCCCCTACCGCAAAGTCGAAGATTTCACAGGGAATCCAGAGGCTTTTGCCGGTCGCGTCAAGACGCTCAGTTTTCGCTTGGAGTCCGCGCTGCTGTTTGACCGCGATCAGCCGCAACAGGTCGCCGAGGCAGAGCAGCTGGGGATCGATCCCATCGATTTGGTGATCAGCAACTTCTATCCGTTTGAGCGGGTGGCGTCCGGGCCGACCTGCGAGGCCGATCTGGTCGAACACATCGACATCGGCGGTCCGACCATGGTGCGCGCTGCCGCCAAGAATTTCCGCCATGTCGCGGTGGTGACCCGGCCGAGCGACTACCGCAGCGTGATAGCCGAATTGCTGCAGTCCGGCGGACGGCTGGGTCTGGAGACGCGCCGCAGCCTCATGAAAAGCGCCTGGCACCATGTGTTGGAATACGATCGGGCGATTGTCGAGGCTTTTTGCCGGGTTCCGCTGCGCTATGGCGAAAACCCCCACCAGCACGCGGTGTTCGTCCCCGATGCCCTGCCTGGCGGCGTCGACTGGGACCCGGCGTTTGCCTGCGAAGCCGAGCTGTCGTACAACAATTTCCTCGACATTCAGGCCGCTTACGTAACGCTCTGTGACCTGCGCAGCGTGGCCCCGCAATTGAACGGCTGCGTGATCGTCAAGCACAACAACCCCTGTGGCGCGGCGCTGGCCCCCACCGCAGGGCAAGCGCTGGCCGATGCGTGGCAGGGCGATCCCGTCAGCGCCTTTGGCGGCGTCGTGGCGATGAGCGGCAAATTCGACAGCGATGTCCTGGATTTTCTGGAGGGGCGCTTTGTCGAGGTGGTGCTGGCCGCCGACTTTGACCGCGCCGCCGCCCATGCCCTCTTGGCCAAGAAAAAGAAAGTGCGGCTGTTGCGCATCAGCCATTTTACGCCTTCCGCAGCCCGTCAGCGCGTCCGTGTGGAGGGGGGGACCCTAGTGCAAAATCCTGATTTTCTGGAGGATCTGCACCAGTTCCGCGTCGCCACGGTCGCGCCGTTTCCCGCTGAGCAGCTGCCGGTCGCCCGCTTTGCGCTGATCATTGCCAAGAGCTTGAAATCCAACGCTATTGCCATTGCCCGCCGCGCGGGGGAGGATCGCCTGCAGCTGGTGGGCATGGGCTCTGGCCAACCCAACCGCGTCGACGCAATTTCGCGGCTGGCCCTGCCTAAAGCCAAGGAAGTCTGCGGCGATCTGAGCGACTGCGTGCTCGCCAGCGACGCCTTCTTCCCCTTTGCAGACAACGTAGAAGCGGCCCACCGCGGCGGCGTGCGCTGGCTGGTTCAGCCGGGTGGATCCATCAAAGATCCAGAAGTCATCGCTGCTTGCGACCGCTTGGGCATGGCCATGGCCCTGACCGGCCGCCGCCACTTCCGCCACTGAGAGTTCCCCAGAGCTCCTGCGGCGAGTTGCCTAATCCGTGCTCACGTGCTATCACATCAGCACGCCGAGGCCCGGCGGATGGCTGCCCATGGACCCGCGCCTAGACGATCTCATCAAAGCGATCCTCGCGCTGGAAAATCCCCAGGAAGCACGGGCTTTTTTCCGCGACCTCTGCACCCCCACAGAGCTGTCGGCCCTGGCGGACCGCTGGCTGGTCGCGCAGCTCCTGGACCAAGGGGTCGCCTACCGCAGCATTTATGAGCGCACAGGGGTCAGCACCGCGACGGTGACCCGGGTGGCGCGCTCTCTCACCCACGGCGAAAGTGGCTACCGCGCCCTGCTCGACCGCAGCCAACCTCACAAAAAGGCAGACCATGCGTGATAATCAGCGCCTGCGCATCGCCGTGCAGAAATCCGGGCGGCTCTCAGAGAAGTCCCTCGCCCTCTTCTCTAAATGCGGCCTGGACTTTGACCTGCGCAAAGACCGCTTGCTCCACGAGTGCAAGGACTTTCCCATTGATTTGATGCTGGTGCGGGACGACGACATCCCCGCGTATGTGGCCGACGGCGTGTGCGACCTGGGGGTGGTCGGCGAGAATGCCGTGCACGAGCACCTGTGGGCGGCGCCGCAGCGCAAGTCGGGCGGGTCCGTGCGCACCGTGCTGCCGCTGGGCTTTGGCGCGTGCCACCTGGCCTTGGCGGTGCCGGAAGACAGCACCATCCGCGAACTGGCTGATTTTGCAGGCCAACGCGTGGCTACCTCTTACCCCAACTGCCTGACGCGCTACATGAAGGACCAGGGCCTGGAGGTCGAGATTGTCGAGCTCGCGGGGTCGGTGGAGATCGCCCCCAACCTGGGCATCGCCGACGCAATTTGCGACTTGGTGTCCACGGGCGGCACGCTGCGCTCCAACGGACTTGAGGAATTCCTCACGATTCTAGAGAGTCAGGCAATCCTCATCCGCAGTGACCGCGCCCTGACTGCGGCGATGGAGCACGACCTGCAGCGGCTGCTCCAGCGCATCCAGGGCGTGCTGAAGGCCGCGCGGGCCAAATACGTGATGATGAACGCGCCCAGGAGCGCCTTAGAAGAGATCCGCCGGGTGATCCCGGGCATGGAAGACCCTTCAGTGATGCCCTTGGGCACGGACGGCCAGAAGATCGCCATCCACGCGGTGGCGTATGAGGAGATCTTTTGGGAGACCATAGAGACGCTGCAGCGCTTGGGCGCCACCTCGATCCTGGTCCTGCCGATTGAAAAGGTCATCGCGTGAGGAAGCTGATGGATATTACCCCATGGAATGGCGAGATTCCGCAGCGTCCAGCCACTGCCCGCAGCGAGGAGCTGACCGCGGCCGTGCGCGCCATCCTGAGCGAGGTGCGGCGGCGCGGTGACAAAGCGGTGCTGGAATTCACCAAGCGTTTTGACAAGGTCGACCTCGACTCGCTCAAGCTGTCGGCCGAACGCATCGCCGCGGCGCGGGCCCAGGTGGGCGAGGCGATGGTCGCGGACTTGCAGGAGGCGATCCGCCGGCTGGAGCTGTTCCACCAGGCGCAAATGCCCAAGCCGATCGACCTGGAGACCTCGCCCGGGGTGCGCTGCGAGCGCCGCCACCTGCCGATCGAGCGGGTGGGGCTGTACATCCCCGGCGGCACAGCGCCTCTGCCGTCCACGGTGCTGATGCTGGGCGTGCCCGCGCGCATCGCCGGCTGTCGCTTGCGGGTGCTGATGAGCCCGCCGCCCATCGATCCGCACATCCTGGTAGCCGCGGATTTGTTGGGAATCACTGAGATTTTTGAGGCTGGCGGCGCCCAAGCGATCGGCGCCCTGGCCTATGGCACCCAGAGTGTGCCCAAGGTCGACAAGATCTTTGGCCCCGGCAATTCCTGGGTCACAGAGGCCAAGCTGCAGGTGTCGCAAGAGGCCGGCGGTGCGGCGCTGGACTTGCCGGCTGGCCCATCGGAAGTCATGGTCATCGCTGATACTTCTGCCGATGCCGCTTTTGTGGCGGCGGATCTTCTGTCCCAGGCGGAGCACGGCGCGGACTCGCAGGTGCTGCTTGTGTCGGACTCGCGCGAGCTGCTGATCCAGGTCAGCGCCCAGGTCGATCGGCAGCTGCAAACCCTGCCGCGGCGGGCCATCGCCGAGCAAGCGCTGGAGAAAAGCGCCCTGCTGCTGGTGCAAAACCGCGGGCAAATGCTGGATCTCTGCAACGCCTACGCCCCGGAGCACTTGATCTTGCAGATCGCCGAAGCCCGCGAGTTTGCCTTGGCGGTGCGCCACGCCGGCTCGGTCTTTCTGGGCCCCTGGACACCGGAGTCCGCCGGGGACTACGCCAGCGGCACCAATCACGTGCTGCCGACCTACGGCTTTGCCCGGGCCTATGGCGGCCTGACCACGGAGAGCTTTCTGAAAACCATCACGTTTCAAGAGATCACCCGGCGCGGCCTGGACGACCTGGGCCCCGTGGTGGAGCGCTTGGCGCTGGCAGAGGGCCTCCACGGCCACGCCAACGCCGTCCGCATTCGCTTGGAGGCTGCGCCATGACCACGCCCGCCACACCCGCCTTATTGACGCTGGTAGAGCGCTTGGCCCGGCCGGAGCTGTTGGCGATGAAGGCCTACGCCTCCGCGCGCAGCCTGGTGGACAACGCCCAGCGCTTGACGTTTCTGGATGCCAACGAGTCGCCGTTTGCCGCCAGCGACCCGCCGCTAAACCGCTATCCTGAGCCCCAACCGCGGGCGCTGCGCGAGCGTTTTGCCCAGCTCTACGGCGTGGGCCAAGACCAATTGCTCATCGGCCGCGGCTCGGACGAGGCGATTGAGGTGTTGGTACGGGCCTTCTGCCGGGCGGAATGCGACGCCGTGCTGATCTGCCCGCCGACCTACGGCGTCTATGAGATCGCTAGCCAATTGCAGGGCGCCCAGCTGATCAAAGTGCCGCTGCACGCCGACGCGAGCCTGGATGAGCCGGCGATCCTGGCAGCCATCGAACAGCACACGGCCGACCACAGCCTGCCGCGGCTCAAGCTGGTTTTTGTGTGCTCGCCCAACAACCCCACCGGCACGCGGTATC
>JBIKTV010000521.1:0-4027 GCA_044347905.1 Myxococcota bacterium
AGACGACAGCCAGGGCAGGGCTAGCAGCAGGCGCAGGCTCGGCAGCCTCAGGGCCGCAGCCGTCGCGGCGATCTCGCTGACCGCCTTGGCCAATTGCGAAGGCGAGACCAAGGTCGTCTGCCCGGCGGGCTACCACGCGGAAGGCACCTACTGCTATGAAGACGCGCCGATCCCGGCCCAAGACACTGTGGGCGGCGACTCTGCCGAGCCCCAAGACACCGGCGGCGCGACCGATGCTGCGGCAACCGACACCGTCAAAGACAGCGACAGCAGCGGCAAGGACGCCAGCGGCGACGGCAGCGCGACCGACGGCGGCAGCGGCGACATCAAGACCGACAGCAGCGACATCAAGGCCGACATCAAGCCCGGCGGCAAGAGCCCGGTGGGGGCCGCGTGCAGCGACGACTACGACTGCCTGAGCGGTTTGACCTGCTTTAACTGGCCCAAGGGCTATTGCACGGTGACCAACTGCGACGCGCCGGGGGCGAACTGCCCAGGTTCATCGGTCTGTTATGGTGAGGTCAAGACCAACCAGCTTTGCCACGCCGCGTGCGACCTGAACGAAGACTGCCGCGGCGCCGACGGCTATGCATGCAAGCGCTATTCCGCGGAATTTGGCGGCCTGGAAGCGCGGTTGTGCGCCCCAGGTGGCAAGAACGCCACGGGTTTGGGCTGCGCTAAGCCGTCGGACTGCACCGGCGCCAACACTTGCCTGACGGACATGGCCGGCGGCTACTGCGCGCGCTTGGGCTGCGGCGCCTCAGACCCCTGCGGCAGCGGCGAGGCATGCGTGTTGCGCAACGGCAAGCCGGTGTGTTTGCGCAGCTGTGTCGCCGATGTCGAGTGCGCGATCGGCGGCAATTTCCCGCGCAAATGCGTGGAGAAGACCGATCTGACCAAGAAGCCGGTCAAGGTCTGCTTGGACAGCACCAAGTCGGCGCCGGTGGGGGCCGCGTGCCTGGCGGACCTGGACTGCGACACCAAGCTGTGCTCGATCTTTGCCAAGGGCAGCTGCAGCACCGGCGGGTTGCCGTGCCTTGGGGACATGCAGTGCGGCGCCGCTGGGCCGTGCGTGCTGGATCCCGCCAAAGAAAAAGGCGTGTGTACAGCCCCTTGCAGCGCCGACACCAAGTGCCCCGCTGGCGCCGTGTGCGTGCCGGGCAAAGACAAGACCTCTGGCGCTTGCCAACCCGCCTGCAAAGGGCCTGGCGATGACGCGGCTTGCGGCGGGGTCCCGGGCCTTGTGTGCTTGTACGGCAGCCCAATCCCCGCTGGCGGCAGCCCCGCGTCGCCCACCTACGCCTGCGCGCCCCTCGCCGCGGGATCGGCCGGCGCCATGTGCACCCAGACCAAGGACTGCGTCAACGCCCTTTGCCTGACCAATGACGCGCAGAATGCCGGCTACTGCGCCCCGTCGTGCGGATCGGCGGCCTATTGCCCGTTTGGCAGCCTGTGCGACGGCAGCGGCTTGGCCCAGTGCCTCAAGATGTGCTCGGTCGAGTTCGACTGCCCGCCGCAGATGAAGTGCGGGGCGATCTCTGGCCTTGCCGGCAAGGTGTGCCTGCCGCCGTAAATGGACCGGGCCCTAGAGTGAGTTAGCAGTTGCCAGGCACTTGTCCGATGCGACACTGCGGGGCTGTCGGCTCGCCTCTCGCGGCGAATTCTGTTGCGGGCGATCCTGAGGGGCTAGCTCCGCGGCAGCGCCGAGACGGCCAGTTGGTACTCCGCCACCAAATCCGCGACGATGTCTGCTATCGGCTTGATATCTTTGGCCAAGGCGATGCCCTGACCGGCGCTCCAGATGTCCTTCCAGCGCTTGGCGCCGTGCTGCTGGATAGCCGCCTGGGCGGAAGCCGCGTCGCTGGTTTCTTTGGGCAGGGTGGCCTTGAGGAAGTTGGCGTGCACGCCGCTGACTGCGTTGGTGTAGACCAGATCGTCCGGGCTGCCGCCGACCACCATCTGCTTGTAGCGCAGCTCCGCGCCGCACTCACTGCTGGCGATAAAGCGCGTGCCCATGTAGACGGCCTCTGCGCCCAGGGCAAAAGAGGCGGCCATCTGCTGACCCGTAGCGATACAACCTGCTGCGATTACAGGGATATGCAGGTGCTGCTTGAGCCAGGGCACCAGCACATACGGGCTGATCGTGCCGGCATGACCGCCTGCGCCAGCGGCCACCGCGATGACCGCATCGACCCCCGCGGCCTGGGCTTTGAGCGCGTGATCCAAGCGAATCACGTCGTGCAGCACGATCATCCCGCGGGCGTGGGCGCGCCGGGCGATGTCGGTCGGATCGCCGTAACTGGTAATCAGCACGGGTACTTGTAGGTCAAGACACGCCTGAACGTCGGCTTCAAGCCGCGCCGGGTCGGTGAGCTTGATGGTCAGGTTGATGCCAAAGGGCCCTGAAGTGCGCTCGCGGACCCAGCTGAGGGTGTCGCGTAGCTCCTGCGTGGTTCGGCAGTTCAGCGACGGCATCGAGGCGAGGATGCCCGCTTCTGCGGCGGCGACCAGCATTTCTTTGTTGGAGATCAGGAACATCGGCGCCGCGATAATCGGGTAGCGCAGGCCGAGACGCTGGGACAGGGGCGTGGTAATCGTCTTCATGGCCCAGATATACACGAGGCGGTGGCGGCTGGGCAATTGCCACCGGCCGGTCAACCTTCAGCTTGCCCGCAGCGGCCCTCTGCTGCACACTCGCGCGCCCCTTGCGGGTCCCCACCCTATTGCGCTGCACAGCCCGCGCCGGAGGCCTCATGGCCGTTGAGCCCAATAAGATCATCTACTCGATGATCGGCGTGTCCAAATTCTACGACAAAAAGCCGATCATCAAAGACATTTACCTCTCCTACTTCTACGGCGCCAAGATCGGCGTGCTGGGCCTCAACGGCTCCGGCAAGTCGACCCTGCTCAAGATCCTGGCGGGTGTCGACAGCGATTTTGTAGGCAAGACCACGGTTTCTGCCGGGTACACCATCGGCTACCTGCAGCAGGAGCCCGAGCTGGACGGCACGCGCACGGTCAAGCAGATCGTTGAAGAGGGCGTGCAGGCGACCGTCAACCTGGTGCGCGAGTTTGAGGAGATCGGCGAGAAGCTAGAGCACTGCGTGGACGACGACGAGATGATGGCGCTGGTCGAGCGGCAGGGCGAACTGCAGGAAAAGCTCGACGCCGCCGACGCCTGGGACCTGGACAGCCGCCTAGAAATGGCCATGGATGCACTGCGTTGCCCGCCGGGGGAGGCGCTGTGCAGCGTGCTGTCGGGCGGTGAGAAGCGCCGCGTGGCGATGTGCCGCTTGCTGCTGCAAAAGCCCGACATTTTGCTGCTGGACGAGCCGACCAACCACTTGGACGCCGAGTCGGTGGGCTGGCTGGAGCAGCACCTGCAGCGCTACGAGGGCACGGTCATCGCCGTGACCCACGATCGCTATTTCTTGGACAATGTGGCGGGCTGGATCTTGGAGCTCGATCGCGGCCAGGGCATTCCGTGGAAAGGCAACTACTCCAGCTGGTTGGAGCAGAAGCAAGCGCGCTTGGCCCAAGAAGACAAGGCCGAGTCCGACCGGCAGAAGACCCTGGCCCGCGAGCTGGAGTGGATCCGCCTGGGGCAGAAGGGCCGCCACGCCAAGGGCAAAGCGCGCATCGCCTCGTACGAGCGGATGTTGGCCGAGGACAGCGAGAAGCGCGCCAAAGACCTGGAGATTTTCATTCCGCCGGGGCCGCGTCTGGGCGGAGTGGTCATTGAGGCGAACCACGTGCGCAAGGCCTTTGGCGATCAGTTGCTGTTTGACGACCTGTCCTTTGCCCTGCCGCCCGGCGGTATCGTGGGGGTGATTGGCCCCAACGGCGCCGGCAAGACCACGCTGTTCAAGCTGATTACCGGGCAGATTCAGCCGGATGAGGGCACGTTCAAGACCGGCAGCACGGTGCAGTTGGCCTACGTGGATCAGGCGCGCGACGACCTGGATGCGGACAAGACCGTCTGGCAAGTCATCAGCGATGGCCAAGAGGTGCTCGAGTTAGGGACCAA
>JBIKTV010000124.1:0-13303 GCA_044347905.1 Myxococcota bacterium
CCGCCTAGTGGCGCTGGGCGAGGCCGAAGTGGTGCTGGCGGGCGGCGTCGAGTCGATGTCGCGCGCGCCGTGGTCGGTGCCCAAGCCGCACACGGAGCCTCCGCGCGGCAACAACGTCATGTACGACACGGCCCTGGGCTGGCGCTACCCCAACCCCAAGCTCCAGGCGCTGTTTCCCCTGGAGCAAATGGGGGAGACCGCCGAAAACCTAGCCGAACGCTACCAAATTTCCCGCGAAGACCAAGACGCATGGGCCGTGCAGTCCCACCAACGGGCTCTGGCGGCCGATGCGGAGGGGCGCCTAGAGCGCGAAATCCTGGCCCTGCAGGTGCCCGCCGGCCGCATCACCGCATTGGTAGATCGCGACGAGCAGCCGCGCCGCGACTGTACTTTGGAGGCCTTGGCGCGGCTCAAGCCGGCCTTTCGCCAGCCGGGGACCGTCACCGCCGGCAATTCGTCGTCGCTCAATGACGGCGCCGCCGCGCTGTTGATCTGCTCAGAAGAAGCCCTGGCGAGCCACGGGTGGACGCCCCTGGCGCGCATCGCCGCGGTGGCCCAAGTCGGCGTCGACCCGCGGGTCATGGGCATCGGCCCGGTACCCGCAGTGCGCCGCTGCCTGGAGCGCGCCGGCTGGACCTTGGAGCAACTCGACTGGCTTGAGCTCAATGAAGCCTTTGCAGCCCAAGCAATTGCCGTGCTGCGTGAGCTGCCGGTCGATCCCGCGATCGTCAACCCGGACGGCGGCGCCATCGCCATCGGCCACCCTCTAGGTGCGTCCGGGGCCCGCATTGCCGGCCACCTAGTGCATGCCCTGCAGCGCGGTGATCTGCGCCGCGGCGTCGCCACCCTGTGCGTCGGCGTCGGCCAAGGCGTGGCGACGGCTTTTGAACGTATGTAAAGGATCCCTGGCAGCGCTCCGAGCCCAATTCGCGGACCGCGACGCCAGGGATCCCCCTGCTCCCGCCGCTTTCAGTTGGACTCGACCAACTCAGCCAGGCGATCCTCAAACAATTCCGCCAGATCCTCGATCTCGGCCTCGGTGGTCAGCTCGCGCTCCAGATTGCGCAAGTACACGACCAGCGTCCCGGCATCGCGCAGCTCCAGCGCCCGGCTGAGCTTTTGATCCTTGGATCCCTTGGCCGGCATCTCTTCAAACACCGGGCTGAGCTTGAGCCCGTCCTTGGCCACCTGCTTGAGCACCCCCCGGATCGCCACAGCGGCCTTGGCGCGGTCAAAGCGCGGCGGCGGCAGCAGCCCGTCCACCGTGGCGGCGCGGGCGTAGAGCTCGTCGGCCTTCTCCAGCCGGCCCTGCAGCTCGTGCCAGAAGCCCTCAGCGCGCACCAGCCGGGTGTCGGTCGCGTCGATCTGCCGCGCCACCTCCAATTCCACGCCCGCCGCGTCAAAACGCCCCATTTCCGTCAACAGACCAGAGCGCAGGGTGTACGCCTCCATCCAATCGGGATCGCGGCGCAGATATTCGGCCAGGGCCTTGAGCGCCGCCTCATAATCGCCCGCCTCGATCTGCGCGTCCGCCAGCCAGCCCCAGGCGTCGGCATCGGTCGGATTCTCCTGCACCAATTTCTTGGCCAGCACCACCGCCTCGCGCGGGTCTGTGTCCATCAGGTATTCCAACTCTTCAATATCACTGCGTCGCATCGGGCCCCCGTGTCGCCATCGTCGGCGGATCGGCAGGGCGCAAGTACCGCGTTTGCCTCCCCCGCGTCAACCGCAGCCCGTTCATTGCGCAACGGTCAGCGCGTCCTCTTGACCCCTTGCGGAGCGCGATGCTAAAACCGCTTCGCTCGGCTTGCCGCACCGCATCTCGTTGCCGGTAGACAAGCGCATTGCAGAAGGTTAGTCTTTCGGACTTCGCGCCCCGGGCTTCGGCTGGGGCTCGCAGCTTGGCCGGCCCCGCGCCTCAAACGCGGACCGGTGTCCTCAGAACGGCGCGTTTAACAGGGGATGTGCCGGAGCTACAGGGAGCCTCAACTCCCCAACAGGGAACTCCACAACAGGGAACTCCATCACTAGGGAGCAGCACCGCGATGTTGAATTCGATTTCTACTGCGTTCGAGGAAGGCGGCATCGGAATGTACTTCATTCTGGTCCACCTCATCTTCATTCTCGCGATCATGTTTGAGCGCATTTTTGTGCTCTACATCCGCTCCAGCGTGAAGAAGGAAGAGTTCATCAAGCTCCTCCAGGTGCCAATTCTCAAAGGCGACCTGAATCGCGTGCTTAAGGTCTGCTCGACCTACCAGTACCCGCTCGCCCGCATCGTCCACGCCGGCGTGCTCAAAGTGAAGCGCTCGGACGAGGAAGTGCAGGCCGCCATGGACGAGGCCTACCTCCGCGAGATTCCGCAGATTGAGAAGCGCGTCGACTACCTGAACTTGCTCGGCAACACCGCCACGCTGGCCGGTCTGCTCGGCACCGTGTTCGGTCTGATCCACACCTTCGGCGCCATCGGCAAGCCGGACGTCGACGCTTCGCAGCGCTCGACCCTGCTCTCCCGCGGTATCGCCGAGGCGATGAACTGCACCGCGTTTGGTCTGGGCACCGGCATCGTCGGCGTTCTGGCTTTCGCCATCCTGGCCTCCAAGGCCAAGGAGATCAAGGCGGACATCGACGAGGGCACCGTCCGCGTGCTGAACCTCATCGTTGCCAACCGCAACAAGATGGGCGACATCAAGGAAGACGCTGCGGCGTAATCCTCTGGTTTCCTGAGCTGTTTGAGGACGGTGGTGCGTCCACCTCAAGCCCCAGCAGCGATGTGCGAGTTGCTTCCCTGTTCCCTGAGCCGCCGCGGCAACGCGGATCCGGCGCGGTTGTCCAGAGTTCCCTTGGGAACGTCTGATGCACCGCCTGGGTCGCGCTGCCGCGGCCGGCGCAGAGGGGAAAGTCGCGCGGCGGGGACGGCAAAACAGCCTCGCCAAAGCCTCGTCCCTGCAGGCTGCGGTCCCTCACGGGCGCCGCTTCTTGCAACCCCGACCCGCCCTCTAGCCGCCCAAAGCGGTGCATTGAGCGGGAGGTCCGCTCCAAATTGCTCACTGAGTCTGGCTGCCCGTTCGCGCGCAGCCCGAATCTTCCGCGGGAACAGCCCGCGCCCAAATGAAGCGCGCGATCAGCGTGCACGAGCTCTGGACCGGCGCGACAAACGCGCACCAACAATCGACCAGCGCGGCAAGCGCGCATCTGAACGCTCCGCGCGGAAAGCGCGCATATGAATCAGGAGGCCCGATGGGTGGCGGTGGTAGTGGAAAAGGCGGCGTCGCCGACGCAACCCTGAACGTGGTGCCCTTCATCGATCTGCTCGCCTGTTTGATCTGCTTCTTGCTGATCTCGGCGGCGTGGACCCAGATGTCGCGGATCGACGTCGATCAGGCGCTGCCCAAGGCGACCAAGACTCCGCCCAAGGAGCCGCCAAAGCCGGAAGCGAAGATCAACATCGTGATCTCGCAGAGTGGCTACTCGGTCAACCTCTGGAATGCCGACAAGCTCGCCGTGCCAAAGCCGGATCTTGTGGCGGTCAAGAAGCTGCCCTTTGCCGGTGAGTTCAAGCTCTGCCGCGGCAGCGCGGGCTCCGCCTGTACCGCAGCCGAGACGGAGACTTACAAGAAGTACGACCGCAACAAGCTGCGCGAGACCCTGGAAGGCTACATGCGCGACGCGGGCCTGGACGACAAGACCAAGGTCATGGTGGCCGCCAATGACAAGGTGCAGTACCTGCATCTGATCGGCACCTTGGACACCGTTCTGACGGCGTGCAAAGACCCCGAGAAGAAGATGTGCCTGAAGAACCCGAGCGTCGGCGACGTCAATCTGCTGCTGGCTGAAGGCTTTCAGCCCGGCGACTTCCAGTAGGATCGCGTCCTTCCAGTTGACCGCGTCCTTGTAGCGCTGTGTCTTCCCGCGTTTCGGTGCCTCAGCCCACCTGAATCGATCTCTTGCGAGGAACCCTATGTCCGTTCACCACCCAGGATCGCGCGCCGGCTCCGGAGTCGCCCTCAAGTCCATCCGCACGAGCGTCATGCACGGCGGCGGCAAAAGCATCTTCGCCACGCTCAATGTGGTGCCGATGATCGACTTGCTGACGATGCTCGTCATCTTCTTGATTCAGCAGTTCAGCGCTTCCGGCGAGCTCATGCTCGTCAACCCCAACGTGGCGATGCCCAAAGCGGGCACCATGAAGGAACTGGAGCGCGCGCCGATCGTCGCCCTGACCCGCTGGGAAAGCCCTGACAGCCCGGGCGATCTGTTGTTTGAGAACAACAAGGTCATGTCGCAAAAAGAGATCAACGAAGTGAAGTATCCGTCCTGGGACATCAAGCCCCTGGCCGAGATCCTCAAGAAGTCGTGGGTCAACCAGCAAAAGGCCACGGGCCCGGCTGGTATGGCGGCGGAGAAGGTCGCCAAGATCCGCAGCAACCGCAAGATCATCATCCAGGCCGACCGCTCGGTGCCGTTCAGCGTCATCAAGATGGTCATGGCCACCTGCGGCCGCAATGAGTACCGCGAGCCCAACTTTGCCATTATGGTGGCGGGCGGCGGCGATGAAGGCGGCGCGCTCAAGTAGTTCCGTGTGTCTGGGCAACCTGGCCGCACTGGAGCCAGCAGTTGCCGCCTGATCGCGAGTGTCCTGCGCGGCGAGCCTGCATTCCTAGCGCGAACGCCGATCTGATCCCCTCCGCCCGCCGCGTTTCCTGGTCGGCGAACTGCGCGAATCCCATGAAAACTGCTAATCACTTGCAGGCGTCGGCGCTCCCCCGCGGGACTGTGCTGGCGATGCTGGCGGCTGTGTTGGTCGCGGGGATGACGCTGCTCTCAGCCGAGGCGCTGGCCCGGCCGATGACCAAGGTGTTCCTCAACGGCGCGCCGGCTCCGGTGTTCTTTAACGACGGCGACAGCTTTAGCGTGCTCGGCGGGCCGCTGGAAGGGACCAAGGCGCGCTTGGCTGGCTTCAACTCGCTGGAGAGCTTTGGCGCGGTGCACCGCTGGGGCAAATGGGACGCCCATGAGCTCTACGTAGTGGCCAAGATGGCGACGTTGAATGCCCGCCGCGGCGTGTGGCACTGCCACTCTGACCTCAGGCGCGACGGCTACGGGCGTATCCTGTGGACCTGCCCGGACTTGATCGTCGATCAGATCCGCAAGGGCCTGGCCCACGCGATGACGGTGACCAAAGACCCTTCGCCCAAAGAGCACCTAGAAGCGCAGCGCTTGGCTCAGGCGGAGCGGCGCGGCATTTGGGCCCACGGCATCCCCGAGTACGTTTTGACCTCGACCCACTCCAATGACGAGGGCTATGAGGGCACGACGTACAACCGCTTGGTGTCGAGCGCGGATGGCCACTCAGAGAAGTGGATCCACAAAGATATCTATAAGGACTGCGACGAGATCTGTCACCCGACCGGTTCGTGCATGATCCACGTCAACTTCAGTCGCCGTTTTGGCTATGGGCGTGCCGAATGCCTCGCTCACTGATCGCGCGGCTCGCGTGCCGCATGAGTTCCTTGGTTTGTTCAGCTGATCTGAGGGCTTCGCTTCACCGCTGCCTCGCTGGAGCAGTGGTTCTTGGCGCGGCGTTGGCAGCTCCGGGCTGCTACGAACCGCCGACCGAACCGGTGCTGGGCTATGAAGTCGGCGAGCAGTATTGCCGCGACGGCATGGACAATGACCAGGACGGCCTAGTCGACTGCGAGGACAAGGACTGCGCCTGGACCTCCGGCAATTGCGGTCAATACATCCCGATGGTCGAGCACTTTGAGGCGGAGGACACCCCGCAAACCTGCCACGATTTCATCGACAACGACGACGACGGCCAGTTCGACTGCGGCGACCGCAACTGCCAAAACCTGATGGAAGCCTGCTGCAGCCGCGAGTTCAGCGACGCGCTGTGCAGCGATGGCAAGGACAACGACAACAACGGCTACGCCGACTGCAACGACATCGGCTGTCGCAACGGCATCTACGTGACGGTGTGCGAGGAAGACACGGAAGCCCGCTGCAGCGACGGCAAGGACAACGACGCCGACAAGTTCATCGACTGCAAGGATAGTGACTGCTCGGGCATGAAGGTGTGCCAGAAGGCCATCGTCTCGGGGCCAGAGAACACCCTGGCGGCGTGCAGCGACGGCGGCGACAACGACGGCAACGGCTACAAGGACTGCAACGACTTTTCTTGCACCAAGGCCGGCAACCAGGAGATTGACGCGTACTGCGCTTCGATCGGCGAGGCGTCGCTGGCCAAGTGCAGCAACGGCACGGACGACGACGGCAACGGCTTTGTCGACTGCGCCGACTATTCCTGCTCCAAGAACACCGATCAAGCGGTGGTGGCCTACTGCGCCTCTGTGGCGGAGGCCAGCTACGCCAAGTGCTCGGACAAAAAGGACAACGACGCCAACGGCTACGCGGACTGCGGCGATTACTCGTGCAGCAAGTCGACCGAGCCGTGGACCGGTCACGACGGCAAGACCGTGGCCGAGTACTGCGAGACGATCCTAGAGGTCACCTTTGACAAGTGCAGCGACGGCATCGACAACGACGGCAACGGCTACGCGGACTGCTCGGACTACAGCTGCCGGCTGGCCCTGCAACCCAGCGTGCGCCAGGCGTGCCAAGAGAGCTGGCCCAGCGGCGACACCCCGGATCAGCGCTGCACAGACGGTTTGGACAACGACGGCGACGGTTCGATCGACTGCGCCGACTGGGACTGCGCGTGGAATCCGCTGGTGACCGTGTGCTCAGGCAAGAAGGTCTGCGGACCCCTGTAGGGCCGGCGGCGCAACATTTCCGCGAACGGGCGATGCGAGACGGCGCAGCTGCCGCACAGGACGAGGCAACGGATGAACAAGAAACTGTGGTTGTGGATGGCCTTGCTGTGTGCGATGCCGCTGAGCGCCCTGGCGGATGAGGCGCCAGCGGTTCCCGTGGCCCCAGCGGCTACTGCGCCTGCGACACCCGCGGCGGGCGACGCCAAGACCGAGGCGAACTGCACCGATCGCAAAGACGACGACGGCGACGGCATGGTCGACTGCGCCGATCACGACTGCGCCAAAGACGCCGCGTGCAAAGTCGGCAGCGGTCCAGAGAACACCAACGCCCGCTGCAGCGACTGGTTTGACAACGACGGCGACGGCTTTGTCGACTGCGACGATCCGGACTGCGAAGGCAGCGGCGTCACGGTGTGCAAGGGATCGTGGAAGGGCGACGGCGACAGCGGACCCGCGGCCAACATGAGCAGCGAGGACATGCCGGAGCTCAAAGATGGCATGACGGTTGAGGATTTGCTGGGCAAGGGCGGAGACAAGGACGGCGAGCGCTCCGACGAAGTGTGCAGCGACGGCGTGGACAACGACAACGACGGCCGGGTGGACTGCGCCGATTTTGGCTGTCGCTTTGACCCGGATGTCACCATCTGCCGCGGCAACCCGGGGATGCGCTTCTCCATCGTGGCCGGTCTGGAAAACTCGATCCTGAACAAGGGCGTGCAGAGCGAGTGGGACGCCGGCACGGTCAAGAGCCAGTATGAGACGCGCTTTGCCCGCCTGCAGCTGCGCAGCTTTGGGCCGATGCCCATGATCCAGAACTCGTTCTACCTGATCAGCATCCGCGCCGAACGCGACACCCGCACGACTTTTGCCATGTTCCAGGTGCCGCTGGGCCGCAGCGGCCACTACCTCAACGTCAACAGCGGCGGTGGCGGTTTGTCCGCGGCGCTCATCACGTCGACCTCCAAGCAGTTGCTGCTCGACCCCGCGTACTACATGTACTCGTCCTTTGAGCAGAGCAATGGCGCCGCAGTTGAAGTGGGCGGCCCGCTGACCAAGAACCGCATGTTCAACTACCGGGCCTTTTTGGCCGGCGGCTCTGGGCGCTCGACCGGCACGATCGGCGGTACTTACTACGTCGCGGACAACACCAATTACACGTGGTCCGTCGGCGGTCAGGTGGCGATCAACGTGATTGGCGCGATGAGCCGCTTTGACTCGCCGTTCCTCTACACCGGCGTGCCGACGACCCTGGGCTTTACCGTGGGCGGCAAGTTTGATCAGCGCACCCAGGAGCGCTATCCGGCGGTCAACCTCGCCGCGGTGTTTCGCCACAAGCGCTTGTATGCGCAGGCGGAAATGTACGGCAAGTACTCGCTGGACTACGGCAATACCCCGGTGGCGTGGAACGTGCAGGCCGGCGTGCTGGTGATCCCCAAGTGGCTGCTTTTGGCGGCGGATTACGGCGAGCTGGTGGCGGGCGAACTCAAGGACGCCCCGGCCAACCTGGAGACCACGCTCAAGAAGCAGCTGGATGAGCGGCAGTTTCGCGCCGCAGCCCACCTGTATTTCTATCGCAATATCGGCCTGTTGTCGCTGCTGTTCCGCCACCAAGAGATCGCGGACTACTACCGCAACAACAACCCGACTAAGGCCCAGGAGTTTGTCCTGTCGACGCAGTTCCGCTTCTGAGGCCCGCCTGATCGCCTGCTGATTTCGAGCGCGGCAGCTGGCCCAGAAAAAAATTCATGCGGGGCGATTTTTCTCCGCGGGTTTTTCAGTCAGCTGGCGATAACTGATCCAGGGCGCGCGTACAGCGCCGCGGGTCAGGGCCATGGCAGAGCAGCAGCTACGGGGCCACCTTCAAGGGCCTAGCATATTCCAAGGGAAATTTTGGATTCCGAGCGCGATGGCCCTGGGGCTGGGCGCCTGGATTGGCCTGCGCGCCGCGCTTTGGCTGCCGGCGGCCTGGCTGGCCTGGGCCCTGACGCTGGGGCTGGCCATCGCCGCGCTGCGCCAAAGGCGGGTGGTGCTGGCCCGCGGTGCGGCGCTGCTGGCCCTGGGGTTGACGGCGCTCTTGCGCGCTCAGCTGGCTCAAGTGGCGCCACAGCCCGCAGACCTGCCCCTGCCCAGAACGCAGCCGCCCATTCAGCAAATTGAGGTGTTGGATGAACCCGCCTGGACGCCGACGGGGCAGCGCTTTACCGCCCGCTGGCAATTGCGCTGTGCTCCCCCGCCGGATCCGCTCCAGCGCTGCGAAGAGCGCCGCGGCCTGCTGCGGGTGGACGTGCGCGGCAGAGAGGTGCAGGCGCGCCGCGGTCAGCTGCTGAGGGTGCCGGCCTTTGTCGCGCCGCCGCCGGCCTATCGCAACCCCGGCTGTGTCGACATGGCGGAAAACTGGCAGCGCCAAGGCGTGGTGGGCAGCTTGCATGTGGCCCACGCCCAGCGGCTGGCGGTGGTGGAGGTCGAGGGCGGGCTGTGGCAAGGGCTGGTGCGGGGCCTGGGGGCGGCGCGGCGCTGGCTGGGTCTGCGCATTCAGGCGGCGATGGCGGGCGAAGAAGCGGCGGTCGTCTCAGCGATGACCCTGGGCGATCGCGGTACGGAGTGGCCGCTGCTGGATCAGTGGCTGCGCGACACGGGCACGGCGCACATTCTGGCCGTGTCCGGCAGTCACTTGGCGCTAGTGCTGACGGGGCTGCGCTGGCTCTTGCGCCTTGTCGTGGTGCGCTTTGGCCGGGAGCTGCTGCGGCGGGCACCGCTGGCGCTGTGGGTGGGTGCGCCGCTCATCGCCGCCGCTTGGGCCTATGTGGGGCTCACGGGCGCGGCCGCGGCGACCGTGCGCTCCGCCTGGATGGCCACTGCGGTGGTGGTGGGGCAGTGCGCCGCGGCAAAGCCCGATCCGTGGGAGCTGCTGGGCCTGGCGCTCAGCGTCGCGTTGGTGATCGAGCCCGCGGCAGTGGACGATGTGGGCCTGCAGCTGTCCGCCGCCGGGGTGGCCGGGCTGCTGTGGTCGAGCCATGGCGATACCCCGCGCGGCGTGCTGGCCCAGGCGTGGCGGGCGTCCCTGGGCGCGTTTGCCCTGACCTCTGCGGTGGCAGCGCTGCGGATGGGCCAGGTGGCGTGGCTATCGGTGCCGGTCAATCTGCTGGCGGTGCCCTATGCCGCGCTGTTGTTGCCGGCGTGTCTGCTGATCAGCGCGGGGGCGGCACTGGACCTGCCGGTGCAGGTGATCGCCCAAGGGGTGGTGTGGCCGCTGCGCTGGGCGGTGGAGCACACGGCGGGGCTGTGGCCCGTGGGCCACCTGGATGGCGTGGAGGCGGCCCTGCTGGCCTTGTGGCTGCCGCTGAGCTTGGCCGCGCTGTGGCACCCGCCCAAATGGCGCATTGTTGCGGCGCTGGCCGGGGTGGCGCTGGCGGGCTACGGGGCCGGGCAGATTCACCAAGGGATCGGCAAGAATACCCTCCTTCGCCTGACCTTTTTGGACGTTGGCCACGGCGATGCGACCCTGGTGCAGTGGCCGGACGGCCGCGCCTGGCTGGTCGACGGCGGCGGTGCCCATGACGACGATGGCCGCACGGGCGACAGAGCGGTTCTGCCGGCGCTGCGGGCCTTAGGGGTGCGCCACCTGGACGTTGCCGTGCTGACCCACGCCCACCCGGACCACGAAAACGGCCTCTTGGCCGTGGCGCGGGCGCTGCCGGTTGGGCGCTGGTGGTGGAATGGCCAGCCGGCTGGCGGCGCTGAACACCGCGAATTGCTCAAGCTCTGGGGGCAAATCCGCGAGTCCAACCTGGGAAGGTGGGCGGGGGAGGGCCGGCGGCTGGGCGAAGCGGTCGTGCGGGTGCTGTGGCCCGACGCGACCCATTGGCCGTGGCGTCCCGGCCTGTCGCACAATGACAACTCCTTGGTCCTTCAGCTTGAAGCCGCGGGACACCGGGTGCTCCTGAGCGGCGACATTGAGCGAGAGGCGGAGTGGGCGCTGGTCCAGAGCGGGGCGGTCGGCCGGGTCGGGGTCCTCAAGGTGCCGCACCACGGCAGCCGCACCTCTAGCACGCCGCCTTTCCTGGCCGCCACGGCGCCGCTCCTGGCGATTGCCGGGGCGCGCCCCTGGGGGCAACTGCCCTTTCCGCATCCAGAAGTAGCGCAGCGCTACCGCGACGCGGCCATTCGGCTTTGGTCCACCAGCGACGGTGCGGTGACGGTGGATCTGCACCAAGCCGGCTGGACCGCCAGGCAGGGCCAGCGCGAGCTGCAGGTGACGGGGAGGTGGTGACCGCCCGGGCGGCTGTTCCAGGGCGCAAGGCAGTTTTCCCAAGCCGCGGAGCGGTCTTGAGCGGAGCCGCTGCGGTCTTCTACAGGCCTTCCAGGTTCAGCGGCGGCCGCAGCCACGCTTGAAAAACACTACAGCGCCGGGCGTGCTTGCAGCGGCTGCGGCACACGTCGACCGAGATCTGCGCGTGGTCTTTCCGCACCGGGCAGGGCAGGTAGCGCGGGCCAGCTTGCGAGATGGCGATCAGCAGTTTTTCAGGGGATAGACGGGCCATGGCGCGGGTATACGTTCGTCAACTGCCCTTGTCAACCCCTTGGATCTCGAATGGATCGCTGCGCCGAGTTCGCCAAAGCAGCGCCAGGAGCGCAAGCCAGCTGACCCCAGACACCGCCGGCGTCCAGGGCCAAGTCTGCGGGGTGTAGCGCCAAACGACCTGGTGGTCGCCGCCAGCCACGGCCACCGCGCGCATCAGGCCATCGGCTATCTGCGCAGGGGCTTGGACGCCGTCCACGCTCACTTCCCAGCCGGGGGCCCAGGCGTCGCGCAGGATCACCCAGCCCGGTCCCGAGCTCGCGCTGTGCAGCTGGATTTCGCCGGGCTCTTCGCTCTTGATCTGCACTTGGCCGGTGGAAGCGACCGCTGGCGCGCTAGGGCCGGTGATCACCGCGCTGTCCTGGGGCAGGTTATCGGCCAGCAGCTCCACCGCTTCCTTGGGGGTCGCCGCAAAGCGGGGCTGGCCCAACCATTCGGCCCGGGCCCGCGCGCTTGGGTTGCGCCGCACAAGCTGGCCAGAGGGCAAGGCACCGTCCGCGGGCCAGGCGGCAAAGGCGCGGTTGGCCTGGGCGTCGCCTGGGGCCATAAGCGCGTGAGACACGGCCAGACGGTCCACGGCGGCATGGGGGCCGCGCACCTGAAACAGCACCGCATAGCCCTCTGGCTGGCGGCCGGCGATCAGGTTGCCGTAGCGGTTGGTCGCCGCGGTGATCGCGGGTTCATAGCCGCCGGCACCGGCAATTCCCCAGGCGCCGCCCCAGTTGGCTTGGCGCAGGCTCGCCGCGGTCGCCAAGCGCTGATGAGGCCCTAGCTTTTGCCGCAGCGCCTCTGCATCGGCCTTGGACCAGTGGACGCGCGCTGCCGCCATGCGCTTCTCTGGCCCCAAGTGCTGTTGGGCAAACCACAGGCCCTGCAAAACTGCCCAAAGGGCCAGGGCGGCGGCAATTCTCTGGCGGTGCTTGGGCAAAAATGCCATCGCGGCGGCAAATGCGCCGGCCACGACACCCAGCAGCAGGCCGGTCTCGGCACTTTTGGCGGCGAGCTCGCGCGCGGCGGGCGCCCCGTGCGCAGCGGCCTGGGCCAGCCAGCCCTGTGGACCTGCCAAAGTCGCCAGACCGTAGAGGCTCGCCGCGCCCAAGAGCGCTGCCCCCCACCAAGGCCAGCGCTTGGCAGAATCCTGTGAAGCTGCACCCAAGGCTTCGGCCGCGAGTGGCACCGCCCAGAGCATCGGCAGCACCATCCACCGGCCCGGGACGCGAAAGGCCGCAATTCCCGGCAGCCACTCGACCAGCGCGGGCAGCAGCGGCCCGTGTTCGCCAAGCGAGATCAGAGTGGCGAGGGTCGCACCTGCCATGATCACCGCGCCGCGCCGGCCCGCCACGGCCGCGCCGCTCAGCACCAGGGCGATCATGGCGGGCCCCAGAAAAGCCAGCGTTTCGTGATACGCAAAGCCTGTGAGCTTGGCGGACACCCCGCCCAGGGCCCCCGGCGCCCAGCCCGTCCACAAGGTCACCGCGGGCGCAGAGTAGGAGGTGGCGATCTCCAGGGGGGTGGAAAGCGCGCGGTTGAGGTGCGGCGTCAGCGCGGCCGTCGGGCCCAGTTGCACCGCGGCGAGCAGTCCGGCAGCGGCGCCGGCCAGCAGCAGCCCCAGGGCGGCGACCGCGGGCAACGGCCAGCGCTGCAGCGGCACCCCTGCGGCTGGCGGCTGGCGATCGCCCACACTGCGGGCCAAAAGCAGCACCGCCGCGCCCACCAAGGTCAAGTAGCTCAGCTGCGGATGGCCCGCGAGCAGCTGCAGGGAGAGGGCCGCCGCTGCCCAGGCGAGATCGCGCGGACGCCGCCGCTCCATCCAGCCCAACAGCGCACCCCACAGCCACGGCGCCCAGGCCAGGGCCTCGATCCAGCTGACATGCCCCGCGTAGATGTGGCCCCAGGTCTGGCCACCCAGCGCCGCCGCCCCAGCCGCCGCCACCGCGGCCCACGCGGG
>JBIKTV010000522.1:0-4024 GCA_044347905.1 Myxococcota bacterium
CCACGCGGCTCCGGGTCGAGGCCAGCTCGGCGCGCCGCAGAATCTCTCCCCGGGCCCTCTCTAGCGCATGGTCGGTGATCAGCGATTCCGGGTGGCCGTGAGCCTTGATCAGCGCGGAAGCCAGCACCGCCGGCCGGCCGGTCACGCGCGCCGCCACCTCGTCGCACGCGGCCTCTTCGGCTTCAATCAGCGCACGAAACAGCAGTAGGGAAGCAGGGTTGAGCGCCTGAAGCGCCCGCAGGAGCCACACCCCCAGCACCCGCAGGTTGCCGCCGCGGGCCCAGTGGGCCAATTCATGGGCCAAGGTCGCCTCGCGTTCGGCGTTGTCCAGGCTCGCCAGCAGCCCGTTTGAGGCCACCACCTGCGGCTCCAGGATGCCGATCAGTCCCGCGCTCAAGTCCGCGGAGTCCATGCGGCTGGCCTTGGGCGTTCGGCCGCGAAATGGCGCAACGCCGGCTAGACGCATTCGCTCCAAAAGCGCTTGGACTTCATGGGTCAACTCTGCGTCTCGGCGTATCTCTGCCCGGGCGCGGCCGCGGCGCAACTGCCAGGCAGGCAGGGCCTCCTGCAGCAGAAACAGCCCCGCCGTGCCCCCCAGCAGCAGCCACAGCATGGCGTGCCACATCGGGTCGGCGGCGGCCAGCGCCTCGCTCCAGCGGGCCACCCGCACGGTGTGCAGGCCATCGGGCGGCCCCGGCAGGCCCAGCAAGCGCAATAGCGCCATCAGCGGCGGCAGACCCAAGCACCAGCGCAGCAAATCCGCCCACAAGGTCGGCGAAAGCGGCCCGGCCAAGCGCCGCACCCCCAGCGCCCAGGTCAGGGCCACCGCGCCGTGCAGCAAATTGGCGTGCAACAGGTGCTCCATCCGCTGGTTCTCGTCCCCCCTGGAATCTGGCCTGGAATCTGGCCTGAATGCAGCCTTTGGAGCGGGTATAGAACCTCGCCCAGAGTGTGTAAAGGCCCCTCGGTCATAGATACCGACCGACTAGGCACTTTTACCGACCCCATCTGGGCGATCGTCCCTATGTTCAGGGGGCCTCCCGCGTCGCATATTGACCTTGCAAGAGGGGAGCAGGGAACCAAGAAGGAACCCCCCCAAGAAGAGCCCCAACGTTCACGCCCCGGAGGACCAGATGAAGACTTACATGACCAAGCAAGCCGCTGAGTACGGACTCTACACCAGCTTCAACCCCATGGACGTCCGCTTTGTCGGTGCCGCTGGCGAGCCGCTGGAAGGTCTGGACGGCGCTTCTTACCGCCGCGTCCCCACCCTGCTGGCCCTGGGCCTGGCCCCGGTTCTGGGCGCCGTGTTCGTCGTCGCCTTCCCGCTGCTCATCCTGGGCGCGGTGGCGCTGGCCGCGGCCAAGATGCTGCTCCAAGCCGTGCGCTCCACCGCTGACGAGCACGCCTGGGTCGTCAGCTCGCGCTGGGAGCCCGTGGCCTCGTACCTGACCAAGCACCCCAAGAAGGCCGACGCCTCGCAGGTGCCCGCGGAGCTCCAGGACCTGAACCAGAAGGTCCAGGACCAGCGCGCCGCCGAAGAGAAGTCCGTCGCCGCCAAGCAAGAGGTCAAGTAAGGACTCGATCCCACGCGGGTCAGAAGGAGCCGCCATGGGCGCTCATCTCGTCAACCTCCCCGTCTTGGCCTCCGCGCTGACTTTCGCCGCCGGCGTCTGGATCATCGATCCCGCCAGCGCAGTCGCCAAGACCGGGGCAGAAATCACCCAGGAATGCCTGGACTGTCACGATGGCGAAGAGTCGGTCGTCAAGTTCGCCGACGACGTCACCCTGGCCGTAGCCATCGACACAGCCCAGTGGAAAAAGTCCGTGCACGGCGCAGAGCTCAAGTGCACGGACTGCCACACCGCCATCCAGGATCACCCCCACCCAGAGGTCAAGGCCAAGAGCCTGCGGGCCTACCAGGTAGAGCTCTCTGGGTCGTGCAAGCAGTGCCACTACGCCTACCACACCAAGGTGCTGGACAGCATCCACTACAAAGAGCTCGAGGCCGGCAACCTCGCGGCGCCCACCTGCACCGATTGCCACGGCATCCACGGCCCCACAGACAAGGCCGACCGCCTGACCGTCGCCGACCGCTGCTCGCGCTGCCACACCAAAATCGCCAAGCAGTTCAAGGCTTCAGTCCACGGGCAGGCCTTGAGCGGCAAGAACGGCGCGGACGTCCCAACCTGCACCGACTGCCACGGCGCCCACCAGATCCGCGATCCGCGCGAAAAGCAGGCCCACGCCAGCGCCTACCAGACGTGCGGCAAATGCCACTCTGAAGAAGACAAGATGAAGCGCCACGACCTGTCGCCAGAGGTGGTCACGACCTATCTGGACGACTTCCACGGCCGCTCCAACCAGATGTACGCCAAGGGCGCGGGCCGGCCAGGCAAGCCGATTGCCGGCTGCAGCGACTGCCACGGCGTCCACGATATCCAGTCGTTCCGCAACGGCGCCAGCGCCACGGCCGATGTGCGCGACAAGGTCATCGTCGCCTGCCGCAACTGCCATGAAGACGCGCCGCTCGAGTTTGCCGACGCCTGGCTGTCCCACTATCCGCCCACCCTCAAGAGCGCGCCGCTGGTCTGGGGCGTGCAGTGGGCCTACCGTATCCTCATTCCGCTGATTCTGGCCGGACTTGTGCTGCACATCCTGCTTCACCTCTACCGCGCTCGGGTCCACCGCTAGCGACCACAGGCCCAACCCAGGAGGCCGCCATGACTGCCCACACCCTTCCGACTCCCCACGCGCCCGCGCCGCAGTTGCCCAGCGCCAAACGCGACACCCACACCAAAATCCGCAAGGACGGCACGGTGCTGGTCGAGCGCTTCAGCCTGCCGCGGCGCTTTGAGCACATCTTGGTGCTGCTGACCTTCATCGCCCTGACCGCCACCGGCTTGCCGCAGAAGTTTGACGGCCCCTACGCCCAAGCCACCATGGAGTTCTTTGGCGGCCTGGACATGACCCGCCTCATCCACCGCGCCGCCGGCCTGCTGTTCTCTGTCCACGCCACCGTGCACATTCTGATCTTTGTGGTCGGCCTGCTGGTGGGCAAGATGCGCTGGACCATGTTGCCGGTGATTCAGGACTTGCGCGACGCCCGCCTGACCCTGCTGTACTACCTGGGCGCGATTAAGCGTCCGCCGATGCTGCCCAAGTTCGACTACAAGCAGAAGTTTGAGTACCTGGGCATGGTCCTGGGCGGCCTGCTCATGGTCGGCAGCGGCCTGATGCTGCTGTTCCCTCAGTGGTTTGCGACCTATCTGCCCGGCGAGCTGATCCCGGCGGCGCGCGTGGCCCACTCCAATGAGGCGATGCTGGCCCTGCTGGTGCTGGTGGTCTGGCACGTGTACGGCTCGCACCTGTCGCCAGAGGTGTTTCCCATGGACACCTGCGTGTTTACCGGGTACTTGACCAAGGACGAGCTGCGCGAACGCCATGCCCTGGAGTTCCGCCGCCTGTTCCCCGGTGAGCCGGTGCATGGCGAAGAAGAGACGGTCGCTGAGCAGGCTGTGCAAGCTCCTGCTGCTGAGGCGACTGCTGAGCCAACGCCTACTACAGAAGCTGAGCCGCAATTAGCTGTGGAGGCTCAGGCTCCTGCCCCGGCGGTCGCCGCTGTGGACCCTGCTACCCCTGCTTAGTCTTTGGGCTGGGTGGCCTTGCGCGCCCAGTTCCCGGCTGAGGTGGGGCAGAGTGTGGGGGCCTCCTGGTCCACCGCCGCTGCGCCGCGGCTTCGCAGGACCGCGCTCTATCGCCCGGCTTGCCAGCCGGTCGACCGAGCCCCGGGCGCGCCGCGGCTGGGAGGCTGTGGTGGTGTGGAAGGCTAGGTGGCCGCGCGACGCCCGGGGCTCGGCCCTGCGGGCAACGATCGCTGGCCCGCCGGACGAATCCCCTGTAAAGTCAACGATCAGACAGTTGCCTGGTACCTGTCCGACCCTAGCCAAATCGCGAGAGGGCCCAGGCGGCAAAGCGGCGCAAGTCCTGCACGCCAGACATCGCTACTTGGGCAACGATTTCA
>JBIKTV010000523.1:0-4023 GCA_044347905.1 Myxococcota bacterium
CTGCACGCCGCTAGGGACAGAGGCACCGCAAGGGCACAGAGAAAGGCCCATCGGCGAAGGCGGTTCCGACGCTCAACACTCATCCACGCCCCCAAGCGCCGGTCCCAGGAGTCAGGCCGCGCCTCAGCAGTTCTGTTGGAGTAATCTTGCTGACTTTACTGGCAAACCGGAGCGACGCAGGTCTCGCTCTTGGCGCCGCACATCAGGCCTTCTGCGCACGTCGACGTGCCGTCCAAGAAGCTCTGGCAGGCCTCGCCGTTCTTGCCAAAGGCCTTGCAGGTGCCCTCGCCGGTCTCCCAGTCGCCGTCGCACCACAGCTTGGCGGCGCAGCTCATTTCGACACAGCCTTTGCCAGCCGCCGGCATCGCCACGCACTTCTTGCTGGTCGCGTCGCAGCCAAAGGGCGGCAGGCAGGCGAGGAAGCCAAAATCGATCTCGTCCACGCTGAGGGGCTCGCAGGCCTCCCCTTCGCCGGGCAAGTAGTCGCAATTGTTGGATCCGTCTTCATAGGCAAAGCAAGCTTCGTCCCAGCCTCGGCACTGGTCGGTCGAGGTACAAGCGCTGCCGACTGCGGCGTAAGGCTTGCACGCGTACTCGGTGGCGTCGGCCGCTAGGGGCACGCAGACGCTGCCTTCCGCGCAGGGGCTGTCGGACGCGCCGTCATACCAGGCGTCGCGGTCGCAGGGCTTGTCTACGGCCACGGAAGCTGTGCACAGGCCGTCCGAGTCCGGGTCTTTGGCTTTGCAGAAGCTGCCTTTGGCGCAGGTAAAGTCGCCCACCGTGCAGGTTTGGCCCGCGGCGGTCGGCTCGCTGCAGACAAAGTCGCTGGCGCCTTCAAGGCACAGCAGGCCGTCCGTACAGGGCAATTCGTCGCAAACCTCGCCCTTGGCGGCGTACTTGGCGCTGGCACACTTGCCGCTCACGCACCAAAGCGGGAACTGGCAGGCCGAGTCGCTCGTGCAGCTGTCTCCGGCCGCGCTGGCCGCCGCGCAGACGCCCGGGCAGGCGCCATCATTGGCGTCATTCAGCTTGCAGTAGCCGGACTTGCACTCCACGTCGCCGCTGCATTGAAAGGCGTTGTCCACCAAGCCAGTGAACATGCCCTGGCAGGCGGCGGGAAGCGTCAAGCTCTTGAAAAACGTGCAGGATTTGTCCAATGTTGCCAAGCACGCAGCGGCCTTGGTGCTGTCAAAGCTGGCGCGGCCGGCCTGGATCGCGGCGAGGCCGTCGTAGAACATCGTCAGACCGCCACCCAGGGCCAAGTCCGCGGCGCAGCCTTCTGGATTGGTCAGGTAAATCCCTGTTTCGCAAGTGAAGTTGAGCTTGCACAGCGCGAGGTAGAAATCGGCTTCGGCCTTCTGTGCGGCCTTGAGCTGGGCGGCGATTTGCTCCGTGCCCACGCCGGTGTCCTGAACGGCGATGTCCGCGCCGCCCCCCGTGTCAGCGGCGGTCGTGTCGCTTTTGCTATCGACTTTGCTGGTGTCGGCCAAAGAGCCGCCGTCTGCTAGCCCGGTGTCACCGCCCGTCGTCGCGTCGGCGCTGGTACCACCGCCGGTCGACGTAGAAGCGTCGCTACCGCAGGCAGTTGCCGAAAAAGCGATGACGGCGGCAGCCGCCAGGGTCAAAGTCGAGCGGGCGGCAGAGCGCCTCAAGAAGGGGCGGAGGACGGCGTGCATCTTGGCCTCAGAATTGCGGAGGGTTCGGCGAAGCGCCGACGCGGCACATGACAGCATTTTCTGCCGGCGTTGTCGAACGCGACTTCCTGTGGCCGCACGGGAAAACCGCCCTGCCTACACCGAACGCAAGGTCCAGTTGAGCTGATCTCCGCCGCGCAGCACCGCACATGGGGCAGGCCGGCCCGCCCCCATGGTCTCCCACACCTGCGCCGGCTCCAGGCTGATCTGGGCCGCCTCCGCCTCTAGCCGCAGAAAACCGCTGCCGCGCTGAAGAATCCAACCTGAGGCGTCTTGCTCGATCCGCGCCTCTGGGTGCAGGGTCAGGCGCACCTGCTGGCCAGTGGCGCCCTCTGCGCGATCTCGCACCTGCAGAAGCCCAGGCTTGGCCAGCAGGGTCCGCTGCATCTTCAGGTGGGGCTTGCGGAAATCGTCGGTCCAGGCCAGTTGGATGCTCAGTTCGTCGCCAATGTGCTGCACAGTGCGCTGGACCTTGGGCCGCCAACCGAGCCGAAAAGCCCCCCAGAACTCCGCGTGGTCTCTGTCATCTGCCACCGCCACATTGTGAGCGAGGGCGGAGCGGGCAAAGGGCCGCTGCAGGTCGCCGTCATAACCCGGCACCCCGGGATCGACGATCAGCCGCTCGCCCTGGACAGACCACTCAAAAGCGCCGATGTCGGCGTGGGCGTGGCCGCACTGGTGATCGGGCCCCAGTGGACCCAGGTCGATCACCAAGTGCTGGTTGGCCGCGGAGATGACGGCAAACCCGCTGTCTTTAAACACTTCTACTGCGGGTGCCGCTTGAAGAGCGCCATGGCCCAGCGCGGACAGCAACCGCCGCGGCGCGGGCCCGGCGTCGAGCGATGTGTCGCCAAAGCGCGGCAAGGTGCCGTCCGGATGGATCAAGCGCGCCAGAAAATCGCCGCCGCGCTGCAAAAGCTCAGTCAAACGCTCGCGAAGCGCCCCCTTTGCCGCCGCGCGCGCCTCAGCGAGATCGATCAGCGTCAAGGCGTGGTAGCCCGGACAGCGCTCCTCGTGGCCGCCATCGCCCAACCACTGCCGCGACAGCTCGCGCTCCAGACCCGCTGCGCCAGCGCGGTACAGGTGATCCGCGGCGGGCCCGTCCAGCTGGGCGCCCAAAAGCAGCATCCCCACATAGTCGCGGAGCAAGTGGTTCGCACCTAAGGCAAATTCCAAATGGCTGCGGAGGTACCAGCCCTGGGCCGCCAGGCTGCGCCCCAAGATCAGGGCGTCCTCGGCCGGCAATTGCCCCGCCCGATCGAGCCAGTGCAGCGCCCTGCCCCACTGAGCCGCGCGCATGGCGATGGGGAACGGTCGCCAGCCGGCGGGCAGGCCAATCGGCACGTGCTCCGTCCAGTCGATCATGCGCCGGCGGGCTAGGTCGGCGAGCCGCGCGTCTTGGGTCAGCCACGCTTGGCGCGCCGCCGCCGCCACGTCACCGCCGTAGTGCAGCACGTAGCGAAAAAGGGCTGATCCTTGGGTTTTCCAGTCCGCCCTGGGGCTCCACGGCTCTGCGACGCGGTGACTCTGGCCGACCGCCCGACGCCAGCCCTGGGCAAAATCGTCTGAGATAGTCTGCTGTTCCAGGGGGTCCGCAAGCGCATCGCCCAGCGCCGCCAGCTCCACCAGCGCCGGATTGTCGCGCGGAGGGCGGAGTTGCGTGCTGGCGGCCAGCCGACCATACAGAGCGCCCAGCGGCTCCGCCAAGGGGGGCTCCAGACGATCGGTAATTGTTTCAAAGCCTTTACCCAACAGCTGCGACGGCTGCAGGTGCGCCAGAGTCCTGACCAGCCGCGCGGCGTTCTGGCGGCGGCTCAAGGGGGCCCCTTGCCCTGGACCGCGGCGTCCAAAACGTCCAAGAAGCGCTGGGCCAAGCGGTCGCGGCTATAGTGCTGCACCACAAAAGCCTTGCCGGCTGCGCCCATCGCCACTGCCCGCACGGGATCGTCGATCAGTTGGCCCAGCGCCGCGGCCAAAGCTGCGCCGTCTTCCGGCGGTGTCACCAAAGCGCCCCCGGAAGCGCGGGCAATCTCTGCGGCTTCGCCTTCTAGCGACGCCACCAGCGGCCGGCCGGAGCCCAGGCTCTCAAAAATCTTGGACGGTACAGTGTGGGTATCTTTGCGCTTTTTTAGCGGCACCACCGAACAGTGCGCGGAGGCGAGCAGAGACGGGATCACCGCCCGCGGCTGCTCTGGGGCAAAGACAACGCGATCCAGACCACTTTGCTGGGCACGCTGGCGCAGCTGTTCCTTGACGGCGCCGCTGCCCACCAGCACCAGCCGCAGCTTGGACCACAGGTCGGGGCGCTGGTCGCGCAGTTGGGTGGCGG
>JBIKTV010000125.1:0-13296 GCA_044347905.1 Myxococcota bacterium
CTCGCAGCTGCCCTGCCCTGCGCACTTGCCGCCGGCGCAGATGTCGCCGCTGGTGCACGGGTTGCCGTCATCGCAGCCCAAGGTGCTGTTGGTGGAATAGCAGCCGTTGATGGGGCTACAAGCGTCTATAGTGCAAGGGTTTGCGTCGTCGCAGTTCAGCAGCACGCCCTGGCCGCACTGGCCGGCCTGGCAGCTCTCTTGGCTGGTGCAGGCGTCGCCGTCGCTGCACGCGGTGCCGGTAGCGGCCTGCGACAGCGCGCAAACGCCCACCTTGGGATCGCAGATGTTTTGCTGGCACGGCCCGTCTTTGGCCTTGTCGCAGCTCACCACGCTGCCGATCTTGGGCTGGCAGGTGCCCGCGGCGCAGGTGTAGACGCCGTTGCACAGGTCGCCGTCATCAAACGCCGCGCAATCGCTGTCGATCTTGCAGGTACAGCTGTTCTGCCCGCCGCCGCAGCTGCCGGTGTTGCCGCAGACCTCGCCGCTGGTGCAGGGATTGGCGTCGTCGCAGGCTGCGCCAATTTGGGGGGCGTGGACGCAGCCGCTGCTCTCGCAACTATCTTTGGTGCAAGGATTTCCGTCGTCGCAGCCGGCCACGGTGGCGCCGCTGCAGACGCCCGCCTTGCAGGTGCCGCCGGTGGTGCAGGTGTTGGCGCTGCTGCACGGCGTGCCATCGCCGACCGCATAGCTGACGCACTGGCCGGTCTTGCTGTCGCAGCTGTCGGCAATGCAGGCGCCGCCGGTGTCCGGGCACACCACGGCCTTGCCGTCCGGCACACAGGCGCCCTGCTGGCAGATCAGCTTGCCGTTGCACAGATCGGCGTCGTCCTTGGCCGCGCACTCACTGTCGCTCTGGCACTCGCACGCGGGCTTGCCGGGCTGGCACAGGCCGCTGCTGCAGAAATCGCCAAAGGTGCAGGCGTTGCCGTCGTCGCAAGGCAGATCCGGGGCGGCCGTCGCCGTGCAACCGACCGCGGGATCGCAGGCGTCGGCGCTACAGGCGTTGCCGTCGTCGCACAAAATCGCCTTGCCGGGCAGGCAGAACCCGCCGCTGCCGCAGGCGTCGCCCAGGGTGCAGGCGTTGCCGTCGTCGCAGGCAGTGGCGGTGACATCGACGGGCACGGCGGCCTGCGCGCACAAGCCCAACAGCGGCTGGCACTGGTTGACGCTACAGGGATTTCCCGTTGCCTCGCAGCTGACCACCGTGCCGGGATCGACCACGCAGCCGTTGTCCTGGCAGCGCAGCGTGCCGTTGCACAGGTTGCCGTCCTCAAACGCGGCGCAGTCGCCGTCCTGCTGGCACTGACAATTGCCCGGTTTTCCCTGGCATTTGCCTTCGTCGCAGCTGTCGCCGCTGGTGCAGCCGTCGCCGTCATCGCAGCTGACCGTCGCGCCGTTGGCGATGGCCACATGGGCACAGCTCTCGCCGGTGCAACTGTCGTTGGTGCAAGGGTTTGCGTCGTCGCAGTCAAGCAACAGGCTGGGCGAGCAAGTGCCGCTGACGCAAGCACCGCCCACGCTGCACGGGTCGCCGTCTTCGCAGGCGCTGCCGTCTTTCATTTGCAGGTGCAGGCACTTGGCCGAGTCGGTTGGGTCGCACAGGTCCTGGGTGCACGGCAGTTGGTCGTCGCATTGACTGCCGGGGCCAAAGCACTGGCCCTGGCTGCAGGCGTCGCCGGTGGTGCAGGGATTGCCGTCGCTGCAGGCGCTGCCGTCGCTCTCCATCACGTGGTTGCAGCCGCTGGCGCTGGCGCAGCTGTCGATCGTGCAGGCGTTGCCGTCATCGCAGGGCAAGTAGCCGCCGGATTTGCAGGTGCCGCTTTGGCATTTGTCGCCCCAGGTGCACTTGTCTCCGTCTTCGCAGGGGCTCAGGTCGGGGAGCACCGCGGCCTGGCAGCCCTTGGCGGTGCAGAGGGCGACCCCGCAGCTGTCGGTAGCGGTGGAGTCGCAGGCCACGGCCAAGGTGGCGTCAACCGCGCAAACACCGGCCTGGCAGACGGATTTGCCCATGCAAGCCGGGACATTGGCGCTGGCGCAATCGGCGTCGCTCTGACAACCGCAGCTGGCCTTGCCCAAGCAGGCGCCCTGGACGCAAGTGTCGTTCTGCGTGCAGGAATTGCCGTCATCGCAGGTCACGCCGCCGCCCGCTGGGGCGCTGCAGCCCAGCTTGGGGTCGCAGACCGCCGGGCAAGCGCCGCCGCTGCACGCGAGCTTCGAGCCGCCGACGCACTGCAAGCCCTGGCAAATCTCGGCAAAGGTGCAAACGTCGCCGTCATCGCACGGCTTGCCGTCGCCGGAGAGCTGGTGCTCGCAGGAGCCTGTGGCGGCAAGGCAATTGTCGGCGGTGCAGGGATTGCCGTCGTCGCAGTCGACCGCGAGCGCCGGGTCTGGCACGCAGCTGCCCTGGGAACACTGCAACGGCCCAGTGCACTTGTTTGACGAGAAGGCCGCGCAGTCTTGGTCGCCTTTGCAGGCGCAGACGTTGCCTTGGCCCACGCAGCTGCCGGACACACACGCGTCGCCGAGGGTGCACGGGTTGCCGTCGCTGCATGCGGCCATAGTTTCGCTGTGTTGGCAGCCTAGACCCACCGCGCAGGTGTCGGCGGTACACGGATTGTCGTCGTCGCAGGCGGCGGGCTTGCTGCCGACACAACTGCCAGATGTACAAATCGATTCGCTGCTGCAGGCGTCGCCGTCGTCGCACTGGGCGCCCTCTAGCCGCGGCACCACCGCACAGTGCTTGCTTTGCGGCTCGCACAAGGCCACCAGGCACGGCTGGGTCGCCAGCGCCGCGCAGTCGCTGTCGGCAAGGCAAATGGTCGCCACGGGGGTGGCGTCGGCGCCGCCGATGTCGCTGGAGGGCCCCAGATCGGGAGCCGGGGCATTGGCGCTGCCGATGAGCACGTCCGAGCCGCAGGCCCCCAACGCAACGGTCAAAAGACCTGCGATGGCCAAGCGTTGTAGCGCCGCAGCCAGGCCCAACGGGCGCGATTTGACCACTGAGAGCACGGAAATGGACAGCGCGGGGGCGGGCATGGCGGGGCTCCTCAGCGGCTTGGGCCTAAAGGCACAAAAAACCGCTCTCAGGATACCGCATCCCCACCGGCTACTCCAGCGCCGACCAAAAACCCCTGGCTATTTGAGGAAATCGCGGATCGCCTGGATAGCGCCTGGCGGTTCTTCCACCAGTGGCGCCCCGGCCGACTCGCCCAGCACCTGCAGCTTGACCTGCTTCTTGGCGGGCCCGGCCAAAGCTGCAGCGCTGGCCTGGGTGCTGGTGGCCCAAGGCGCCTTGGCCCCGAGCAAAAGCAGGACCGGCACCTTGTTCAGCGCGGGGTCCCAGGCGGCGGCGTCGGCCACCGCGCGGTCTTGAGCTTCCACGGAAAACGCGTCGTCAAACAGCTTGCCCGGGCGAATCTTGCGGGCGGTGGACGGGTTGGCCAGCACGGTCGCCAGATGGCTGCGCACCAGCAGCCGCTGGGCCACGGCGGGCACGAGCAAGCCCTGGTGATCATTGACCCAGGCCGAATCCTCTTTCCACGGGCTCTGAATCGCCGCGGCAAGCTCTTCTGGCAGCTTCTGCACGGCGGCCTGGGACGGCCAGGGGCCACCGTGGAGAATCACCGCCGCGACCTCCTTGGGGTGCTCATTGGCATAGCGCAGCGCAAAGTGCCCGGCCGAGGCATCGGCAAGCAAGGCAACTGGCTTTTTACCAAGTAGTTCAAGGAGTTTAGTGAGTTCGCGGGCGCGCAACCGCTCGCTCAAAGTCGAGGCGAGCCGGGCGCCCACGCCGCGCTGCTGGACCACCACGTGGTAGTGAGGGGCCAGGCGCCACACGTGCGGCGCCAGATAGCTCGCATCGCGGAACGGCGCTCCGGCCAGCACCACCACAGTGTTGTCGTCGGGATCGCCCGCTTCCATCCAGCCCAGCTCGCGCCCATCCACTTGATAACGCCGGACTTTGGGCTCGACCTCCTCCCAGTCCTGCAGCTTGCGCTGCTGTTCGCTGGCCGCCCAGTTGTTCCATTCGACCTCGCGGCGCGGACCCTGGTGAAAGGTCAAGCGGCGCAGCGAAGTCAAGGCAGCGCGAAACACTTCATCATTGGGATCACTAAGTTGCCGCGCAAGTGCTGGCAGAGCGGCTTCATCGCCCAGGCGCCCGAGCAAGCGCAGCACTTCTAGGCGCTCTTCTAAGTTATTGACACCCACCAACTTTCGCAGGTAGTCGCCGGCCTTGGGGTCGCCCATGCCGACCATCGCCTGCAGGCCGGTCATGCGCACTTTGACGTCTTCGTCGCGCACCGCGGCGTTGCGGATCGCCGGCCACGTCTCCTGATCGGCCAGGCGCCACAGCTGCTCCAGGGCAATGCGCCGCACGGGCAGATCGGGATCGACCAGCAAATCCAAGAGTAATTTGCGCACCTCGGGGTCGTAAAGCGTCAAAGCCAACAGCAGGCCCTGGCGAAAATCGGGGAATTTGCGCTCGCGCACCAGCCGCAGCAGCTCCGTGCGGACCTCGGGCACCGCCAAGTGCGCCAGGACGTCAGCGATAAGCCCGCGGGTCGTCTCGTCTTTGGCCGCGCCGAGCACCGGCACCAGCTGCGGGGCGGCCAAAAGCCGCAGGTGCGACAGCACGATCAGCGCCGTCTCAATGCGCGCGCGGTCCGCCGTCTGCAGCATGTACACCGCCGCCTTGACCGCAGGCGGACCGACCAGCTGCAGGGCATCCAGCACCGCGTCTCGCTGGTCGAGCAGCTCCAGGGCCTCTAGCAGCGGCGGCACGGGGGCGTCTGTCTCCGCGCCGATCTGGGCGATCGCGTGGATCAGCTTGGTGCGCAACAGCAAATTGTCCGGCCCGGCGGCAAGACGCTCCTGGCCCAAGCGCCGCACCAGGTGCTGCATCGCCGGCTCGTGCTTGCGCGCCACCAGCGTGTCGATCGCGTAGGCGCGGACATTGGGGCGCTTGTCGTCGATGAGTTCGATGAGCCGCGGCAACACCGCCGGGCGATTGCGCTGCACCAGCTCTGGCAACACCAGCAGCAGCACTTGATCGTCCTGACGCGCCGCCAGCGCCTCCAGCAAGGGCACAAGCCGCTCATCTTCAGGAAAGCGCAGCACCTGGCGCATCAGGCGCAAGGCCCCTGGATCGCTGAGCTTTGGCCCGCGCAGAGCGATCTCATCCCAGGCACTTGGGCCAAAACCGAGGAGCAAGTCGACGACGACGTCCTCCCCGCCGTCGATCGCCGCCAAGGCCGGCAGGGCTGCGCGAACCTCTGGCCAGGCGGGCTCGCCAAACTCGATCAGGCCGTCCACGGCGTCGTCGCGATCCTTGCCCGGCGCCAAGGTCTGGATGTGCTTGATCAGCGAAGCAGCGGTCGCTGCCTTAGCCTTTTTGGCGGCCCAGGCCGGTGGGGTGATCGCCGCCAAGGCCGGCCATGCCAACGCCACAACCAGCGCGGTGGCGACGGCGGTGCGAGGCGAGGGCCAGCGGCGGGTCGCGTCGGGGGCAGAGCTCATGAACACATCCTCGGGGCGGCATGCGCCAACCAACCTGTACGCCCAGCGATATACCAAGGACGGGGGCGACCGACCAGCCCAGCGCCGCGCTTGCCCGCAGGAAATCCGCCTAGAGCGCTTCGCGGGCAAGGCGCCGGTCGTCGCGGGCCAGCTGGTAGCGCAGCACGTCTTCGCGAGAAAGTACCCAGAGTTTTCCGTGCTGCTCGCCGCGAATTCGCCCGGTGCGCACGGCGTTAATCACGGCCTGGCGGGTAATGCCGAGCATGTCCATGGCCTCGCCGACGGTGACGATGGCTTCTGTGGTCAGGCCTGAAGCCTCCGACGAACGGGCGCGGGCGGTGGAGGGCGAGCGGAGGCCCGCGGGCAGGGGCGCCATGGTCGAGTCCGACTGGATCAAGCCCTCCGCCACCCCGGCGCGAAACACCAGATCGCGCGCAGCCTTGAGCGCGGGCAGCTCCTGGCTGGTGGGCGAGAGCGGGCTCTGGCCGTCGTAGATCGGGCTGTCCGGCCGAAGCACCCGGGCGAGCAGTTCGGCATAGCCCTGCCCTTGGGCCAGGCGCAGCGCCAGGTCAAAGAGGAACAGCCGCGCCTGATCCGAAGCCGGCCGCAGATCGACGGCCACGCCGTTCATCAGTCGATAGGTATCAAGCAAGTCTAGGCCCTCGATCTTCACGCGTTCCAGCCTAAGCCCGCATGGGGCATCGACGCGGCGGCGGCGTCTTGGCTAGAGATCTAAACTGAGGTTGACGGATGTCAAGCTAATTGCCCGGTTACAGGTAATGTGATGGACGATCATCTACTTAGCGATCAGCTAGAGACGGGCTGGCGCTGCGGCGTGCGGCGGCTTTTCTGCACAGGCTGACGGCGCTAACCTCCTAGCGACGCGGCGATTCCACCGCCCAGCTGCCCAGCGAGGAAGCGCTCATGAATAGCAAACCCCAGATAGATCAAGCTATTGCCGGGCGAGAGGCGCTGGTGAATTGGCGGGGGGGTGCAAGCGGCGACTGGTACCGCGACAACCCGGCGCTGCAGGCGATGGTGCGGCGCTGGGGACCGCAAGACGACGCGGAAATTGAGCTTCGCCTTAGCGAATTTGCCGGGCATGTCGCGGACAGTGAGGCGCTGGTCCACCGCGTGTCGCACGACCCCCACACCCCGGTGCTGGAGCGCTTTGATGCCCTTGGGCGCCGCCATGAGCGCGTGCGCTTTGACGAGGCCTACCACCAATGGGGTCAGCGGGTGTACGGCTCGGGCGTCATGGCGATCACGGGGCAAAAGGGCCGCGCCGTGGAGCAGGCGGCGCTGGTGATGCTCGCGGCGCACCACGGCGAGGCGGGCCACGTCTGTCCGCTGGCGTGTACAGCCGGGATGATCAAGGGGATTCAGCAGGTGGGTCACCCTGCCCTCCAGCGCGCTCTGCTGCCCGGTTTGTTGAATCCAGACTACAGCCGGCGCCTGCACGGTGCACAATTTCTCACGGAAATTCAGGGCGGCTGCGACGTGGGCGCCAACACCGTCCGCGCTGTGCCCGTGCGCGCCCAGAGCGAGAGCCAGCCGGGGCTGTGGGCGATCCACGGCGAGAAGTGGTTCTGCTCGGTGATCGACGCGCCGCTGTACGTGCTGACCGCCCGGCCTGAGGGGGCCAGCGCCGGGACCCGCGGCTTGGGGCTGTTCTTGGTGCCCCACGACCTGCCGGACGACGAAGTGCATGCGGCGCCGCTGTCACACCGGGTTGGTGAGCCGCCAAATCCAGTGAATCACTTTGCAATCCGCAGATTGAAGCCCAAGCTGGGTACCCGGGCAATGGCCTCGGGCGAGGTCGACTGGCAGGGGGCGCTGGCCTGGCAGCTGGGCGACCTGGACCGCGGCTTTCACAACACCGTAGAGATTATCCTGAATACTTCACGGCTGTTTAACGCCATGGCCTGTGTCGGCATGTTCTGGCGCAGCTTTCGCGAGGCCGCCGGATTCGCCCGCCACCGCACGGCTTTTGGCCAGCCCATCGCTGCGTTTGCCTTGGTCGACCAGGCCGTGTCGCAGCTCTACGCTGAGGCCTGCGCCGCCAGCGCCAGCACTTTTGACCTGGTGGCCCTGGAGGAAGCGGGCACGCACCCGGCGGCGGCGCGCATCGGCCTGAATATGAACAAGTATTGGACCAGCGTGCGGGCGACACAGGCGATTCGCCAGGCGATGGAAGTCCTTGGGGGCAACGCGGCGATTGAAGACTTCACTCCGCTTGGCCGGCTCTATCGCGACAGTCTGGTCACGGAGTCCTGGGAAGGCACGCACAACGTGCTGGCAGCGCAGACTTTTCGCGATATGGCTAAGCTGCGCCTGCACGAGGCCTGGCTGGACTGGCTCGAAGCCCGCGCAGACCGCCTAGCGAATGACGCGACGAATCGAATTCAGGAACTCCTGCAAGTCCGGCTCATTGCCCTGCGGGCCGACGCGCGGCAGTTGCTGGGGGCAGCCCAAGCCGATCCGGGGATTGCCACGCGGGTGTGGATGGAGAACGCGATGGCCCTGCACCAAGCGCTGTGCTTGACGGAAATGTCTGCGGAAGACGGGCCGTTTCCCGCGGCAGTGCCTGGGCAGTTGCTCGAGCTATTTCCTCATCGGGCGGCGCCGGTCCTGCGCGGCTGGTATCCGGGGCAATTCTGAGCCGCAGATGGTTCAACGCTAGTCGAGCATCTGCGCCAAGACGGCGAGGTCATCGGCCACGGCGCCGCGGGGACCAAGGTCAGAAATCGCGTTAATCTCAAAGGGATATGTGTTGGCGCGCCGCATCAGCACGACCTTGGCGCCCAGGGCTGCGGGCAGCGCGAGGTCGAGCTCGTAGATGTCGCCGCACACCAGCGTGGTCTTGGCCGATGCGCCGTGTTGCGCCCACAGGCGGCTGAGCGTCTGGTAATACTTGTTGCGCCGCAGGTAGATCGGCCGCTGCAAGGCGTCTGCGCTCTGGGTGGGCGGCAGGCTGTCAAACTCCGCTTGGCCGGTGGGGGTGGCGTCGACCCAGAACTTCATGGCGTCGCCGATGACCTCGACCCCCTGGGGATGGTCCAGGCCGAGCTGGTCGACCTTGTGGCGCACGTGGCTGGTGGAACTGTTGGTCACGACGACCACGGGGATGCCGCGATCGATCACCGCCTGCAGCGCCTGGGCCGCACCCGGGCGAAAGGCGATAATCGACTCGGCATACGCGCGCTTGTAAACCTGCTGCAGCAGCGAGGAACGCTCGGCGCCGTCAGAGTACAAGCCCAACTGATCCAAGACTTTATGCGCAGCCATGGAACAGCGGACGTAGGGATCGGCGTCGGCCGGCGCAGCCGCAATGCCGTTCATCATCCAGCCGAGCTCGGGCGACTCGCGGGTGACCGCCGCCATGGCCGGGGGCCACAGGGCAAAGAGCTGGTCGTCGGCGCCCGTGGCATCGCGGAGGTAGCGCGGAAAAACCTCAGCAAAGGGCCCACCCTCCACTTCAGAATCGGTAAATGTCCCGTCAAAATCCAGCACTACGAGTTCGACCGCCATCTTGAGCTCCGCCAAGCCGCCGTTGGGCGGTTGAGGCCGCCAAGGGTAGCGCGGCCCGGGGGAACTGCCAACCGCTGCCATGCCAGCGCGCATTGGGGCCAGTACCAAGGCGTTTCGCCGCGCGGTAGGATGGAGAGCCGGCGGCTGGTGAGGCGAAGCGCAAAGGCGACTTAGCAGGCGGATGGCCGATCAACTAGGGGAAACGTCATGAAAATCGCTGCAATCTTGACAGTATTCATCGTCCCATGCGCGGTGACGGCGTGCGCCGAGGAAAAGGCGGCGACCACGCCAGCCGCGGCAACCGACGCCGCAGGCGACACAAGCGCGGACACGGCGGGCGACACTGCTGCGGAGACGACTGGCGACACCTGGGCCGACACCTTGGGCGATGGACTGGCCGACGCGGCCGATGTCGCACCGGACATTGCGGTTCCCCCCGACGCTCAAGCGGACGCTGCTGAGGTAACCCCAGACGGTGCCGACGGAATTGGCGACACAGCGGTCGATATTGCGAGCGACGCGGTAGTCGATACTGCGGGCGACGCGGTAGTCGATACTGCGGGCGACACTGCGAGCGACACGGCAGTCGATACTGCAGGCGACACCGCGATCCAAGGGGTTTCGTGCAGCGGCAGCCCGGTCAAATTCCCACAGTTTGCAAAGACCTGCGCCAACGACGCCGATTGCTTTGTCGCTCTGCACCAGATCAACTGCTGCGGCACGTTGGGGGCGTTTGGCCTCGCGGGGGCCGAAAAGGCCGCCTTTGCCGCGGCCGAAGCGCAGTGTCAGGCCCAGTATCCCGACTGCAAATGCGCGCAGCAGCCGACGATGGGCGAAGACGGCTACACGACAAAAGACACGGATTTCAAGGCTGTATGCCAAGCCGGCCTGTGCCGCGCCGTGGTCCCGGAGCCCAAAGCGGAGTGTACTTCGGCAGGGCTCATCTGGCCCAAGCCCGTCAAGGCGTGCCAGACCACCGCCGACTGCACCTATGCCATGAAAACAATTGACTGTTGCGGGACACAGTTGGCCACGGGGATTACCAAGGCGGCCAAGAGCGCGTTTGAGGCTGCGGAGTTCAAGTGTGCAACCGCGATGGCGATCTGCGACTGCATGCCCAAGCCGGTGACCCATGACGACGGCAGCAGCGCCGGTGACGGCATGACCGCGGTCAGCTGCGACGAAGGCCTGTGCTCAACCTACGCCAAGTAGCCGGCAGGCATGACTATTTCAATGGACGCGACCTAGCCCTCAACTTCCGGCTTAAGCGAATGCTGGTGCGCGTGGAGGATGGCCACCCCCTCGACGCCAATCAGCCGGTCATTCAGCGCTGCCAGCGCCTCTTGGACCATCGCGCGCCGGCTGGGGTGGTAGCTGATGGCCAGGGTCGTCAGCTCGATGTGACGCACCATGGGCAGTTCCGTGGCCAGCTTGAGGAAAGTCACCGCTTCATCACAGGTTGCAAACCGGTCTTTGGCGCGCTTTTCGGTCGTTCGCAGCACAAATTCGGCCAAATCCGCGGGTACATCCGCCACCAGCAGCCGCGGATCCGGCGTCTTTTCATTGAGGTGGAGCATCATCAGCTCGTGGATGGTCCCGGCGTCAAACGGCACCTGACCGGTGATGAGCTCGTAGGCAAGAATCCCTAGCGAATACATATCACTGCGCCCGTCAAGCTGCTGACCCAGGATCTGCTCCGGGCTCATGTAGTAGGGCGTACCAAACAGCTGCTCTCCGGCTTTTGCCTCTGATGAAGCGGAGTTGACTGCAATGCCAAAGTCGAGCAGCTTGACCCGGCGATCTTCGTCGGTCAGGAACACATTGGACGGCTTGACGTCGCGGTGCAGCAGGCCGCGCTGATGCGAATAGGCCAGCGCCGAACCGATCTCGCGCAGCACCCGGCGCACCGTACCCCAGTTGAGCCGGTGGCCCTGCTGGATCAGGTCGTCCAAGGTCAGGCCGGTCAGCTTCTCCATGACGATGAAGTGCGTGCCGTAAGCCCGCTCCGTGTCAAACACCCGCACAATGTGGTCGTGGTTCAGCGAGGCGATGAGCTTGGCTTCCTGCTGAAACTGCTCGGTAAACTTGTCATTGTACACCAGCGAGTGGGTCAGCATCTTGAGCGCGACCGAACGCTGCAGGCCTGGATGAACGGCCTCAAAGACGGTCGCCGCGGCGCCAGCACCGAGCTTGCCCAGCACGCGGTACTTGCCGACATGCTGAATGGTCGAGGACTCCATCAAGCGTTCGCCAACAGCTTTTGTCAGAAATTCGCCGACTTGGGGCACGCGTTGCATCAGCGAGGTCATCTCGTCTCGGCTCAGGCGCAGGCAATGGCACGGCCCCTCCGCGTGGACGGCAGCCACCCGCGGCTGGTTGGTGACCAGGGCCATTTCGCCAAACACGGCAGGCGCTTCTAGCACACGCTCAAAGTGGGTGTCGTGCAGCGACCCCAGCATGGACACGCGCACCGCGCCGGCCTCCAGGATGAACATGTCCTGGCCTTCCGAGCCCTGTTCGATGATCTGCGCGCCGGCGGCAAAAGTGAGCGGGTGGAGCACGCACTGGAGGTTGGCGATGGCCGAGTCCGTGAGTTCCGCAAACATCTCCAGCTGCGCCCAGGCCGGACGGAACGCCGCTTCTGGGAGGAGCGGCAGGTCTGGCGGGATCGCGCTGGTCGCAGGGGGGTCCAGAGCGGTCATTGCAGCCAACGAGTGGTGGACCTGGGTATGGACCAAGGGTTCTTCGCGGCGGTTGAGCATGGTCACTCCTCGGACTCGAACGGAACGGGCGTCTGGGCAAGATCGCCGACCTCGCCAAGATAGGCGCTCGAACGCTGATAGCGATCTAGAGCTTCAAGCAAAAGAATTCGCCCGCAGGCTAGCACGGGCACGGCGATCAGCACGCCGATGACGCCAAAAAGCTCACCAAAGGCAATAATCCCAAGCAGGACCGCCAGGGGCGGCAGGCCCACGCGGTTGCCGATGAGCCGCGGGGTGATAAAGAGCAGGTCGACCCCGTAGAAGCCGCCAAAAAGAGCGACGACGGCGATTGTGTCCCAGCCCTGCTGCCCAGAGAGCAGGCCGAGCGTGGCGCTCATGGTTAGGCCAATCACCACGCCGACATAGGGCACGAGATAGAGCACCGCGGCGATCGGCCCGATCACCAGCGAAAACGGCACTCCCGTGAGGGCAAGGCCCAAGGTAAAGGCGCAGCACGCCAAGGAAAACAGCAGAAGCTGGCCGCGGACAAAGCCGGCCATCACCGCATCGATGCGCCCGACCACCCGCCGGACTTCAGCCTGACGCGGTCTGGGCACCAACATTGCGATTTTATGGACAATGCGCTGGTAATCGCCGAGCAGAAAGAACGCCACGACGATCACCAGAAGGGCTTTGCCGACACCGACGAGCACATCGCGGGCCGACAGCACCACCACGCTGACCACCGACTGTGCCGGCCCGACCAATTCGCGGGCTAGCGACTGGACCATGCCAGAAAGGTCTTGGTAATTCACAAGATCCGTCAGCGGCCGGCCAAAGCGCTGCTGCACCCAGGGATCCCAGGAAAGCAGGGTGTTGTAGAGCCGCGCCGGCGCCTGCTGACTGGCGGCGACCAGCTGCTGGGTCATCGTGGGCAAGACCAGGGCAAGAAACACCGCGGCCAGGCTCATCACCGCCAACACGGGCACGGTCAGCGCCAACACCGGCGGCACGCGCCAGCGGCGCAGGCGAATCACCAGCGGATTGAGGGCATAAGCGATAAAGAAGCCAATCAAGATCGGGGCGGTAACGACGCGCAGGCGCTCCAGCAGCCACAGCGCCGCGGCGATCGCACTGCCGAGCAGCGCCGTCTTGAAAAACACCGCCTGCCATGGGAAGGTCGGTGGAGGCAACGGCGGTTGGTGTGACATGGATTCGCTAGACAATTCCAGGTCCCTGCCCAGCGAGTGGCACTGCGGGGGGCCGCATAGCATAGCGCGACGCGGCGGCGGTGGGAACAGGGGTGGCAAGATCGCGGTTTTTGCAGCTCTTGTGCTGATCGCGCCGCTGCTGGGGCCTGCGCACAGCGGTTCTGCCTGGGCGAACGCCGCCAAGCCCCTGGCCAATGCTGCGCCTGAGGGCGACGAGCGCACGGGCGATGGCTGGCGGGTCGGCTCTTTGCGGCCCCTGCGCGATCAACCGCTCAAGCGCACGGCCCTTTGCGATTTTGCGCGGCTGGCGGCACAACAACAAGCCCTGCCCGCCG
>JBIKTV010000524.1:0-4017 GCA_044347905.1 Myxococcota bacterium
CAGAGCCACGCTGGGGAATTGCGAGCCCTGGCTCTTGTGAACCGTCAGCACCAACGCGCCCTGGTGGGGAGGCAGGCGCGCCAGCGGCACCGCGCGGACCTTTGGCATCCCCGGGCGGGTATCGCGAAATACCGCATGCAGGCGGCGCTTTTCGCCGGTCGGCAGCACCAAGCCAATGTCGCCGTTCATCAGCCCCACTTCATAGCTGTTCTCCGTCACCAGCACTGGCCGGCCCAGCCAATGGCCCTGGTCAAAGGGCAATTCGCCGCCCTTCAGGCCCAGCCCAAGCACGAGCAGGTTTTGCCAGCTCTGGCTCAGCTCGTCGCGCAGCAGCTTGCTCAGGGCCTGCTCAAGCCCCGCCACGCCGCGGGGACCTTTGCGGTGAACGGCAAGAATCCGATACTGGTCAAAGGCTTGGAGCAGCTCCAGCTGCAGATCGACGTCGCGCCAGCTTCGGTCGCCGCTGCCGGTCGCCGCCAAGGCCTGGTCCAAGGCGCGCAAGTACAGGCGGCGGTACGGTTCGGCCAGCACGGCCAAGGCGCCATTGGGCAAGGCATTTTGCCTTGAGGCCGGCGAGTCCTTTGGCTCTGGCAGCTCGCGGTCCAGCCAGCGCAGCCGCCCGGGATCGGGGTCGCGGGCCACGCGCTGGTCCAGGCACAGCAGCCCCAAGGCCTGCAGGCGCTCCGCTTCGCCGCCGTGTTGCAGGGCCGCGGCGATGTCGGCGATGGTTGGGGCGCTGTCAAATCGCCGCGAGCGTGTATATCTCGCCACGCATAAACCAAGAGGATTAGATAGTTCTCCGCGGGTCGTCGCCCCCGTCAGCAGGTCGGCGATCACCGTGCCGGCCTCGACGCTCGCCAGCTGGTCGCGGTCGCCCAGCAGGATCAGCCGCGCTCCCGGCGGCACGGCGTCCACTAGGCGCAGCATCAGCTGTAGGTCGACCATCGACACTTCATCGACGACCAGCACGTCGCAGTCCAGCGGCCGGTCGCGGTGGTACAGGGCACTGCCGTCGGGGCGCAGGCCCAGCAGTTTGTGCAGCGTCTGCGGAACCAGCGCCAAGATGGCCTCGCGCACCGCAGGTGTTGTGTTCAACTGCTCCAGATCCTGGGCAATTCCTTCTTGCATGCGCACGGCTGCCTTGCCCGTGGGCGCGGCGAGCTGCACGTTGATCACCTGGCCATCGCGCGCCGCCCTCTCCAAAAGCATGGGGAGCAAGACCTTGATACTGTAGGTTTTGCCCGTGCCAGGCCCGCCGGTAATCAGCGCCAAGCGCCGCCGCGCGGCCACGACGACCCCCGCTTCGGTCTCGCCGCTCAAGCCCAGCTTGGCGACGGCGGCGGATATGTCGGCTTCGCTCAATTGCAGGGCCGGCTCGCTGTTCGCCATGGCCAGCAGCTGTTCGGCAAGCCGCGCCTGGGCCTGCCACATGCGCCGGGTCATCAGCAGTGAGCGCTGATTCCCCAGGGATTGCGCGACAAACGGCTGGTTCCCCGCCGGCGGGCCTACGATCGACGAGGCTTGGACGCGCTCCTGCCACGGCTGCAGGCTGGGCCAGGCAAAGGCGTGGGCCGGGGATTCAGCAGCAAAATCAGCGGTGAGCAGATGGGCCTCGGCCAAATTCGCCCCCACGTGGCCCGCGCGCGGCGCCCGAACGGCCAGGGCCAGGGCCAGCAGCACCTGGGCATCGGCTTCTGCATAGCGCGGCGCCACGGTGTCGACCAGCAGGGCATCCTGGGCCTGCAGCACGCCGGCCTGCCACAAGGGCTCGATCAGCTTCTGAAAATCCGGATTGCTTAGGTGTAGCGGCAGCGGGTTCACTGCACACCTCCTGCGGCTGGTTGGCCGGGGCTGAGGGCGCTGTCCAAGGCCTGGATGACCGCCAGCGGCCAGCGCTCCGCAAACACGCCTGGACACGCCAGATCTGGCCCGCGCTGACGACTGCCGTCCATGCCGCGCAGAAACAGGTAGAGGTGGCCGCCAAAGTGCCTGTCATAGCTGTAGGTTTCGCCCAGCCTCTGGCGCAACCAGCGGTGGACGGCCAGCGAGTACAGCAGCGACTGCAGGTGGTAGCCGTGTTCGGCCATGGCGCGGGCCAGCTCGCCGCCGAGGTATTGGCTCGCGACCAACACCTGGCCTTGGCGGTCCTTTAGCCGGTTGGTCTTGTAGTCGGCGATGTAGAAGCGCCCTTCCGCGCGCAGCACCAGGTCGATGGTGCCGGTGAGGATGCCGTGGAGGCTGGGAAAGATCTCGGCTGTCTTCTGGACGCGGGCCAGCCAAGCAGAACCTTCACCTGTAGAGTCATGCAATTGAGCCAGAAGGGCAGTTTGAATGGCCTCCGGGTCGATGTTCTCTGCCCCAAGCCCAAGCGACAGGTCGAAGGGAAATTCATCCAACCGGTCGCTCATGGGCAGCCGGGCCAGAGAAAAGTCCTTTGGCAGACCGCTCTTGCCATCCAACGGCGTGTGCAGCCAGCCCGCCGCCAAGGCCTGAAGCGCCGCGTGCTGCCCCGGCTTGACCACCGCGTGGCGCCAGCCCAGATCCGCAGAAAGCTGAGCCAGGCTGCGCAGATCCTTGGCCTGGGCGCTGGCAAAATCCAGGTGCTCCAGCACCGCGTGGACCCACGTGCCCACATCGGGGCCCGCGCCCAGGGCCTGCCAGCTCGCCAACTGCCCATCGCGGGAGGTGTCGCCGTCTAGCAGATCGTCGATGTCGCTGTCTTGTTTAGTAGTTGCGTCGTCCGTCTGGCCGGCAGTTGAGGGCAGACCCTGAGCGCTCTCGGCTGGAGCTCCCTTCGGCCCGATGCCATCGTCTTCATCCCAATTGTGCCGGCGGGCCAGGGCCGAGTAGCTGGTCACCTTCCAATCGTCGTTGAGCGGCCCGCGGGTCCACGCCCGCGCTTGCAGGTTCTGGTTCGGCTCTTGGGGCAGCACCGGCGCAGGCAGCGGCCCGCCCAGCGGTTCTTCAATGCTCCAGCCCAGCGTGCCCTGCGAGGTCGCGCAGAGCTGTTCGAGGCGCTCTTGCCACGCCGCCACGTCATCGCCGCTGGCCAACTCTGGGGGCATCGCGTCGCTGAGCCACTGGCCCTGGGCATCGCGCTCGCGCAACAGCAGGCGCGCCCAGGCATTTCTTTCCGGATGCTTGGCCGTCTCGCCGGCTGGCACCAGCCAAGCCACCGCGTGGTGGGCCGCCCGCGTCAGCGCCACGTACAACAGCCGCGACTCCTCTTGCAGCTGTTCTTCCTGCAAGCGCTGGCGAATTTGCCCGCGACCGGGGCTATTGGCCGCGCGCAAATCCAGGGCCAGCTGGCCGTCATCGCCGTGGTGCAGCAGCGGCTCACCGGCATCGCTTTTGGCGGTGCGCGTGTCCCACAGGAAGGGCGCCAGTACAATCGGATATTCAAGTCCTTTGCTTTTGTGGATGGTGACGATCTGCACGGCCTGGGCATCGCTCTCCAGGCGCCGCGACAACTCGTCGCCCTGACCTTCGCCGCGCTGCCTCCGCAACCACGCTGCCAGGCCGCCCGGACCGCTGCGGTGGGTGCGCTCCTCGGCGTGGCAGAGCTCGACCAGGTGGCGCAGATCGGTGGCGTGGCGCTCGCCGGCCTCGCTCGCCAACAGCCGCTGCAGCACGGCGTGTTTGGTCTGGGCCTGCTCCCAGGCAAGCACAAAGCCGCGCAAGGTCCAAAGATTCGCCCAACTCTGGACGTCTTCTAGCCACGCGCCCCAGTCCTTGGACTCTTCGCCCTGGCCGGCTTGCGGTTGCGCCGTTGCCTCGGCCAGAGGGCGGTGGTTCGCCAGGGCGGCGGCCAGCTGCGGCAGCGTCCAGCCAAACAGCGGCGTGACGACCGCGGTGCGCAGAGCCCGTTCGTATCCCGGCCTCGCCAGGGCGTCGAGCCAGCTCAGCAGCCACTCAGCGGCCTGACTCAGCATCACCGACTCATCGCTGCACGTCACGGCGGCGATTCCAGTGGATATGAGCATCTGTTGAATGGTCTCAGCCTGGGCATTGGTGCGC
>JBIKTV010000525.1:0-4012 GCA_044347905.1 Myxococcota bacterium
GTCGATTCGGCGGGTGCTGTACGAGCTGGGCTGGCGCACCCGCGCGGGCTATCTGATCAACACCTCAGTGCGCGCGGACGGCGACCACCTGCACGTCTTGCCGAGTCTCTGCGACTTACACACCCTCCAATGCGCGGTCCAGAGCGGATTTGCCGTGGACTTGGCGCTCCGTCGGCAACCCGCGTGGCGCCGCGGCCTGGCGTGGCTGGGCCAACACCTGCAGTTGCTGCCGGACAGCGTTGGCTTTGCCCCGACCTGGAAGACCCTGCCGTTTACCGGCCTGGCGCCTGGGCAATTGCTGGGCAATGACGACGCTCCGTCCGTTCTGCCGAGCCTTGTGGGCAACTGGACCCTGCTGTCCGTCGAGCATCCGGGGGCGCTCCGGCCGTGGGATGGCACCTGGCGGGTCGGCCCGCGGATCCTGTTTGGCTATGCGGCCCGCAGGCTCAGCTGGCGCAATGGCCCAGAAGCGGTCGCCCCCCTCCAAACCGCAGAGGTTACGCTGCTAGAGCTGGGCGGCCTCTACGAAATCACCGGCGCCCTGCACACCCCGGCCGGAGCGTTGTCCATGTCTGCCGGCGGCGGCTGGGCCGGTGTAGGTGCCTGGCAGGGCGAACAGTCGCTGGGCTGGCGCGTGCCGTTTACCGCAAGCGCTGGCGTGGCCTGGACGGCCTTTGTGACCGATAGCCTGTTTGTCCGAGGCGAATTGCTGAGTTACGCCAGCTCCGGCGCAAGGGTCCAGGGGCCGGGCTATGCGCTCAAGGAGTGGACCGCCGCCAGCCTGACCGCGGGCTGGTATGCCCCCGAGTGGCGCCGCTGGGTGCGCAGCTGGTTTTGAGAAGGCCAGAGGTCTACAGCGATCCCAAACGCTTGATGCCGGCCTGTGCCGGGCTTCATCCAGCGGTTTGCGGTTCAGGGCTGGGGCCGTGATTCGGGGGGCGTCGGACTGAAGTCCACCGCTACGCTCAACCGGCCCGCGAGCAAGGGCGTCTTGGGTAGGACAATCGCCATTTTGTCCCCTAAGCCGACACGCGCGGGTCACTGTCGCGGCGGAGCGTACGTTTGCAGTTGGCGGCCGTCAATTGCCGGACGCGACCAAGGGGCCAGAATGCGACAAACATGTGAAGAAGTCGGCTTGTGTCGCCCGCCTGACCCTGCCAGACTGCTGAGGCCCCGGTGGCCGGTTTGGGCATGGAGTAGGCGAGTGGCCAAGCAAATTTCAACGGTGGGCCGCGGTGTTGGCCCGGTATGCAGGGGATGGCTGCAGCGCGCGATGCACGGGCTCGTTGTCCTAGCCGTCAGCGCCTCGAGCTTGGCCCCGGCGACCGGCTTTGCAGGCCCGGCAGACGAGTCTAAAGCCTTGAATGCAAAGGGTGCTGCCCTGTTTAAGAAGGGTGACTACCTCGAGGCGGCGTTGGCTTTTGAGCGGGCCTATGCGCTCGATGCCCGCGACTTTCGCGTATTGCGCTACGCGGGGCGGGCATGGCAAGAGATCGGCCACTGGGAGAGGGCTCTGAGCCTGCTTGAGCGCTACTACGGCCTTGAAAGCGAAGCTGATCTCAAGGCCAGTCTGCTGCCCAATCTCGAGAAACTGCGCAAGACCACCGCGCGCCAACGCGCCGAGGCCCTTGAGCAAGCGGCGACGCGGTACCCCCAGGCCCGCCTAGAAGAAGAGGCTGCGCGGGCTCTGCAGGGCTTGGGCGACTCGGTTGCCCTAAAGCGCGCCCTGCAGCTGTTTGAGGTAGCGCGCCTAGGGGCGGCGAGCCCAGCAGAAAAAGACCGGCTCGACGGAGAAATCGCCCGGACCCGCGAGGCCGCGCAAAAAGCCGAAGCCCGCGAGGCCGCTGCGCTGCAGGCAAGCAAAGCCGCCAAGGTGTCGGCTGTGCTGCCAAAATCGTCGGCACCGCCGGTATCTGCGGGCCCTTCTGGCCTGCAATGGGCGCTGTGGGGCGGTGGCGGAGCTCTGGCGCTCGGTGGCGCGGCGCTGTGGTTGGTCGGCCGCAATCAGACCTTTGAGGCAGCTGACCGGCTCGCAGTCTTGCCCAAAACCGCCGCAGCCGATCGCGACGAAGCCCGCGGCCAATACGACCAGGGCAGCACGCTCTATTTCGTTGGCATCGGCCTGACTGCAGTGGGCGCAGGCGCGGCATTGGCGGGCTTTCTGCTCGGCCCCAGCAACCCCAAGGTGGCCGTGGCGCCGTCGGGCAACGGGCTGAGTATTGCCCTTCAATTCTAGGAGCATGGCCATGCGCGTGTGTCCGGTTTGCCAAGGCCAGACTGCCGAAATCAACTGCCCAGAGGACGGCACGCCCACTCTGCAGATGGGCGGCGGCTCAGATGCGCTGGTCGGCCAGGTGATTGCCCAGCGCTACCGCGTAAACAAGCTGATTGGCGAGGGCGGTTTTGGCGCCGTCTACAAGGCCCAACACACGGGCACCGGCGACGAAGTGGCCATCAAAGTGTTGCACACCGAACAGGCGGGCAATGCCGAGGTCGTGGCGCGCTTTCAGGACGAAGCAGCGGTGACGGCGAGCCTCAAGCAGCCCCACACGGTGCGGGTGTTTGACTTTGGCCAGACTGCCAGCGGTGATCTGTATCTCGCCATGGAGTTTCTGGAGGGTACTACGCTGACCAAGGTGCTGGATGCCGAGCAGCCGTTGGGCTACGAGCGCATTGGGCACATCGCGCTGCAAGTGCTTAAGTCGCTTGCCGAAGCCCATTCGCGCGGCCTTGTGCATCGCGATCTCAAGCCGGACAACATCTTTTTGCAGACCGTGTTTGGCGAAGAGGACTTTGTCAAAGTGCTCGATTTCGGTATCGCCAAGTCGTTGGCTACCGGCAGTCAGTCGCGCACCGCCACGGGCGTGATTGTCGGCACACCGCCGTACATGAGCCCAGAGCAGGCCCGCGGCACCGGCATCGACACTCGCACGGATCTGTATGCGCTGGGATGTATCTTGTTTGAGGCCCTGACCAACCGCGTGCCGTTTCAAGCAGAAACAGCGATTGATACGCTCATTCAGCGCATCACTCAACCACCGCCCGACCCGCGCGGTCGCTGCCTGACGCCGACGCCAGAGGCCTTCTGCGACGTGGTGCTCAAGGCCATGGCGACCCAGCCAGAAATGCGCTTTGGCAGCGCCCAAGAGATGAGCAAGGCGCTGGCCGAGGCGCTCAAGCAGCCGGCTGCCGCCCATGTGGTTCGCGTCGATGCGGGCATTGATGTGGCCGGGCGCACGGGCGCTGGGGATTTTACGCTCGTCAGAGCTGGTGAGCCCCAGGCGACGGCTACCGGTCGGGCCCCACAGGTCGAATTGGCCACTCAATTGGCCCAAGCGGTGGGCGATGATGCTGCCGGGGCAGCCGCAGCGCCGAGAATTCCTCAGGCTGATCAGGGCTTAATTCTATCTGATCCGCCACCGGCGGCTGCCCCACGCGTCGGACCTGCGACGTCGGTGGTGGCTGTGCCACAGGTGGCAAAGGCCGCTCAAGCTGCCCGCCCCGGCCCGCGGGCCCCTGAGCCAAAGCGGGCACCTGCGAGGGATCCGCGCGGTGCGATGGCAGCGGCCGCAGCGCAAAATGCCCAGTCGGCGACCGTAGCGTTGGATGTGGTGCACGCGCCATCGCTCGCAGGCGAAAGCCCGCGTGCAGCCGATGTATCGACTAACGCGGCGGAGAGTGCCGACGTTGCACCTTCGGCTGGCCGCTCTAAGAAACCGTTGATTCTAGCGGGGATTGTTGGGCTGGCCTTGGTCGCTGCGGCCTTGGCCATGCTCATGGGCGGTCAGGCCGCGCCGCCCGCAAAAACCGAAGCGCCACCTGCACAAGCCGCACCGGCAGCCGAATCGCCTGCCGCCGCCAGTGCACCTGCCGCCGCCAATGCTCCCGCCGAAGCTCCGGCGCCCGCCCCAGCCCCGGCCCCAGCCGCAGCCCCAGCCCCAGCCGCCGCCCCAGCCCCAACTGCCGCGCCTGAGCCTGCAGCAGCGGCCCCGGCACCTGCGGCTGCACCGGC
>JBIKTV010000526.1:0-4000 GCA_044347905.1 Myxococcota bacterium
CTCACGGTCGCGGTTCATTGGGCTCCGCTGATGCGTCGCTATCCGCTCCCTCACGGTCGCGGTTCATTGGGCTCCGCTGATGCGTCGCTATCCGCTCCCTCACGGTCGCGGCTCATTGGGCTCCGCTGATGCGTCGCTATCCGCTCCCTCACGGTCGCGGTTCGTTGGGCTCGGCTGATGCGTCGCTAACCGCTCTCTCACCGTCGCGGTTCCGTGTCGCGGTGACGTGCGAATCTGCAGGCATGGCAGAAAACCACGACCCAACTGACCAAGCACACCGGCCTTATTCAGAACCCTAGCCAACCTCGTGCAGTTCGGCCGAAATGGTATCTGGGCCAAAGTCTTGCCCCTCCGGCCACCCGACGCCCCGAAAGAACACCCTGACCTGGGCGAAGTAGTCGGGCTGGGCCAGCCGCGCAAAAAATGGCGTTGCCAGATAGGGCCGGACGTCAAAGGTGCCCCGGCGCCCGTCGTCGAACACGACAAGAAGCTGCAATTCGTCACTGGGCTCGACACGGGTGATTCGCAGCATGGTCTACTCCAAGGGCTTGATGCGCATGACTGGCTGGCCCGCAATGGCGAGCTTCCAGTCGGCCATCAGGTCTTCGCGGTGGATTTCTACCCACGCCTGCACGAGTTTCATCTTCGGCTTGCCCAGGGAGCCTTCAAGCACTTCGCCGTCGACGATGCTCACCACAGCGCTGTCGTCGGTGTATTCGACATGAAAGTGTGGTAAATGATGGCGTTTATTGTCGAACGCTTACATGTACACAAGGATGCCATAAAACATTGAAATTACCGGCATGCCCTACTCCTCCTGTGACACCTAGCTGCTAAGAATCGGCTTGCCGGGTCAAGCGCAGCGTACCAGCGCAGTATAGGTCTGCCCGCCTGTTGAGCCAAGCAGCGCCGCAAACGCGTGACGGAGTCGCAGTCGCCGCCATCGCACTTCCCAGAGCCTATGCCACCAAACCGCCAGTTTCGCACGACAAAACTCTCGCAATTCCCAGAGCAGCGGCCCTCCCATGGCCGCCACCTCGTGCCAGCCCCCCCCCCCGCGCGAGGGACGAGGAGCCGCAAGGCCGGTGGCCTCCACCGCTTTTTGCCGGCCGCCAGCGGCGCCACAGCGTGGCGCCCAGGCGCGGCAAAAAGTCCCGGCCCGGTCGCCGCATCGGCGACGCGCCCAAACCGCCTTCACACTCCAGCTCCGACGCGCCCCGCCCTGCGGCTGGCCCGGCGGCCCACCCGGCGCCCGCGACAAAGTGGGCGGATGAAGTTGAGGCCTCGCTGCTACTTGTTGCTAGAGAGCGGCTGCGCCGCCATACTGGCGGTACGGGCCTTGGCCCGCCTGAGGGCCCGATGGACCGCATGGAACTGGATGCCACGGCCGACAGCAACGGGAACGTGACACTGCACGTCGGCGAGGCCGGAGCGCGGGTGCATGTCGTCGTTGAGGCCGTCAGGGCCCAAGAATCAAAGACGCGTTTGCTGGACCTGTGTGGCATCTGGGCAGACGAGCCGTTTGAGCGGCCTGAGCAGATTGCCTGGCGCGACGTCGAGCCACTGTAGGCAGGTGGAGCGATGAGCCAAGGCCTTGTGTACCACTTCGACACCAACATTTTGGTGTTGCTATTGCGCGGAAAGGACCCTGCGCTGGCGGTGCGGATCGCTGCGCTGGGTCGATGGCAGCGTTGTGTTTCGGCTGTCGTGCGAGCGGAGTTGCTGCTGGGTATCGAAAAGAGTGACCGCCGCGCGGAAAGGGCCGAGCAATTGGAACAGTTTCTTTGCGAGTTCGAGACCGTGGATTTCGACTCCCGTGCCGCAGCGCACTACGCTTCGATTCGCGGTTACCTTGAACGCAATGGCTGCCGAATCGGCGATAACGACACCATGATAGCCGCGACGGCGCGGGCGTATGGCGCGGTGTTGGTCACGCGCAACGAAGGCGAGTTCAAACGGGTGCCGGGGTTGATGGTGGAGCCGTGGTAGCTCGATGACACCCTGCCGCAGACTCGACGGCGGGCTTCGATACCTTAGGCCTAAATTTCAATCCGGGTCTCCCCAGTCAGTGCCGGGCCTCACGCCGCAGGTGTGCGCCAAACCTCGCTCCGTGACGGTAGTTTTTCCGGCTCCATTCGGCCCGGCAACCACCAGTAGGCGAGGCTGCTCCTTGGCCATCATGGCCGGACCGGCCGGCTGAGCGCTGCGGCCAAGGCAATTTCCATTTGCCGGGCAAGCCAGGCCTCGCCTTCTTTCTTGCGCTGGCGCGCCACCTCACCGGCTTCGCGCATCACCACGGCCAATTCTTCGTCGGTTGGCTCCGTATCGGGCGCCATGCAATCACGTTGAAAATTCTCAGGTTGGACGTGTTGGGACATCAGCGGTCTCCGCGGCAACGGTCGCGACAGCGTTCAACATAGAGCTATCGCCTTGCCGCCGCAAGCCTGTTCGCCGTGACGGGCTCGTGTCGGCCTTGGCCACCGACTGCAGCGCCAGGCTCAGCGCCTCGCCCATCCAGGCCTCCAGTCCCGGCACGGCGCCATCGCCATGAGGCAGGTCGCGCACGTGGGCACGCGGGCCTAGCTCGGCTAGCTGCGGGCGCAAGTGCTCGCTGACCGGCTCGTCATACAGGCCTGGGACCAGTTTCGTGCGGCGCCATGCGGGCATGCGGAACCTCGTGGGGTGCAGGACCGCGCCAGGCTGCGGCGGCGTGGGGTGGTTGTCAAGGCGGTTGGGGCACGGTACGCGCGGCGGCGCCAAGACACGGGCGTGCCCTGGCGCAGGCCAGCCCGGTCGCAGGCGCAGAGGCCTGCTCGTACCCGGACCCCATCGCGGGGATGGGGATCGTCAGGCTAGCCTGCGCCGCCAATGCCAACAAGAACCGCTAACCAATCCACAGCTTGCCGCGCATCCTCGATTAACCCAATCGCATCAGCCCGCGGGATGGGCGACATGTGCAATCGAGGGTACTTGTCATGAATCGCAAATGGGAAAAGCAGCTCAAGCCGCTCCACAGCCAGTGGCGGCTGCAGGCCCAGGTCGTGGACCTGTTCATCCAGGCGCACCAAATCGTGCGTGCGCGGCGGCGGTTGTCCGCGATCAGCAATTGCCCCTTTGTAAGCCTTCTCAACGGCTTGCTGGCAATGAAAGCCGATGGTCCAACCAGGCGCCGCCTCGCTCGCGGCACAGGCGCACGCGGCCGCCAAGTCGCCTTGGGCAAACTCCAGCCAGTCTGTTGCCGGGGCCGGCGGGTCACGCGGCGAGAGCAAGGTCCACCGCACCTTCCGCCAAAACGCGCTCGAACGAGCTTGCCGCGCGTTGGCGAGCCTGCCAATCGGCCTCGCTCGTCGCAAAGATGTCGAACGAAGATGGCAGTCCCCTCAGGGCGCCGCGAATCTTGCCGACCAGCCGCCAGTCGACGGCATGGTCAAACAGCACGACCAAGTCGATGTCCGAGTCGTCGGTTGCAGTGCCGCGCGCCCAACTCCCTACCAGGAGGATCCGCGTCGGGTGAAAAATCTCTTGGATTCGCTGGGCGGCGGCGGCGATATTCGGGTTCATGTCCCACTCACGGCGACGCGGCGGTGGCGCCTGCGCCTATGGTAACACGCGGCTGGCATGGGTCGATAGCAGCCCGGGGCACGCAGCCAGTCGGGCTCGTCCGCTTTTCGGTCCACAGCACCCCGGCTCCGCTAGTTGAACTGCACCACACGGCCCGTCTGGAAGACCGCGACGGAGGGCTCAGTCACCTTAGGCCTGGATTTCAATCCGGGTTTCCCCCGTCGGTGCCGAGCCTCACGCCGCGGGAGACCCCCGCGCGAGGGACGAGGAGCCGCAAGGCCGGTGGCCTCCACCGCTTTTTGCCGACCGCCAGCGGCGCCACAGCGTGGCGCCCAGGCGCGGCAAAAAGTCCCGGCCCGGTCGCCGCATCGGCGACGCGCCCAACCATCGAAGGACTGCGCCCAACCACTCGTCCAGGTAGCTTCGTCACAACCCCTAG
>JBIKTV010000527.1:0-3991 GCA_044347905.1 Myxococcota bacterium
ACCGCTCAAGAGCCGTCGCAAGAACAGGAAGCTGCTCCCCCGAACTCGGCAGCCGGTGGAGGTGGCGGTGCTCCTGCGCCAGCGCCCGACGCGGCGGTCCAGGGCCCCCAGGGCGGTCTGGTCACGTCGGCGCCCGGTGGTGCGGCGGCAAAAGGTCCGGCCCGGCCTGCGGGTGACGCGCAGAACCGCGCCAACTTGCGCGACAAAGCCAAGGCCGAGCCCTACACTTCCGCAGCGATGCGCCTGGCCCCCGGTGCGGCAGGGTCCAACTACGACAAGTCCAAGGATGCCGCCCAACCCCCCAAGCCCAAAGGCGCGGCGGCACCTCGGCCCCAGCCCTTGCCGCACCAAAGCCGCGTGCAGAGCGCTTTTGGCCGCCACGATATCAGCGGCGTCAAGGCCTTTCGCGGCGATGCTGCGGCCCAGGACGCCAAAGCCATGGGGGCCGCGGCCTATACCTCGGGCGATCATGTGGTGTTTGGCCAAGGCGCCGAGGACCTGTTTACCGTCGCCCACGAGGCGGCCCACGTGATTCAGCAGCGCCATGGCGTGTCTCTGGGTGGCGGGCAAGGGCAGGCAGGCGACGTGTACGAGCGGCACGCCGATGCGGTGGCCGAGCGGGTGGTGGCGGGCCAGTCGGCCGAAGAATTGCTCGACCAAGTGCCCGGCGGCAGTCAGAAGTCCGCGGCAGGCAAGTCGGCCGGGGTGCAAAAGCGCGTGTGGGTCGGCGCGAATCGCGAGGCCAAGGCCACCTTTGTGATGCCCGGCACCGGGCTAGGCGAGCAGGACCGCGTGGCGCTGCAAAGTGGCGGCGTGCTGTCGGCCAGCCAAGGCGCGGCCGAGACTTGGATCGAAGTGTGGAAGGCCGTCTGCGAGATCATTACCGTCAATCCCGAGTTGGCGCGCGAGGGCATCCAAGCCGAGGTGAAGGCCAAGTTCGACAGCTGGGTGGGCGAGCGCAGTGCGGTTGAAAATGCCGGCTATGCGCGACCCGAAGGGAAGCTGCAGTCCCCCGAGCGGGCCGCCGCTGAAGGGGCGCCGCCGCCGGCCGCGGGCGACGCGAGTGCCGCGTCTAAGGCGCCGACCCAAACGCCGGCACCGCTGGCCGTCGCCCACACCGAGCAGCGCGTTTATCCCGAGATCCGGCTGCTGGCGACGGCGCTGATTCACGAGAGCCATCCCCAGTATCTCGACCGGTTGGCCGTCGAGACCGAGCTGGCCGTCAAGGCCGCCGCGGATCCGCAGTACGGCGCTGCGGTGCGGTCGATCGCTGGCAAATTGGCCTCGACGCTGTCGGCCGAAGACATCGCGACGCTGCAGCGTCTGGCAGCCACCAGTCGCTACGCGGCCTTCTCTAGCCTGCCCAAAGCTGGCGAGATTCTGGCGGGCGGCGGCGACATCGGCGAGGTCATCATCTTGCTCGATGAGTACAACAACTATTGGAAAAACAAGGGGCCGGAGTTTGATCGCTGCAAGCAAGACCTGCGCGCCACCATGGGCGACCTGCGGGTCAACGGCTGGACGGTCAATGAAGACAATCCGTGGGTCAAAGAGGCCCGGCTCCTTGGCGTGCCGCTGATGGCGGGGCCGTCGGGCACCACCAATAGCATCTTGGCCTTAGGCCAGTCTTTGGGCGTCGATGGCAGCTCTTTGTACAAGGTGGCCTGGGCGATGCACGCGTTTTTTAACGGCATGTGGCGCGGCCAGAGCGGCACGCACCGCCTGCACGAGGTGATGGCCGTGGCCAAGCCCTACTGCGGCAGCGCCTTCACCTACCACCCGAGCCTCAAGGAGTTGGGATGACCGCGGCAACGAAACAGCGCTGCGACCGCGACGGCTGGTTGGTCGGCCCGCAAGAGCCCGTCGCGGACCGCGCTTGGCGCGAGGGCTCAGATCCCTGCGGGTGTGGCCATTTGGTCTGCGGGCGCTGCGGCCGAACGGTGCGCTCGTTTGCAGGGGCCCTCCTCGCCCGTCGCCCCAACCCCGCTGAGTGGTTGGCTATTTGCGACAGCGGGGACTGGTCTGCTTGGCTCGAAAGCGACGACGGCACCCGCGACTACCGCACGTATATCTGTGGCTGCCGGGCCTTTCCCGCGAGTCGCGCCGCAGACTTGCAGGAGCTGGCGCTAGACGACGACCTGAGCTGGGAGTGCGCCGGTCATCCTGGCTGAGCAGAACCATGCGCGCTGCCATGCTTTATGGTCGACGCTAGCACCACCTGCCGGGGGTGCAGACGACCGCCGCCGCGCGATTTGCCCCGCGCGATAGACTACTCCTTGCGACAGGTGCCGCGAGAGATATCGCGCAGAAATGAGCGCTTGTCTTGGCTCGGCGGCTTGGTGGTCGGCGGGTGGCCGTACCAGACCTCGATCACTTGGGCCTCGGGGCGAAGCTGGCTGGTCAGGTTCCACACCGCCTGCTGGCGCGGACCGCCGCCCTTGGTGGGCTTGGGCTCGCTCTGAAACGCCGCGCAGCGCAGCATCGGCCAGTCGCCAACGTTGACCACCTGGGGGTTGGGCGGGGCGATTTGCAGCTTCCAGCGGGCGTTGAGCCAGTTGCCGCTCTGGCGCTCGTGTTCGATCGAGACGCTGCTGCCGCCCTGCTGCCAAAAGCGGATGCGGCCGTCGACATTGCGGCAAACCGCGGCGGTGGGCACCACAAGGCCATGCTGAAGAAAGGGATTCTCGCGGGCGGCCTGCTGCGGCGTCTCGCGCTGGGTGCAGGTGGTGCGATAGGCCGTCTCGAGCCGCGCCACCACCTCGGGGCGCAGGCCAAGCGCCTCAAGCGATTGCGGAAACTCGGCGAGGAGCTTGCCGGGCTCATCCCAGCACCTGGTCTGCGGCAGCTGCGGATTGAACCAGCAACTGTGCGCCAGGGTCTCGACGCGCTTGGCTGTATCGGCGCTGCTTTCTGGCGTGTCGGCCAGGGCAAGCTGTGGGGCGGTGCCCAGAAGGCCAACGAAGACCAGAGAAAATGCCTTGCGCATTAGAATCCTTGGCGAGGTTGGCTCGCGGCGGTGGCGCTGGGTCCCCCCAAGGCGACGTACCGCACTGTGGCATTGCGCGGCTTGGAATCAAAGCCTTCAGACCAAGGGTGCCAAACACTGCAGATCCGGCTCTCGCATCGGACAGTAGGGGTTGCTCGCGAGTGCAGTCGCCGGGAAACCTTGAATTCGCGACAGAATCAGCTTGGGGATGGGCCCCACCGCACCTATCGCAGTGCGACGCCTTGCTGCTGCAGCCAAAGCCGCGACTCCGCCACATCGCCGCGGTGCACGGCCGCGCGAATTCCCAGGGCCTGGGCGGTGGCGACGAACTCGGGCCGGTCGTCCAGAAACACGCAGTCGCCGGGGGCATGGCCGGTTCGCTGGAGAAACAGCTCAAAGAACTTGGGCGAGGGCTTGGCGGCGCCGATTTCGTAGCTCAAGTGCAGGCCGGTAAAGCGGCTGAGCACGGGGATGGCGCTCGCAAGGCGGGAAAAGTGCAGGGGGTCGGTGTTGGACAGCAGCCAGGTGGGGTGGCCGGCGTCGACGACCTCTGCGGCCAGCTGTTCCATCTCCGGGTACGGGTCAAAGACGTCGCACCAGGCCTCTGCGGCGGCGTGCATGGCCACGGGCTTGGGGCCCAGCCGCTGGCAGAGCTCGGCCAAGAAAGCCGCGGGCGCCCACAGGCCGGCGTTCCAGTCCAGCACAAAGGGGTCCATGAAAATCGCGGCATAGCGGTCGGCCTGGGCGGGGTCGGCGCCGGTCAGGTCCAGCAGCCGGGCCATTCCGCGCGAAAACCGCAGGTGCACCAAGACTTCGCCGAGGTCAAACAGCACGATGGGCAGGTGGGTCATGGGCATCCGGGGGCCGGTCAGCGGCGTTGGGGTACGGTAGGGCTTGGGGCTGGGGGCGTCAATGTGGGGCGCCTCGCCTGCGGCGACCAGGCTGCGACCGGCGAGGCGCCGGCGGCGTCGGACGCCGTCGCTCCGCGATTCGCATCCTTGGCGC
>JBIKTV010000528.1:0-3986 GCA_044347905.1 Myxococcota bacterium
AGAGACACGAGGCCAAAGCTGGCGGTCTGGCCCTTGTTGGGCACGTCCGGCAGGACTTCAATGGCCTCATAGGTGGTCTTGACGCCCGAGTCGTCGGTCACTTCTAGGGTGACCTTGGAGAAGGGGAACACGCCCTTGAGCGAAATCTGGATGTTGGCCTGCAGGCCGTTGGTGGAGTCGCCGTCGACGTCATCTGCGGCCACCAAGACGATCTGTACGCCCAGCTTGCCCGGCGGCGAGCTCAGGGTGCCAAACGCAGGCGCCGTGCGGTCAATCACCACGGTGGCGGGGTCGGCGAGGGCGATTTGACCAGCGGCGTCAGTGACTTGGGCGCTAATGGTGCACGTGGACTGGTCGGGCAGCACCACGCCGTTGACCGTGGCCGAGCCGCCGCTGATGGTGGTGCTCAGCTTCTGCGCAGGGCCACTTCCGCACGCGACCTGTAGGCTCGCAGGGCTGCCGTCTTCGACATTGGTCGCGGTCAGCTTGATCTGGGTCTGGCAATCGGCCAAGCCACCGACGCAAAGCGAATTGCTGAGGTTGATCACCAGGCCGTTCGCGGGCGATGCGATGGCCAAGCCAGGCGCACCGCTCTTGTAGGTCACCACAAGGGCCTGGGTGTAGCCAAACTTGTCTTCGGCGCCCGGGGCCGCGGCACCAAATCGCACCGACGTCTGCGGCTTAGACGCTAGGCCCGCCAGCGTGAACTGATACAGCCCCGGTCCCACCTCGGCTACGACCACGTTCGTCACGACCTGGCCGTCGACTTCGATCTCGGTCACGGCGCCCACCACCGGCGCACCGCCCGTGCCGCCCTTGTTGACCGCCACCTGGAAAATCTGGGTGTCGGAGGTCACGGTCAAGTTGCCGGTCGGCTGGACATAGGCGACGGCGGGGGCATCGGACACAAAAGTGACGATGTACGGCACTGGTCCGCTCACGTTGCCCGCCTGATCGGTCGCGGTCGCCGTGAGGGTGTTCGCGCCCGCCTGCAGGGTCACATCCTTGAAGACCGCCGTATTCTCAGTCGGCAGGGGCACCACGCAGAACTTCTCACCGCCCGAGGTGGTCAAACAGACTTCCACGCCGTCGCTAAATTCCACCGCGACATCCGTCTGGTAACCCTTGGCGGCCGGCTTGGTGTCCGGGTTGTCAAACGGATTGACGGTGTCTTTGGCCGGGCTGACAAACTTGAGGTCCGGGGCCAAGGTGTCGAGCACCACCGTCAGGGTGGGATCGCTGGCCAAGTTGCCCGCAGCCGAGTTGCCATAGATGTCCAGGGCGTCAAAGGTCAGCGTGTAGGTCCCATCGGCCGGCAGCTTGATCTTGCCTGACGCCGCAGTTCCTTTGACCTTAGCAAAGTTGCCGGCGTCGAGCTGCACACCGCTGGCCGAAGTCAGCACGTACGTCACCTGCGCACCGTCCAGTTGTGCGGCTTGGAGCACAATCTCCAGATCGCTTTGGTTGCCCAGCGCGGGATCGGCCAGAGGCGACGCCACGCTCAACACCGGCGGCGGTAGCCCCAGAGTCCAGCCAAAGGGCGCAGAGGTCGAGGGGTTGGGCGCATCGTCGCGCAGTTCGCAAGTGACCAGGTTGCTCAGCTCTTGCACGGAAAGCGTCACATCCATGGACAGTTCAGCGGTCTCTGCGTCGAGCTGGGCCGTGGCGTGAGGCACGGTGCTGAAAGGGTTGCCCAAGCCGGCCTTGCGGCAGAAAAGCGAGACTTGCGAACCGGGCGTGCCGCCGCTGACCTTGACCACTACCTTGGTCTGGTAGCTGTCCGTAGACGCGGGCTGCAGGTCGTCTTTGGCGAGCAGGGTGGCACCCGAAGGCGGGGTCAGCAGGGAGAGGGCAGAGATGTCGGCGCTGACTTGGTACGTGACCTTGGTCGGCGGCTCATTGACCAGGCCGCAGCCATTGGTGGCCTTGATGGTGACGCTGTAGGTTCCGGTGGCGCCAAAACTGACCGCGGCCAGGAACTCGCCGTCTGCCGGCATCACCGTCGAGGTCGCCTCCGTGCCGATGGTAACCGTGACAGAAGCGCCGGGATCTTTGGGCGAAACCGTGGTGGCAGTGCCCTTGAGCTGGGTCTGAACGCCGGGCAGTGTCGGGTCGGCGTCGGCGAGTAGGGTCAGCAGCCCCTTCTGATCCGGCTCCGTAACCGTGACGACCGGGTGCTCATTGGTCACCGGCAGGCTCACCTCCGCAGAGGGCACGCTCGGGCGGTTGGGCAGGCCGGGATCCTTGGCCACTGCCTGCAGCTTGGCGACCGAGCCGTAGGCCACAAGCTCGTCGGGCGAGAGCGTCACGAGAAAAGTCGCTTTGCTGATGCCTGGATCGAGCGCCTTGGTCTGGCTAATGGCCGTGCCCTTGGCGTCTACGCCGGTCAGCGTCAGCGTGCTGCAGCCGCTCGTCAGCGAGGTCACCAGGACATTGTGCTGGATGCCCGCGGTCGCCGGATCGACGTCGTCCGTAATGCACGCCGCCGTGCCGACATCGAGTTGCACGAGGCAGGCGTCGCTGCAGTCGAGCTTGAATGTCTTGTACTTGACGACCGGGGCGCCCTGTTGCGGGGTCAAAGTGACTTCCAGGGTCGCGCCGTTGGTCGAACACGGCACTTCGACTGCGCTAAACGTCGCCTTGCCGTCCTTGACCGTCTGGGTGGTGCCAAAGGCGGTGTTGTCGACGCGCAGCGCCATCTGGGCGCCGTCGATCGCGTTCGTGGTCACGACGATGTCAACCTGGAAGCCCACTTTGTCCGGGTACTTGTCGTCTTTGGGCAGCGCTGAGCCCAGATCTTCGCCCAGACCCAGCAGGGTGCCTTCGCTGCCCTGGACGGCAAAGTTGACCTCGATCGCCGCTGCGGTATCGGCGCTGTCCACCGCGATATCGGCGTCGCCACTGGCATCGGTCTTATCCGGGCCGATGACCACGGGGTCCGAAGTCGTACACGCAGACGCTCCCGCCAACACCAGCGCGCAGACAAACGCCAGCCCGGAGCGGAGAGAGTGCTTGCGCGGCAGTTGGATGGTCAGACTCATATTCTTCTCCCTGAACGAGGGCAGTTTGGACGCGGCTTGAGCCGGCCCGGGCAGTCGGTTTGCGTCAAACGGCTGACGCCTGAACGGCATCAGACCTGTCCGCAGCAGCGATCTGGCGCGCTTCCAGTATAAGCAAGAACTCGGCGATGTCATGGTGCGCCACGGCCGGATCGACTTCGAAATTGGCGACCAGGGCTTCCTGTAACTCTGCGGCGCTGCGCGGCCCGCCTGCCAAAAGGCGAAATAGCAGCACGGCAGTGGCCGCTTCCAGGCGGTGAAAGCCGCGGTCGGCGGTGATGACAAAAATCTCGCCGGCCACATCGCGATGGGCCACGGATGGCAGCAGCGAATAAAGCGGGGCCGCGGTTGGGCTTTGCTGAGGATTCTGGTGCGAATCGGTCCTCACGCGGGCCTCCCAAAGGCGCTCGCCGCCGCGCTGCACCTGGATCCAATCCGCGGGATTTGTGGGTTCGCCGATGGGCGATGGCCGGCATCTGCCGCTTTCAGACGCCCAGAAAGGCGGCCTGAGGCGCGGGGGAGAGATCGGGCAAAACAGCGCTCCATCAGGCGGTTCAGGGCGTTGTCGCCACCTTGACTCCGCTCGGTTGGGATCGCCCGCGCCATCATCTCCGCGTCCCTCTCGAATTGGAGCGCTGCCAAGTTCTCCCGGCTCCGGGATGGCCCAAACGGCGCCTGCCGTCTATTGGTTGCCGCAGCCTGCAAAGAAGTTCTCTCCATTCTTGAGCGCGTCCTCGTCAACCGGGCCCCAGGTGCAAGGGCGAAAGGCGGCAGCTTGCGCGCGCCAAACTGCCATTGTGGCGCTTCCTGGCCAAACAGGCAAGCTCACCCAACCGAAAAGGCGGCGATCTACGGGGCTAATCGCCGGAAATCTGTATGTGTACAAGCTACTAAGCAAGGGGCCCGAATTGAGCCGATCGCCTGGAC
>JBIKTV010000126.1:0-13192 GCA_044347905.1 Myxococcota bacterium
TTGTTCGGCGGGCAACCGTATCCTTATCCGCATGGACCGGTGCCCCCGCCAGCCTAACTGCCTCCCGCCTCCCCACCCTGCCCTGGCGCTCTTGCGCGAGTTGTCAGCGTTTGGCGCCCAAGCCAGCGCCCGCGCCGCCCTAGCGTTGAGGTGGCCCGCGTGGGTCTTTGCCGCGGCCCTGGCCCTGATAGCGCCTGATCAGGCCTGGTCGGTCGCCCCGTCGCCGATTGGCGGCTGCCCTGCTCCGCTCAATAGTCTTGTGATCACAGAGATTTCTCTGGGCGATGCCCTGGCGCCGCGGTGGATCGAGCTGCACAACCCGGGCAAGCTGACGATCTCGCTCGCTAAGGTGCAGCTGGAAGTCCATGAGACGGCGGCCACAAAGAACGCCCAGGGCAGCACCTACGCGATGGGCGACCTGCTGCCCCAGCTGCTGGCCGGAGAGACGGTGGCGATCGGCTGGGTGCCTGCGGGCCCGGCGACGGCGCTTCTCAAGCTCAAGGTCTTGGATCTTGGCGAATCGTTTGTGCTTCCCTGTGCAGCGAAGCTGATCCTTGAGGGACCCGCGGGCCCAATCGACCAGGTCAGTTACGACGTGTGCGCGAAGGGCGGCGGTGTGTGGGGCCTGGATCCTGCGCAGACCGACATCTGCAAGAATGACACGTTGACGAATTGGTGCCCCGCCTCCGGCGATCTTCTGGGCCTTGGCAGCCCTGGCAAAGTCAACGCCCCCTGCGACTTGGACAGCGACGGCTACCCGTCTGTGGCCCTGACCGGCGGCCAAGCGGACTGCGACGACTTGAACAAAAGCGTGTTCCCCGGCGCTACCGAGGCTTGCAACGGCAAGGACGATGACTGCAATGGCCAGACCGATGAAAACCTGCAGGCCCCCCCCGGCACTTGCCTGACCAAGGGCGTCTGTGCCGGACCTCTGGGCGATGGCAAGCCGGTGGCCAAATGCGACGGCGTGGGCGGGTTTTCCTGCACCTACCCCTACGGCTATGAAGCGGTCAGCGAGACGCTGTGTGACGGTTTTGACAACGATTGCGACGGCTTTACCGACGAGGGCTTGAGCAACGCCTGCGGGGGCTGCGGCGCTGTACCCGCCGAAGCGTGCAATGGCGTGGACGACGACTGCAACGGCGCTACGGATGACCTTGTGGCCTTGGCGAATGACTGCACGGCCACCGGCGTGTGCGGAGAGAGCACGACGATCTGCAAGGGAGGCAAGCCAACCTGCGCATTTCCGCTGAGTTGGGAGGCAACGGAGACGCGCTGCGACGGCTTGGACAACGACTGCGACGGCCAGACCGACGAAGAGATGGGCATCGGCAGCCAATGCTCCAAAGGTGCAGGTATTTGCACGGGTTCTGGCCAGTGGCAGTGCGGAGCTGGGGGCGAACTCGTGTGCAGCGCTGTTCTGCGCCCGGCCAGCCCATCAGAGCTGTGCGGCGACGGCTTAGACAACAACTGCGACGGCCAAACCGATGAAACTTTTGACATCGGCGCCCAGTGCCAGGCCGGAAAAGGGGTCTGCAAAGTCGTGGGCAAGCGCATCTGCAGCAGCGACAAGCTCGCGGCGACGTGCAGTGTCCAACCGCTCGCGGCGGCGTCTGCGGAGATCTGTGCCAATGAGTTGGACGACGACTGCGACGGCCAAACCGACGAAAAATCCTGCGAAGAGGCCGACAACCCGGGGATCATCGACTGCAGCGCCCGCCGCCCGTCTGGCCAGCCGTTGGCTCTGGGACTGCTGTTGCTGGCCTCTTGGTGGGCGATCCGCCGGCGCGCTTGCAGTTAGGCCTGGGCCCCCGCTATCCTCCCTGGACGGAGGCCGGATTTGGAACAGAAAAAGCGTGGACGTGCCTGGCAAGGCCGCGGTCCAAGGATGTGGCTGCTGGCCTTGAGTGGCGCGCTTCTGGTGGCGTCTGGCTGCGGCGATGACCCTAGTCCGGACAGCGCCGACGCAAAACTCGCGGACAGCGCCGGGGCAGCGGACGCCGTGGCGGCCCTCGACACCGCTGTGGACGCGCCGATCCTGCCCGACAACGGCAGTATCACGACCAAGACCGATACCTTAGGCCCCTACGCCGCCCAGTGCGCCCAGCTGCCGCCGCTGTGCGATGACGGCAACCCTTGCACGGTGGACGGCTGCGATCCGCTGAGCGGCTGCACCAGCGAGGTCAAGGCGTGTGCCGACGAAGATCCATGCAGCATCGATAGTTGCGACGTCAAGACCGGCGAGTGCCAGCACAAGAACGACCCGTGCGACGACGGCAACGCCTGCACGGTGGGCGCCTGCTTGCCCGAAGAGGGCTGCACATACAGCGCGATTGACTGCCAGGATGGCGACGCATGCACCGCGGACGGCTGCACCCCCAGCGCCGGATGCCAGCACGACGCACTGAACTGCGACGACGGCAAGACCTGCACCGCCGACAGCTGCGACGCGCTCAAGGGCTGCCAACACTTGGTGGCGGACGGCGCGCTTTGTTGCGAAATCGCCGCGGATTGCGAAGACGGCAACGCCTGCACCGTGCATAAGTGCAACGCGGGCTTGTGCGCGACCGAGGCGGTGTTTGGCTGCTGCAAGGGCAACGGCGACTGCGACGACGGCAACGCCTGCACCGTGGACACCTGCACGGCGATCACGGGGGCGTGCACCTACAGCCCCAGCTCAGCCGCGGGGTGTTGCGCGGGGGTCCTGGACTGCGACGACGGCAAGGCCTGCACCATCGACGTCTGCCAGAACAACACCTGCGGCCACGAGACCACCTGTTGCAGCACCGCGGCGGATTGCGCGGGGGCGGTGAGCGGCGTCGAACTGTGCGCTGAAGCCACGTGCAGCAACGGCGCTTGCGAATTGGCCGCGCTGACGGGCGATTTGGGCAAGGCGTCGGCGGGCTGCTGCGTCCCTACCGTGCTCCAGAGCGGCTTTGAGAGTGGCGACAGCGACTTGCCCGCGCTCATCCCCTCTGCCTTTGGCCTGTGGGAGATCGCCCAGGGCTTTGGCAAATCAGGATCAGGGCTCAGGTTTTCCGCCAAGGGCAGCGGCTCTGTCCCGGGCGGCAATGCCGTTGCTCAGGCGCGATTTGCCGCGGTCGAGCTGCCCGTGGGCGTCGAAAGCAAGCTGACATTTGCCTACAAGGGCACGCTGGGCAGCGGCGATGTCGTGCGATTGCGCGCCACAACCAGCGTGGGCAGTTGGTGGATCTGGCAAGGCGGCAACAGCGGCAGCAACTGGGTCACGGCCGTTGTCGACCTCAGCGGTTTTGGCAGCCGGGCGGCCACGCGCAACCTCAAGCTAAGCCTAGAGATTTTGGGCGGCAAAGGCAGCAGCGCCGGTTGGACCGTGGACGACTGGCAGATCTCCAGCACCTGCAAGCCGCGCAGCTGCAGCCAGGCGAGCCAGTGCAACGACAACTTGGGCGCGACCGCGGATAGCTGCAGCGCGGGCCGCTGCGTGTATGCGACGAGCAAGGATTATTGTATCCCAGGCGAGCCAAGTGCGCTCTGTGGCGATGATAACGCCTGCACCAACGACTACTGCAGCGGCTTTGGCTGCGGCCACACCAAGAAGGCCGGCTGCTGCCTCCAAACGAGCGAGTGCGACGACAAGGACCTGTGCACCACCGACGCGTGCTCCAATAACCTGTGCCTGCACGACAAGTTGCCGGGCAGCCAGTGCTGCAACAAGGCGGGCGATTGCGACGACGGCAAGGTCTGCACCCTGGACAGCTGCCCCGAAGTGGGCTTGGCCTGCGCCCACACGATGGTCGACGCCGCGTGCTGCGACAGCGCCAAGGACTGCGACGACGGCTCGGCATGCACCATCGATTCTTGCAGCAAAAACGCCTGTCTACACAAGAACACCTGCTGCAGCAGCGACGCGGACTGCGCGGACAGCGACCCCGTATGCACCGAAGACAAATGCGTAGCCGGCCAGTGCGTGTGGACCGCGGTCAAGAAGCCCGAGTGCTGCGAACCGCAGGTGTTGCAGGCCGATTTTGAAGCGGGCTTGCCCAAGACCTGGATGACGAGCGCCACGTCCAAGAGCGTGCAGTGGCAGGTCGTCAGCGGCAAGAAGAGCAAAAGTGGAACGGGGGCGCTGTATTACGGCAATCCTGCGACGGGCAACTACGACGACGGCAGCTCCAACAGCGGCACGGTCGGCCTGGTCGCGCCGATCAGCGTGGCGGCCGGCGAGTCGCTGGTCCTGAGCTTTTGGCTGTACATGGATACGGAGGCGGGGAGCTACGACACCTTGGACCTCGAGGTCGTGGGCAACGGCAAAGCGCCTGTGGCCGTGTGGCAAAAAGAGACCGTCCCCGGCGGTGCCCTGAGCATGAAGGCCTGGACGCTCTTTTCTGTCGACTTGTCTGCGTTTGGCGGCCAGTCCATCACCGTGCAGTTCAATTTTGACACCCAGGATTCTGTGGCCAACACCATGGAGGGCGTCTACATCGACGATCTGAGCATCGTGCGCGGCTGCGCGGCCAAGATCTGCAGCACGGCGGCGGACTGCAGCGACAATTGGAGCGGTTCGACCGACCTGTGCAGCGGCGGCGGCTGCAAGTGGTCGATTCCCTAATCCTCCGCCCAGTTTGTCGAGCGCCTGCGAGCCGTCGGCACGGGGTCGCCGTTGACGTCTTGGCGCGTCCATTGGATGCTGTCGGCTGGTCGGGACCCCGACCAAACTGAGGCCCATGCGCTACTGCCCCCGCTGCGGCAACACCACCTCTGCGGCCTACTGCCCGACAGACGGCACGCCGACGGTGCGCCAGATGAGCGCCTCGCGTCAGGGCGTGCAAGTCGGCGATGTGATCGGCGGGCGCTACCGCATCTTGGGCGAGCTGGGGCGCGGCGGCTTTGGCGTGGTCCTGGACGCCATCCACGTGACCACGGGCCACCCGGTGGCGGTCAAGATCCTCACCCAAGTGTCTGGCAGCGAAGGTCAGGAGCTGGCGCGGCGGTTCTTTCAAGAGGCGGCGACGACTTCGCGGCTGACCCATCCCAACACCGTGCGGGTCTTTGATTTTGGCCAAACCGACGCCGGCGATCTGTTCCTGGCGATGGAGCGGCTGACGGGCGAGACGCTGCAGAACATGCTGGGCCGCCTCCGCGATGCCCGCCAGGCGCTGACAGAGGTGCAAGCGGTCGATGTGGCGGTGGCGGTGCTGCGCAGCTTGGGGGAAGCGCACGCCCTGGGCCTGGTGCACCGCGACATGAAGCCGGCCAACATCTTCCTGCACCAAATGGCGGGCGGCGAAGCGATCGTCAAGGTGCTGGATTTTGGCATCGTCAAGACCCACGACGCGACCATGACCCAGGCCGGAAAAGCCTTGGGAACGCCCACGCATATGAGCCCCGAGCAGGCGATGGGCCAGGACGTCGACGGCCGCAGCGATCTGTACTCGCTGGGGGTGGTGCTGTACGAGGCGCTGGCCGGATCGCTGCCGTTTGAGAGCGAGAACCCCTTGACCGTGGTGATGAAACACGTGATCGAGGAGCCCGAGCCGCTGGCCCGCCGCGCGCCTGGGATGGTCAGGCCGGCCCTGGCTCAGGTCGTTGAAAAGGCCCTGGCCAAGAAGCCGGACCAGCGCTGGCAGTCGGCGAGCGAGATGCGCGGAGCCCTGGAGGCGGCGATGGGCACGCCGTCGGCCACGGGCATGTACCGAATTCCGCTGCAGGTGACCGCTTTGGTGCCGGAGCCTGCGCCTACGCCGATGGGATCGCCGTCGGTGTCGCCGCAGTCCGCTGCGGACCGCCAAGCCGCCGCGCTGACCCCTGTGCCTCGCCCGGCGGTCCCAGAGCCCGAACCGACACCGCGGGTGCTCATCGCCGCCCAGCAGCCGTACGATGACAAGGCGCTGCAAGGCCACACGGTGGTTCAGGCCCAAGTTTGGCCGGCGCCGAGCCCGCCCGAAGAGCCCGCCTACTTTGAGATTGGCTCAGAACTACCTGAAGCAGAAGACGATCCTGTAGAAGAGCGCGGCGCGATGATGTCGGAAGCGCCGCGAATGGACAACCGCCGCGAGGTGCGGCTGCCGTCGATGCCGCTGACTCCCGTGCCGCTGCGCCCGCCGCCGCAGGTGGACCCCGATCTGCACAGCCTGCTCGCCGGAAGCGGCTTTGCCCCAGAAGTGCCCGCTTTTGCGGGTTTGCAGGGGATGCCCGGTTTGCCGGGGATGCCCGGTTTGCAGGGAATGTCCGGCTTGCAGGGTCTAGCGAGTCTGCAGGGAAGCGCCTCGGCCGGCCTGCTGGGCGCCCTGCAGCAGATGACCCAGGCCATGCCGCGCGCCACCCAGCCATCGCGCCGCCAAGTCGAGGCCATGTGGCTGTCGCCCGACCTCAAGCACGCGATCTACGCCGATCCAGGCCATCGCCTGCAATTGGTCGAGCTTGGGCCGCTGGGGCAACAGCCTGTTTGTGTGCTCGATCTAGTCGATGGCGTCGATTTTGGCGGCCACGACGCGCTGATTCAAGATGTCGCGGGCACGCCAGACGGTCGCTTGGTGGTATCCGCGAGCATTGACGGGCAGTTGCGCCTGTGGGACGTGGGCGGCGGGCGCATGGTGGGCGAGGTGGAATGCGACGCCGCGCCGACGTGCCTTGCGGTGGCGAGCGACGGCAAGCTGCTGGTGGTGGGCCTGGCCGATGGCAGCGTGGCGCTTTACGAATTGCCGGATCTGAGCCTGCGGCGGGTGCTGCGCGGCCATCGCGAAGCGGTGACGGCGGTGGCTTGCGCCGGCTCCAAGCGCCTGGTCGTCACCGCAAGCGAAGACGGCATGGTGCGCACCTGGGATCCGGTGGGCGGCGGCGCCAGGCTGACGGCACGGGTTCACGAAGGCGCGGTCGCGTCTGTAGCCGTCAATAGCAGCGGCCAGATGGTCGCTTCGGGCGGCTGGGACGGCAAGGTCCACGTATGGTTTGGCCGAACAGGCGAAAAAGCCGCGGAATTCTCCCTGCACAGCGATGTGGTGGCGGGCCTCGCGATCGACAAGTCGGGCAATCTGCTCTGCAGCGCTGGCGACGACCGCGTAGCCAAGGTGGTCCACATCAGCTCGGGCCTGGTCAAAGGCGAGCGCCACGACTTCCGCACCGGGGTCAAGCTCGCGCGCTTCTCTGAAGACGGCAGTGAAGCCGTGGCGGGCGCGTGGGACGGCACCTTCCGCCGCCTGAGCTGGGGCTGAGGTGCGGCAAGCGGCGCCAGCGGCTATCAGCGGATTTATCTGTCTAGTGATAGTTGGCGTATTATCAAGTGCTTGTGCGAGCGAAGCCCCGGCGACCGGCGCTCAGACGACTGTCACCAAGCCTGGTTTTGGCCAGCGCTGTGCACCCAGTGTCGGCTGCGAGGCGCCGCTGCTGTGCGTGGACAGCGAGTACGCCCCTGAGCCGTGGTGCCTGGGACCTTGCGACAGCAGCCAGGTCAAAAACTATTGCACTGCCAAGCAGTTGGGCAGCTCAACAGGCCAAGACCAGCAGGGTTTCTGCGTGCAAATGCCCAGCGGCTTTGCCGGCCCTGCAACACCTTTGTGCCTGCCGATCTGCGCCAACACCGCCCAGTGCAAAGCATTGGACAGCCAGTGGGAGATTTGCGCCCAGCCCGCCTACAAGGGCCAAACCTTTGTGAAGGACCTGCCGACCAAAGTGTGCCAGGCCCCCAGCGCCCACGGCCAGCTCAAGGTCGATCCCGTGACGTGCGACTGGCAATCCCAGACAACCGATCCGATCTATGCAGAAGCCAAGAACAATTGTATCGCCCTCTGCAAAGGATTCCTCAAGGCCTGCCAGTTGTGGCCCAAGACCCGCAGCGAAGCGTGTTGCGGCTGGGCCTGCTTTAAGCACTTGACCCCCGGCGGCCAGGTCGACGCCGAGCGCTTGGGCGGAGAAATCAAGTGCTATATCAAAGCATTTACTGCATATCAGTCGACCGGCCTGGTGTGTACGGCCTGGAAGGACGAGTGCCCGCCGCTGCCTGAAGCGCTGCAGCCGCCTCCGTAGTTTGGACCCGGGCTTTTCTTGCCTGGCGGCCGCGGCGTGTCATGCTTTTGCCGACCCGCTGCCGACTGAGGCGCCAAGCTGAATCGGCCAGGGGTCCGGAGCGTCGTGGGGACGCGACCGACGACCGCTGCAGCGCAGGGCTCCGGCGGCGCCAACGCAGTGGAGGCTCGACATGATGTACCTTTTTGGCCACTCGCGCTTTGCCAACTGGGCCATGCGGGGCGCCGCGATGGCGCTGGCGCTGTTGATCGCCGCCCCCGCGCTGGCCGTTGAAGTCTATCTGAACGGCGTCAAGCTCAGCGGTCTGCGCAATGCCGAGCTCAGCGGCTGCACGGTGCGCTTTGACGCCAACGGCGACGTGCAGATCATGTCGCCCGGTTACCGCATTGAGTACGGCAGCGATGGCCAGCAAAAGGTCGTCGGGCAGTCTGACCAGGCGGCGAATAAGCCGTCGACGAATCGGCCCAAGCAGCGCTATGTGCTGGTGTATGAGCCCAATCCAAAGGTCAATTTCGCGTTTGACGTGTGGATCAACGGCAAGCTGTTTCGCAAGGTCGGCCTCGATTCCGCGCGCTTTACCGTGGAAATGACCCAGGACATGAGCGCCGGCGACAATACCCTGCGGGTGGTGGCGCGCCCCGGTGACACGGTGCCCGGCGGGACCGACAGCGAGACCACCAGCTTGCGGATCTTCCGCGGCGAGGCCGGTGCCGACGGCGTCTTCCGCGCCAAGACCCCGGCTGTGTGGGAGCTGGTGCGCGCCGCCGTCGATCGCCAGATGCTGGACCGGAGCTACACGCTTTCGATCGAGTAGTTGCCGCGCTAGCCCAGGTAAACCCTTATGCAAACTCGTGATCTACAGAGCTCGCCTGAACAGAGCGATCGGCAGCGTTGGCTCGCGGACGGAGGGCGGCGCTGGTGGCTGATCCGCGCGAGGGCGGTGCTGCTCCGGGCGATCCGCCAGTTCTTTGAGCGCCGCGGCTTTGTGGAGGTCGACCCTCCGGCCATCGCGACCTCGCCCGGCCTAGAGCTGCACTTGGACGCGGTGGCGGTGGATTTGCGCGCGGGCATGGACGCCACTGCGCCGTTGCTGCGCCGCTGGCTGGTCACGAGTCCGGAGTACCACTGCAAGCGGCTGCTGTCGGCAGATTTGCCGCGCATCTACTCAATGCAGCACGCGTTTCGCTCGGGCGAGCGCGGCCAGAACCACAACCCTGAGTTCATGATGCTGGAGTGGTATCGCGCCGGCTCCAGCTACTTGGACCTAGTGGCCGACAGCCGTGCGCTGCTGCGCCACTGCCAAAAGGCCTTGCATCATCCCGATCTTGCGCCGCTGTGGCAGTTGCCGACGCCGCTGACACCGCTGGATGCCCTGGGGCCGTGGCAGCGCGTGTCGGTGCGCGAGGCGATCAGCCGCTGGGGCGGTTTTGACCCGGGGCGCATGGACGATGCGGCGCGGTTGCGCGATCAGGCCCTGGCGGCGGGGCTGGATGTGCGGCCTGGCGATGGCGCGGCGGAGGTGCTGCTGCAGGCGCTGGTCGAGCGGGTCGAGCCTGCCCTGGCCCAGTTGCCGGCGGTGGTGCTGGATCGCTGGCCGATGAGTCTGGCGTCGCTGGCCCGGCCCTTTGACCGCCAGCCGCATCTGGCGCAGCGCTTTGAGGTGTACCTTCACGGCGTAGAACTGGCGAATGGGTTTACGGAATTGACCGACCCCGTGGAGCAGCGCCGGCGCTTTGAAGTCGACTTGGCGGCGCGGCGCAAGCTCGGTCGGCCCGAGTATCCGATCGACGAGCGGTTCTTGCGGGCCCTGGGCGAATTGCCGCCGGCGGCTGGGGTAGCGCTGGGCGTAGACCGGCTGCTGATGGCCCTGACCGGGACGCAGGAGATCGGCGATGCTCTGGCTTTCCCGTTTGAGATTGCGTAGATAGCTGCAGTATTGCGGCAAATTGGGCAGGGCCATCCCAGCGATGGGCAGCGGGCCTTCTGACAAAGCCGTGGCACAACGGCGGCGGCGCGCCCTGCAGGACTCGACAACGCGACGCCGTGGCGCCATCATCCCCCGGTGCGCCGGCTGACCGCGGGCCGGCCTAACAAACGCACGACCTGACCGGCCCCTGACTCAATTGGGCCCCACCCTGAACTGCTTTTGGAGGACTCGAAATGCCCTACATCATCACAAGCCTTTGCATCGACTGCAAAGACACCGCCTGTGCCGACGTCTGTCCGGTCGAGTGCATTTACGAGGCCAAGGGCGACGGCTACGACAACCAGCTCTACATCAACCCCGACGAATGCATCGACTGCACCAACTGCGAGCCCGCGTGCCCGTGGAAGGCCATCTTTGAAGAAGACCAGGTGCCGGCGGTGTTCGCCAAGGACATCGAGAAGAACCGGGCGATCGTCGACAGCATCGGCGACTTTGTCGTGGCCAAGGTCAACAAGGGCCACGGCCCGACCCCGGCTGAAGTCGAAGCCAACTTCACCAAGTGGAACTACAAGCCGTAGGCCCAGCGGTCCAGCCAACGGGCGGCAGTCTCGCACGCCGTCGGCAGGTCCTTGCCCGCAGCTAAGCCAATAGCGATTCCGGTGGCCAATCGGCACCCCGTACCGCGCCTCGACAGGCCCGGGGGGCTGGTTGGCCACACGGGTTTTTGCGGCAGAGACAGCCACCGCTGGCCGTCCCAAAGCCAGTCTTGACCCAGCCAAGGCGCCGGAGCGTGGCCCCCCTTGAGAAGGACCGGGCACGGCAGCAATTGGGCGAGCTTCTGGGCCTCCAGCAGGCTCTGCGGCAAGGCGGCACCGGCGAGCCACGCCAGTTCTGGCCAGTTGGGCGTGACCACCGCGGCGCGGGGCAGCAGAAGCTCTCTCAGGCACCCCCGCACATCCCCTTGGGATTCTTGGCCCCACATCCAGCCGCCAGAGGTGCTGTGGAGCAGCGGATCGACGACGAGGGGCGCGGAGTACGGACCGCTCCAAGCGGCGACGGCCTGGGCATTGGCCACCTGACCTAGCATGCCGAGCTTGATGGCCGCGGGCGCCTCCAATGTCGCCAAGGTGCTGGTTAATTCTTCCGAATCGGTGGGCCAGGCCCGGCTCCACAGCCCGGTGCGCTGGGCGGTGCGGGCGGCGATCACGGGCATGCCGCGGGCGCCCATGGCGAAACACACCTCCAGGTCCGCGGCGAGGCCAGCGAGGCCAGCGGGATCCAGGCCGCCGATGAGTGCGATGGGCCTGGGGCGCGGTGCAGGATCAACAGCGGCGAGGGACACGGTCGGCCTCCCAAGGGCTAGGGGTAGGCCACCGGGTTGGGATTGCGGTACACGGTCCAGTGATCGCGGCGGTACACGACGGGCAGGTCGGTAGGGATCTGGTCGTCGTACGGGGCCCGCGGCGCCCCAGGTTCTGCAAAGAGCGCCACGTAGTCGTAATAGCGGCCGTGCTCTTGCCAGGTGAAGTTGTCTTGCCAAAAGCAGTTGGGGGCCGGCAAGGCGGTTTTCCGGTTCACCACAAAGGGTTTTGACGAGGTGTCGGCAAACGAGTACGGCACATAGCCGCCGCGCAGCACGGGATACCACTCGGTTACGCCGTTGAACAAGGGCGCGCGCATGTTGCGAGCTTCAAACTTGCGCCGCAGCACCAGCACCTTCTTTCCGCGCGGGATCGCCTCCATGGCTTCGCGGACGGAGCCGTACTCTGTGCGGGCCAACAGGAATTGCCCGGCGGTGAGGGCCGGCGTCGCGACCGCCGCAAGGAGCAGCAGCGCGGTTCCCGCCCACACCCGCAGGCGCACCTCCCGCGGCGGCTGAAACGGCGACAGCGGGATCGCGCAGACCGCGAGCACGCCGATCACCTCCGCCAAGCGAAAATTGACCCCCCACAGCCAAATCGGCTTGAGCAGGTGGCGGGGAAGCAGGAAATAGGCAATCAAGACAAGGGCAAAGGTCCAGCCCACATAGGAAGTGCCGGGGATCGAGATCTTGAAGCGGTTGGGCTTGCCAAGAGGCTGAGGGGCCGGACTCCTAGGGGCGCGCGCCGCAGATACCACCCACAGCAGCAGCCCCGCCAGCCACAACGTGCTGATGAGCTGCCCCGGCCGATCCCACAGGTGGTTGGGCGCGTTGGGCGGGGTGAGGCGATCAAACATATAGTCAATGATTTGCTTAAGGTTATCTACCGGCCCCAGGTATTCGCCGGAGTAGACCTGGGCGAGGCGCTCCGTCAGCGTGCCGGCTTTGGGCCCGTCGACCTGGTCACTGGTGGTCACGCCTTCTGCAAACACAAAGTAGGAGAAAAACCAGGGCAAGAGCAGGCCCAAGGAAGGCAGGCCAAGCATGACGTCGCGGATGGGCCACCACAGCGCGCGCTTCCAGCTGTGGCGCACGCCAAACACCAGCGCTAGCGTCGGAAGCAGCGCCAGGGCAATCCCCCACAACAGGTAGTGGGTAATCGCCATGACGCCCAGCAGCGCCACGACCACGCCAGCGAGCTTCCAGGTCGGCTTCTGCAGCAGGCGCAAATGCGCGGCCAGGACCAGCAGGAACAGCGGGATCGACATGAGGAAGTTGAAGAACCCCATGATGAAGTCGGCGTTGAGCATCCACGGCAGCGCGCCCAACACCAGCCAGCGGCTGTGGCCTGCCGCCCGCAGAAGCGCCAGGGCAGACAGCGGCAGCCCCGCCAAGCACACGCTCAGCACGACGCGGTTGGCCCACTCAATCGGCCCGAGGTAGTGAACCCAGTGGACCAGCTTGTAATAGCTGAGGTACGGCACAATCGCGTTGACCTTGGTGTAGTGCTTTTGCAGCAGCGGACTGGAGTCCCATTCGTGCATCAGCTTGATCAGGTGCAGGTGCGACTGCCCATCGACCACCGGCAGCAGATCGGTCACCCAGACGGGCCAGAGTCCGTAGGCGATAAAGGCGATGAGCAGAGCCCAAAAGGCAAAATCGCCCAGGCGGCCATTGCCCAGCACCCAGGTAGGCAGGCGGCGCGGCGGACGGGGCGCGGCAGTCTGGCTGACCTCTGCGCTTTCCGGCTCTGGCTCTGTTTCCTGGTCCTGGTCAGGTTCCTGCTGCGCGTCTAGTTCGGCTTCCTGTTCCGGCTCAGGTTCGGATTCCGGCTCAGGTTCCGATTCCAGCTCAGGTTCCGGTTCCGGCTCAGGTTCCGGTTCCGGCTCAGGTTCCGATTC
>JBIKTV010000529.1:0-3977 GCA_044347905.1 Myxococcota bacterium
TAGTCGACCCGATGATTGGCTTTCATTTCAGCGGAGTCGATATTCCGCGCCTCAAAGTGCTGGAAGCGCAATTTGCTGCGGTGGCTCTGGGCGGTGAGATTGCCTACGAGGGGCGGCCCGTGCGCCAGGCCCACCGCGGTCGGCCGATCAGCGGGGGCCAGTTTGCCAGGCGCCGGGAAATCCTGCGGCAAGTCTTGGTTGAGCGCCAGGTTTCTGTTGAAGTTGCCCAGGCTTGGTTGGCGCACACAGACCGGCTACGCAGTGCCATCGTCCAGGGGCCCCAGGACCGCTGCGGTGTTGCCGGCAGCTTTGGCCCGCTGATTAGCGAAGTCGCCGCCGACGGCAGCGTCCGCGAGCCTTGACAGCGCCGCTGCGACATTGCAAAATGCCCGCGCTCCTGGCGACTGCCGGAAGCTAGCCTGCGAGGATGGCGAAATTGGTAGACGCACTAGCTTGAGGTGCTAACGCTCGTAAGGGCATGCGGGTTCAAGTCCCGCTCCTCGCACTCTCCCGGATCGCTCCGGAACACTCTTCCGGTTTGGTTTAGGACAATGACGCCGCTGTCGGGGCTCTACGGCCGCCTACAGCGGCGTTCTGCTTTTTGGCCCCCGGAGGCCCTGATGCGCCCTATGCCCGTGTTTGGCCCTCGATCCGTCGCTGCAGTGCTGGTGCTACTGTGCGCCTGTGGTCGCAGCCCAGAGCAGACCGCCCAAGACCTGGACGCCGCGCTGCGCATGGACGACCTGGCCGCGGTGCTGCCGCTGGTGAGCGAGAGATCGCGGGCCCTGGTCCAATCGGCCTGGCAGCTGGGCGGGGCAAAGAACCCGTTTCGCCTGGCGGCCGGGGCAGCGGCGGTGCAGATCGAAAGCGTGGAGGCGCAGAGCGGCAGGATGGTCGCCGCCGTGCGGGTCGGCAACGCCAAGCGCGAGTGGGTGCTGGTGCAAGAGGGCGGCGCGTGGCGGCTGGATGTCTTTGAGACTGCACTCCGCCGGCCGTGGGGACCCTAGCAATTCCGCTTACATCTTGGGCGATGTCGGGCCAGTTTGCCCCGCGGCAGGGGCGATCAGGTCATGCCACCAGGGATCTGATTGGCCACGCCGCCGACGACGGGACCCACCGGCACATAGGGCGGGGCGAAGGTCGGAATTGGCCCTGTGCCCAGCACGTTGTTGACCAGCGTCGTCGCCGTGTAGATGGTGAAGCACTGGGCCACGGCCTTGGCCACGCAGTCAAAAAGTTCTTTGTGGTGCTGAGCTTGCGGGTCACCGTGCTGGCCGCACATCTGGCCTTTCATCGCCGCGTCCTGCAAAGAGGCGTTGACCTGGGTGAGCGCGACGAGCGGGATCGGCACGTTGGGCATCGGCGGAGCGACCGGCGAAGGGAAGGCGGCAAAAGCCGGATACCAGGGGAGGCCGGGGACTTTGACACTCAAGGCCCACTGGGAGAAGGCCATTCCAACGACATTGGAGATGGTCGTGGTGAACTTGGCCTCTGCGGGAGAAGCTTTGGGACCGCTGCCCAGGATCAGCGGGGTCATGGGCATGGCCACGAGCGTACCGCCGCTAGCGGTGACGGCGTTGACGATCACCCCGACCAGGGTCGCCGCGGAGTGCATCGAACTCCAGGCCTGGCAGATCGCGTCGCAGATGCCGTCGATGTATTTCTCAAACTTGTCGGACATCTGCTTGACGGTGTCGACGTGGTACTTGTTGCTGGAGGCTGGAATGAACAGCTTGCTGGGATCGGGCGGGGCGAACAGCTCCGACTGCTTGAAAGCTTTGCTGTATTGCTTGCCTTCTTCGCCGGAGGGCTGCTGCCAGCCGACGGGCAGCTTGATGGCGTGGGCCTTGAAGGCTAGCTTGGCTAGGTTCTTCATCATGGCTGCTTGCGGTGCGGGCATGGCCAACTCCAGGGGATGGGCAAGGGCCCACCACGCCTAGGCTAACCGCCGCGAGGGGCAGGTGCAAGGGCGCGCGGCTGGTCGGCATCTGAGGTGGGGCATGACCGCCCCGTGGACGCCGCAGCAGTCCCTGGTATCCTCGCCGCTGGAGGTGGGCTGGGCCATGAAAAGACGCGAGTACCGCCAAATGGCGCAGGGGTTGAGCTTGGTGGTGCTTGCGGCGTGTACTCCGCGCGAGGCTCCGCGATCGCCGCCTCCGCCAGCGCCTGCCGCTACAGCGGCTACGCCCACGCCAAAACCGCTGACCGCCAAGCTGATTTGGCAAGACGCCCCGGCCCAAGGCGAACTGCCTGTGCAGGTGCAGCAGCTGGACCGCGAGGCCAGGGCCCAAGGGCAGGCCGCGCTGGTGTACGTCGGCGCCGCGTGGTGTGAACCGTGCCGCTATTTTCACGAGGCCGCGCTGCGCGGAGAGCTGGATGGGGCCCTGGGCCAGGTGCGCATCCTCGCCTATGACGCCGACCGCGATCGCAGCCGACTGGAGGCGGCCGGCTACGCGTCGCGGATGATTCCGTTGCTGGTGCGGCCGCTTGCCGATGGTCGCGCTGGTCCGCGGCGCATGCAGGGCTCGATCAAGGGCCCCGGCGCAGTTCAGGAGATGCTGCCGCGGGTGCAGCGCTTGCTGACCGGCCCTGCAGAGGGTGGCCCTGGCCCTGTGCCGTAGAGGCCGGGCAATAGCCGACGCCATCTGGGCAAATTTGCGGAAGGCGGAATAATCGACTGTCGACTGGGGCTTGCCAGTCTGCGCCAATGATGTCACCATTTGGTCACGGTCAGGTCGCGGTTGCGTCCAGGTTGGGTCTCGGTGGCGTCGAAACGCGGACTTGGGCAGTTGCTTCCGGCGGTTTTCCGGAATAGTCTCCCAGCCCCCGCAAGGTCGAGCGGGCATCGAGTCCCTGAAGCAATTCCGCAGTCGTCCGCCCAGACTCGGGGCCGGCGACCTTACTCCGTCAGGACTACGCCATGAAAAGCCGCTCCCTTCTTGACCCGCAGAATCTGGTTGCTACCGGGGCCACTGTGCTGCAAAAAGCCAAGGCTTTCAAGAAGATGATCGCTGGTGGTGCGAGCCGTTCTGCCGGGCTGGGCGACACGCGCTTTACCCCACCCGCGCCGCCCGCGCCGATCGGCGAAGACGAGTCCGACGCGACCTGGGGCTTTGCCGACACGCGTTTTGAAGCCAAGGCCGACGATCACGTGATCATGACGGGGACGCGCTACGAGCTGTGCAAAGAGCCGCTGCCGACGCTGATCCCCTGGGTGCGCGGGATCATGCACCCGGACATCCGCGCTAATGACCGCAATCCCTACAGTTTTCCGCCCGAAGTGCCCGCGCCGGTGGAGAATGCCGCGTTTGAGCAGGCCGCCAAGGCGCTGGTGGGCGAGGCGAATGTCAGCCGCGATGACCGCCTCCGCCTGCGCCGCGGCCACGGCCAGACCCAAGAGGAGATGTACGCCATCAAGTACGGCAAGCTGCCGCGCGTGCCCGATCTGGTGGTGGCGCCGGAGACGGAAGAGCAGATCGTGCAACTGGTTCAGTTGGCGACGGATCACCGCTGCGTGCTCATTCCCTACGGTGGCGGCACCAATGTCACGGACGCGCTGCGCTGCCCGATTGGCGAGACGCGGACCATCGTCTCCGTCGATATGCGGCGGATGAACAAAATCCTGTGGATCGACCCGGTGAACCGCATGGCCTGCATTCAGGCGGGCATGGTCGGCCGGCACATCGCCGAACAGCTGGCCAAGCACGGCCTGACCATGGGCCACGAGCCGGACTCCATTGAGTTTTCGACGATGGGCGGCTGGGTCGCAACGCACGCCAGCGGCATGAAGAAGAACAAGTACGGCAACATCGAGGATTTGCTCGTCGACATCAGCGTGGTCACCAACCATGGGGTGCTGCAGCGCAGTCAGCTGGCGCCGCGCGAGTCGGTGGGCATCGATCCGCGGCTGTGGCTGCTGGGCTCTGAGGGCAAGCTGGGCATCATCACCAGCGCGGTGGTCAAGCTGTTTCCGCTGC
>JBIKTV010000127.1:0-13188 GCA_044347905.1 Myxococcota bacterium
CAACAGCACCTGTACCTCCGCGGACGTCTGTGTCGCCGGCAAGTGCACCGGCAAATCGACCGCGGACACCTACGAACCCAACAGCTCCAGCAGCCCGGACACGCTGACCACCAAGACCGACTGCGAAGGCGAGAGCTCGCTGACCGCCACCGTCAGCCCTTCAGGCGACACCGATTGGTACATGTTCCAGGCCGAGGACAAAACCGGGTGCACCATCAAGCCCAGCGCGCGCTTGGACACGCTGAGCGCCGACTACGACGTCTGTGTTTACTTCCAATGCGGCGGCGGCAAGGTCGGCGCGGACGTCATCTCGTGCGTCGACGGCAGCTCGGTTTCCGGCGGCCCCAACGGCTCCTACGGCTGTTGCTCCAAGAACACCGGCACCATTAGCGATTTTGCCAAATTCTCGCCCAGTTGCTCCTTCCTCGGCGCGGGCAGCGAGTCGGGCAAAGTGTGGATCTCCGTGACCCCCAAATCGGGCGCCGTGTGCGGCAGCTACAAGTTATCGTGGTCGGCTAAGAACTGATCGCAATTCTGCGCTGACAAAGCCTTATCGCTCCGTCTGACCTGCGCATGGTCTATTGATGCGCGCAGACAATGCCACGGCTTTGCACGTCGCCACCACGCGATTGTCACCAGAGGCGTTTGCGCGGGCCGTTCGCGTTGACCCTAAGGGCGTCTGGACGTAGCTTCTCCGCAACCTTCCGGCCTGTGATCTGCAGCGCCGGGAAACCCGACGACCAGGAGCCCACAGAGGCCCGTTCTGCACCAGGAGCGAATGATGTCCAAGACTTATGTCTACGCGTATGACCGCACACCCGACCTGACCGACTTCGAGCTCCGCGGTCTGCTAGGCGGCAAGGGCGCCGGCTTGGCGGAGATGACCAAGCTCAACATTCCGGTGCCCCCTGGCTTCACGCTTACCACTGAAGTCTGCAACGCTTATTACGCCAACCAGCGCCAGTATCCGGCCGAGCTTGACGCGCAAGTGCGCGCGGCGGTCGCGGTGGTCGAGCAGACCATTGGCCGCAATTTTGGCGATTCGGACAACCCGCTGCTGTTCTCTGTCCGTTCGGGCGCTCGCGCGTCGATGCCGGGCATGATGGACACGATCCTCAACCTCGGCTTGAATGACAAGTCTGTGGAAGGATTGGCTAAAGTCACGGGCAATGCCCGCTTTGCTTGGGACAGCTACCGGCGCTTTGTGGCGATGTACGGCGACGTGGTCCTGGGTCTCAAGCCCAAGGACAAGAAGCAGGAAGACCCCTTTGAGGCGATTCTGGAAGACGTCAAGCACAAGGCCGGCGCCAAGTTTGACACCGACCTGACCGCGGACGACCTCAAGGGCATGGTCCAGCGCTTCAAGGCGACGATCAAGGATCACTTGGGCATGGAATTCCCTGAGGATCCGTGGCAGCAGCTGTGGGGCGCGATCGGCGCGGTGTTCCAGTCCTGGATGAACGACCGGGCCATCCACTACCGCCACATGAACGGCATCCCCAGCGAGTGGGGCACTGCGGTCAACATCCAGACCATGGTGTTTGGCAACCGCGGCGAGACCAGCGGCACCGGCGTCGGCTTCACCCGCGATCCGGCCCTGGGCGAAGACCGCATCTACGGCGAATTCCTTATGAATGCCCAGGGCGAAGACGTCGTGGCCGGTACGCGCACGCCGCGCCCGCTGCCCGAGCTTGAAGCGCTGCTGCCCGCGGCCTACACCCAGCTCATCGACACCTGCAAGCGGCTGGAGCGCCACTTCACCGACATGCAGGACTTCGAATTCACCATCGAAGACAAGAAACTGTGGATGCTGCAGACCCGCACGGCCAAGCGCCACCCGTTTGCCGCGGCGCGCATCGCCGTTGACATGCAGGAAGAGGGGCTGATCGACGAGAAGACCGCGGTGCTGCGCCCCGAAGCCGATGGCATCGCCGCCTTCCTCGCGCCGATCTTTGACCAGGACGCCAAGAAGAAAGCGGCGACGGAGGGCAAAGTCATCGCCAAGGGCCTGCCGGCTGGACCGGGCGGCGCCTCTGGTCGGGTGGTGTTTCACGCCTCGGACGCCGAAGAGTGGCGCAACCGCGGTGAGAAAGTGCTGCTGGTCCGCAAGTTTACCAGCCCGGAAGACATCCGCGGCATGGACGCAGCCCAGGGCATCTTGACCGCTCAGGGCGGCATGACCAGCCACGCGGCGCTGGTGGCCCGCCAGATGGGCAAGGTCTGCATCGTCGGCTGTGGCTCTCTGTCCATTGACTACGACCTCGGCACCCTGGAAGTCGGCGGCCATGTGGTCAAAGAGGGCGACTGGCTGTCGATCGACGGCTTTACCGCCGAAGTGATCCTGGGCCAGCTGCCCACCAAGCCCAGCGAAGTTCAGCAGGTCATCGACGGCCAGTTCCCGGCAGAAAAGTCCCACAGCTACCACCAGTTCGCCAAGCTGATGGCCTGGGCCGACAAGTACCGCCAGCTGGAAGTGTGGACCAACGCCGACACCCCCAAGCAGGCCGCGACGGCCGTGCGCTTTGGCGCCCAGGGCATCGGCCTCTGCCGCACGGAGCACATGTTCTTTGAGGGCGAGCGCATCATGCACGTGCGCCGGATGATCCTCGCGACCAACGAGTCCGACCGCGCCGACGCGCTGGCCTCGCTGTTCCCGATGCAGAAGGGCGACTTCTACGGCATCTTCAAGGCCATGGAGGGCAAGCCGGTCACCGTGCGCCTGCTCGATCCGCCGCTGCACGAGTTCCTGCCGTCGCGCGAGGCGCTCAAGCCAGAAGTGTTTGCTGAGAAAGTGGCGGAAGTCGCCCACGAGCTCGGCGTCAGCTCGCATGAAGTGGAGTCGCGGATCGAGGGCCTGCACGAGTCCAATCCGATGCTCGGCCACCGCGGTTGCCGCCTCGGCATCACCTTCCCGGCCATCTACGCCATGCAGATCCGCGCGATCGTCGAAGCGGCTTGCGACATGGTCAAAGAAGGTCTGGCGGTGCGTCCGGAGATCATGATCCCGCTGGTCGGCACGGAGCGCGAGATGGTCCTGACGGGCACCCAGGCCCGCACCATCGCTGACGAAGTCATCGCCCAGGCCGGCGTCAAGCTGCACTACATGGTCGGCACGATGATCGAGCTGCCGCGCGCCTGCGTCACCGCCGATGCCATCGCCAAGACCGCGGAGTTCTTCTCCTTTGGCACCAATGACCTGACCCAGACCACCTGCGGCATCTCGCGCGACGATACCAAGGGCTTCATGAGCGCCTATGTCGAGCAAGAAGTGTTCGCCGCCGACCCGTTCCAGCGCATCGACCAGTCCGGCGTGGGCGAGCTGATGAAGATCGCCATCGCCAAGGGCCGCACGACTCGCCCGGGCCTGCAGATCGGCATCTGCGGCGAGCACGGCGGTGAGCCCACTTCGGTCAAGTTCTGCCACGACATCGGCCTGAACTACGTCAGCTGCTCGCCTTTCCGCGTTCCCGTGGCCCGTCTCGCCGCCGCGCAAGCCGCGATTCGCAATCCGCGTTAGGGCAACGCAGTCAGGTCTAGCGGAGGGTTGCCGCTAGGCCGATGATCGATGAACGGAAAATGACCCCGCCGTAGTGCCCAAAACCCGCGCCGCGACCCTCAGCAATCTCGTTGCGGAATGCGGGTTTTGGGTACTCAGCTTCTCCAGCGACAATTTGTTAACCGGTACCCTCTGGGGCATGTATATGCCTCGCGGCTCATGGTATCGTTTGCTCCGGCGCCTTTCACCGACCAGCCTGTCCAAGAGGAATCCATGCCCAAGTTAGTTGGCACCGCCCGCGAATACGTGCTTTCGGTTCTGCGCGAGCACCATGATCGCGAGATCGCTGCGGCCGAGCTGCACGAGATGCAACCTGAGCCAGACCACTTCTCCAAAGAGAATATCTTCAACCTGATGCCCAGGCTTGAGCGCGACGGACTTGTCTGTCGGACCAGTGAAGGCCGCTACGCTTGGTGGGCCATCACCGAGGCGGGCTTGAAAAACCCGTAGATTCGACGATCTCTCCGCGTTCAAAGGCCGCCCGGCCCCTGCACCCTGTTCATCGGGGCCAGAGGTCGGGCGGCGCTGCTTTTGCGGTCCTGTGAGGTGTACGGCGGTCGCACAGCGCGATGGGCAGGGCTACAGGTTGCGGGTCCCCACCCCATCGCGTCTGCTGAGCTCGTCGCGCTAACCGGCGTACTGCGCCAACTTGTCAAAGTTCATGTAGCGGTAGATGTCCGTTGACTTCGCCGCCAGCATGCTCACCTGGTCCAGATACTCCTGCCGCGTCGGGATACGGCCGAGCAGGGCACACACCGCCGACAATTCCGCCGAGCCCAGGTAGACGCGGGTGTCAATGCCCAAGCGATTGGGGAAGTTGCGCGTCGAGGTCGAAATGGCGGTCGAGCCCTTGCGGATCTGCGCCTGATTGCCCATGCACAGCGAGCAGCCGGGCAATTCCATGCGCGCGCCAGTGCGGCCCAGGATGGCGTAATAGCCTTCTTCCATCAGGAGGTTCTGGTCCATCTTGGTCGGCGGGGCGATCCACAGCCGCGTCGGCAGGTCGCTCTTGCCGTCCAGCACCCGCGCCGCCGCCCTAAAGTGGCCGATGTTGGTCATGCACGAGCCGATGAACACTTCGTCGATCTTGTCCCCCGCGACTTCAGAGAGGAACTTGACGTCGTCCGGGTCATTGGGGCACGCCAGGATCGGCTCCTTGATCTCGGCGAGGTCGATCTCGATGACCGCGGCGTAGTCGGCATCGGCGTCGGCGCTCAACAGCTCCGGCTTGGCCAACCAGCCCTGCATGCCGTCAATGCGCCGCTGGATCGAGCGGGCGTCGCCGTAGCCCTGGGCCATCATCCATTTGAGCAAGGCGATGTTCGAGTTCAGGTACTCGGCGATCGGCTCCTGGTCGAGCTTGACCGTGCAACCGGCGCAGGAACGCTCGGCCGAGGCGTCGCTCAGCTCAAACGCCTGCTCGATCCGCAGCTTGGGCAGACCTTCGATCTCCAGGATCCGCCCGGAGAAGATGTTTTTCTTGCCCTTCTTCTCCACGGTCAGCAGACCTTGCTTGATGCCCCACAGCGGAATGGCGTTGACCAAGTCGCGCAGGGTCACGCCGGGCTGCAGCTCGCCCTTAAAGCGCACCAGCACCGACTCCGGCATGTCCAGCGGCATCACCCCCGTCGCCGCCGCAAAGGCCACAAGACCAGAGCCGGCGGGGAAGGAAATGCCAATCGGAAAGCGGGTGTGCGAGTCGCCGCCCGTGCCAACGGTGTCCGGCAGCAGCATGCGATTGAGCCAGCTGTGGATGATGCCGTCGCCCGGCCGCAGAGAAATGCCGCCGCGGGTGGCCATAAAGCCCGGCAACTCCTTGTGCATTTTCACGTCGACCGGCTTGGGGTACGCGGCGGTGTGGCAGAACGACTGCATCACCAGGTCGGCCGAAAAGCCCAGGCAAGCCAGGTCCTTGAGCTCGTCGCGGGTCATGGGTCCCGTGGTGTCCTGCGAGCCGACCGAGGTCATCTTGGGCTCGCAATAGGTGCCCGGGCGGATGCCGTCCACGCCGCAGGCCCTGCCGACCATCTTCTGCGCCAGCGTGAAGCCCTTGCCGGTGTCCACGGGGCTGACGGGCAGGCGGAACACCTTGGAGGCAGGCAAACCCAAGAATTCGCGGGCCTTGGTCGTCAAGCCGCGGCCAATGATCAGCGGGATACGGCCACCCGCGCGCACTTCGTCAAACAGCACATCTGACTTGACCTGGAATTCCGCAATCACCGCACCGTTTTTCAGCGCTTTGCCCGCGTACGGCAGCAGCTCAATCACGTCGCCGGTGTCCATCTGCGCCACGTCGAGTTCGATGGGCAGGGCCCCCGCATCCTCTTGGGTGTTAAAGAAAATCGGCGCGATCTTGTTGCCCAGGCAGTAGCCGCCAAAGCGCTTGTTGGGCACAAACGGGATATCATCGCCCGTCCACCACAGCACCGAGTTGGTCGCCGACTTGCGAGACGAGCCCGTGCCCACCACATCGCCCACGTAGGCCACGGGATGGCCCTTTTTCTTGAGCTCGGCAATCGCTTCCAGCGGCTTGTCGACCAGGCCCGGCCGCGGGTTCTTGAGCATCGCCAGCGCGTGCAGCGGAATGTCCGGGCGGCTCCAGGCATCCGGCGCGGGGCTGAGGTCGTCGGTATTGGTCTCGCCCGGCACCTTGAACACGCTCAGGACGACCTTCTCCGGCACCGCGGGCTTGCTGGTGAACCACTCGGCATCAGCCCAGCTCTGCAACACCGCTTTGGCGTTGGCATTTCCCGCCTTGGCGAGCTCCGCGACGTCGTGAAAGAAGTCGAACACCAGCAGGGTGTGCGCCAGGCCCTTGGCGGCGATTGGGCCGCACTCGCCGTCGGGCAGCAACTCAATCATCGGCTTGACATTAAAGCCGCCGAGCATCGTGCCCAGCAACTCCGTGGCCTTAGCCCGGCTCAGCGTGGGGCAGGGCAGCGTGCCCTTGGCGACCTGGTCCAAGAACTCGGCTTTGACCTTCGCGGCATCGTCCACGCCAGCCGGCACGCGGTGCGTCAGCAAATCGACCAGAAACTCAGCCTCGCCCGCCGGCGGATGCACCAACAGCTCGGTCAGGGCCTGGGTCTGGGCGGCGGTCAGCGGCAGCGGCGGGATACCCAGGGCGGCGCGCTCCGCGACATGCTGGCGATAGGCTTCTAGCACGGCGAACTCCTTGCAGAAAAGTGGGGGCAGATGGCAGCAGTCTGGCACCTGTCGCGGGCTCGGATCGGCTCGAACAGGCGAGACCAAAACGCGCAAGAGTGTACCCGCATTCCCCGGTCAATAGAAGCCCGCTCCCCGCAGCCGCCGGCGATCCTGCGCCAAAGTGCCTTGTAGGGCAGGCAAAAACGCCCGCGGGGCCGGTCCCAGCTGCCTGGAAGCGACCCCGCGGGTTGTAGCAGGACGGTCGGACTATTGCGCGTAGATGCGCAGGTCGTCGATGAACACGCCGGGCAGGTTGTTGTTCTGGTTGTCGCCCGAGTCGAACTTGAAGCGGAAGGTCACGCTCTTGCCCGCAAACTTGGTCAGATCCACGCTAAATTGCTGCCAAGTCTTCAAGGTGTCTTTGGGCACCACGTACGTCAGCGTGTTGTTGGTGTTGCAGGTATTGTTCTGCTGGCTGCACACCTGGGTGCTGTTGCACTGGCAGTTGTTGTAGTTGTCGCTGGTCACCTGCAGGTACAGGCGGTCAAACGCCGCGCTTTGGCCAATCGCATCCTCGACGTCCTGATAGGCCCAGAACACCGCGACAGCGCTCTTGGCCTTCGTCAAGTCGACCGTGTTCTTCCAGCTGGCCCCGCCCGCCACTGAGCCGCCATTGCCCGGCTGGTAGTCCGTGCCGTCGTTGTAATTCAGCCGGCACTGCCCGGTCTTGGCCGCAGGAGCCACCGGCGTCTGGTCGACATTCCACACCACCGACTGGCTGCTCGACGTGTAGTTCCAGTTGCTGTTGGTGCAGGCGAACTCGTCCTTGACCACCGGCAGGCTGGCGCAGGTGTCGGTGAGCGCACAGCAGCCAAGTGTCGGCGCGCAGGTAGCATCGGCGCAGTCGGTCAAGCCGTTATTGTTGTTGTCGATGCCGTCGCCGCAAATCTCGGCCACGAAGCCCGCTTCGGCGCGGAAGTTGTCCACGTACACGCCCTTGCCGGCATTGCCCTGGTCGTAGCTCCACTGCAAGCCAGTAAATGGCAGGTTGATCGAGAACTGCAGCGCCACCTTCTTGCCCAAACCGGCGGTGAGCGGCAGCTTGTAGTTCTTCTTCCACACGTTGATGTCGCCGTTGGTCACCGGCAGCACCCAGCTCGCGAGCACCGCGTTGTTGTTGCCCACATCGATCAGCGTGACCTTAGGAGCGTTCCAACCCACCGAATTGCCCGTCATGATGTCGACGTCGTAGAAGATGTCGAACAGCGCCCACGCCGGCAGCTTGCCCACGGAGGTGGCCGTCAGGTCGATGGTCGGCGAGGTGGTCGTGCCGGTGGGCAGCTGGCAGAGGTTCTGGCCAAACACGTTGACACCGTCGCAGTAGTCGTTGCCGTCGTTGAAGTTCATCGAGCAGCCGTCGGCCCCATTGACCTGGCCATTGTTGTCGATGGCCCATTTGACATTGCGGTTCTGCCCAGGGGTTTGCGCGGCGGGGGTCACGATGGTCCAGCCCGGGTTGGTGTTGCAGTCAAACTTGGTGGCGCTGAACTGGCACGCCGTCTTGGGCGCGCACACGCCGCTCTGGCATTCGCTGGCGGTCGAGCAGGTAGCGCCATCGTCGCACGCCGCACCGTCATTGCCCGCCGGGGCTGAGCAGGTGCCGGTCTTGGCATCGCAAGCATCGACCGTGCAAGGATTCTTGTCATCGCACTTGGGGGTGCTGCCGGCCTTGCAGGCGCCATTGGCGCAGACGCCGCCGGTCGTGCAGAGGTCGGCGCCCGTGCACGGCGCGGTGTTGGCGGTGCTGAAGCACTTGCCGCTAGCCGGGTCGCACTTGTCGTCGGTGCAGGCGTTGCCGTCGTCACAAGTGGCTGCTTTGCCAGTGCATTTGCCAGCCACGCACGCGTCGTTGGCGGTGCACAGATCGCCGTCACTGCACGCCCCCGTGTTGAGCGCGGTAGCGACGCATTTGCCGGTGGCCTTGTCGCAAGCATCTGTGGTGCAAGGGTTCTTGTCGTCACAGACTACGTCTTTGCCGGTGCAGACCATGTTGACGCAGGTGTCGCTTTCCGTGCAGCCGTTGCCGTCGTCGCACACGCCGTTGGACTGGGTCCAAGAGCAAGCCGCGGTCGCCGGATCGCAGTTGTCTGTGGTGCAAATCTTGCCGTCGTCGCAGACGCTGGCCTTGCCGTTCTGGCACTTGCCGGCCGTGCAGGTCTCGCCCACCGTGCACTTGTTGCCGTCGTCGCACACGGGCGTTCCGACCACGGCGTTGTGTACGCAGCCCTTGGCCTTGTCGCATGAGTCGGTGGTGCAGCTGTTGGCGTCGTCGCAGGTCTTGAGGTCAATCGGCTTGCCCGGGTTGCACTTGGCGCCCTGGCCAGCGACGACTGCGCAGGTGTCGCCAATGGTGCAGGCGTCGCCGTCTTCGCACTTGGCAGTGTTGGGGAAGAAGTTGCAGCCGAGCTTGGCGTCGCAGACGTCATCGGTGCAGACGTTCTTGTCGTCGCAGACCGTCTTGACGCCGACCTCGCACTTGCCCGTCTTGCACAGGCTGTCGGTCACGCACAGATCGCCCTTGGCGCACACGCTGGCGTCGGCGACATTGACGGCCACGCAGCCCTTCGCCGCGTCGCAGGAGTCCTTGGTGCACGGGTTGCCGTCGTCGCAGCTCTTGCTGCCGGTCGACACGCACTTGCCGGCGCTGCACGCGCCCGATTCGCAGGCCGTGCCCAGGGTGCAGGGCAGGGTGTTGTTGGTCAACACGCAGCCGGTCTTGGGGTCGCACTTTTCATCGGTGCAGGGGTTGGCGTCGTCGCACTTCAGGGCCGCGCCCGCTGCGCACTTGCCGTCTTTGCAGGTGTCTTTGTCGCTGCACTTGTCGCCGTCGTCGCATGCCGCGGTGTTGGCGGTGTTGACGCAGCCCAGCTTGCTGTCGCACTTGTCATCGCTGCACGGGTTGCCGTCGTTGCAGTCCTTGGCCTTGCCGGCGGCGCACTTGCCGTCCGTGCAAAGATCGCCTTCGGTGCAAGCGCTGCCGTCTTCGCAGGGCACGCCGGAGAAGGCAGAGGCCACGCAGCCCAGCTTGCTGTCGCAGGCGTCCTTGGTGCAGGGGTTGCCGTCGTCGCAAACCACCGGCGTGCCGGCGCACTTGCCTTCTTTGCAGACGCCACCGGTTAGGCACTTGTCGTCCGCGCCACACGCGGCGGCGTTGTTGGCGGCGCCACAGCCCTTGGCCGGGTCGCAGGCGTCGTCGGTACACGGGTTGCCGTCGTCGCACTTCTGGGCGCTGCCGCCCGCGCATTGGCCATTCTTGTCGCAGGCGTCGCTGGTGGTGCACGCGTTGCCGTCGTCACAGGCCGTGCCGTCCATGGGCAGGCTCGAGCACAGCCCCGAAGCGGCGTCGCAAGCCCCCACGGTGCAGGCATTGCCGTCGTCGCAGCTCTTGGGCGCCCCAGCTTGGCAGCTGCCCGTCTTGCAGGTGTCGCCGTCGGTGCAGGCGTTGCCGTCGCTGCAGGTGGCGCCATCGGCGGCGTTGGCCGTGCCGCACACGCCAGCCGTACACGCGGCTACCGTACAAGGCGCCGTTGCTGCAGGGCAATCCTCAGCCTTGGTGCACGCGGGCACGCCGCCGTCAGGGGGGACGGTCGTGTCGTTTGGCGCAGTGGTGTCGCTGGGTGCGGTTGTGTCGCTGGGTGCGGTCGTGTCGTCGGGACCCGCGGTGTCGCTGGGTGCGGTCGTGTCGTCGGGGCCCGTGGTGTCGTTGGGTGCGGTCGTGTCGTCGGGGCCCGCGGTGTCGCTGGGGGCAGTCGTGTCGTCGGGTGTGGTCGTGTCGCCGGTCGTGTCTTGATCGGTCGCGCCGCCCGCATCACCGGCGTCTGAGCCGGTGGTGTCCTGGTCGGTCATGCCACCCGTGTCGTCCGTTGAGCCGGAAGTGTCTGCATCGCCAGCGCTATCAGGGGGGGTGGTGGCATCGGCGTCGTCTGTGCCCGTCTGGCTGTCCGTCCCGGTCGCGACGTCGGTCTGAGCCGCGGCATCCGTGCCGCCTGAGCCGTCCACAGGGGTTACGTCATTGCCCCCCGTGCCCGCGGTGTCCACCGGATCGCTGCCGACGAGGGCTTCATCTTCGCCGCAACCGATTGCCGCGGTCGATATCGCCAGTGTCCCCAGCAAGATCAACCATTTCCGATGGTTCTTGTTCATCTTCGCACTCCTTGTCATCCCAGAACTCCCAAGCCGACGCCGCCGCACAGTCACGCAGCTCAAGCTACTATTTCTGAAGGTGCCGAATTGCCGCCGCCCGTGTCAATCCGACTCCCCTTGGCGCACACAATTTACCACAGGGCGGCTTTTGGGCCTTGTGCCAGAGATTTGTCATACGGGTGTGGCGTCCCAAGTGGGGCCGCCGTACACTGAAAGGGCCTGCAGGTTGCGCATTCCAGCGCGGCAGGGGGCCCGTCCAGTTTCTCTTTGCCAAAGGTCCGCCGATGTCCAACCCAGACACCCAGCTCGACACCAACTCCCCAGCTGCCAAGGCAAATTTGCCCGTCGAAGCGCCGCGCCGCAAGAACAAGTCGGTGGCGCCGATGGTGATTGTCGTTGCCGTGGTGGCGATCGGACTCGCGGTCGTCGGCACGAGCACCTCCGGCGGCGCCGGGATGTACAATTACTCGCTCGAGCAGCTCTCCAGCGCCGGTGCAGAAATCGCCGGTCGCGATATCAAGGTCGCGGGCAAGGTCGCCAAGGGCAGTGTGCGCGGCGAGCCCGCCAGCAAGACTTTTCGCTTTGACCTAGAAGACGGCCAGGGCCACAAGCTGACGATCGCCTACGATCGCTTGCTGCCCGATCCGTTTGAAGAGGGCCGCGACGCCATCGTCCAAGGGCGGATGGAAGACGGCACCTTGGTCGCCAGCAACTTGACGGTGAAGTGCCCCAGCCGCTACGCGGAAGACGGCAAGGAACTCAGCGAGTCCGACCAGCAGCGCTACTACCAGGACGAATACAAGAAGCACAAGGCGGCGAATCCCGGCGCGCCTGCAATGGCTCCCCCCGTCAAGTAAGGCGCTTGAGGCTAGGCGGTCGCGCCGCGTACGTCAGATGCGGACGAGCCAAGCCTCCAAAAACACGTTGCCGATCGACGCTTTAGGGCTCGGCGTTGCCGCACTCGTCGACACTCAGGGTGATCGCCTCGCTGGTCGCGTCGACGGTCACTAGCCCGCGGGTCCGGGCTGTCGCGCTGCCTGCCAGGGCAAAAGTACAGCGCACCTCTACGTGATGGATCTGCGGCGGCAGCTCAATGGCGATCGGCTCGGTCGCTTCTGGGGCCTTGCCCGCGGGCCAATGCAGCGAGCCGGCCTGCAAAGTTCCTTTGGCCCCCGCGGCTGTGGGCACGCGCCAATCAAAGCGCACAAGGCGGCTTCGGTCGATCACTGCATCGCCGCTGCGGAATTCGGCGCGATTGAGCAAGAAGGTCACCTGGACATCGCGCTTGGCTTCAGAGGCCGCGCGCCAGGCCAAGCCAATTCCGCCCATCAGGACGGCGACAGCGGCGATGCGGCGCCAGGGCGAAGCTTTTGAGTTCATGGTTCCTCGCTCAGTTGCGCCCGCGGATGATGCTGCGAGGCGGCGGTCAATTCCTGCCACTGGGCGCGATCATGGGCCAGCCACTCCGCGGCCGAAAGCGGCTCGCCGACCTGACCACCCGCCAAGCGCAGCACCTGGGCGTCCAGGGCCAGCGGCAGCACCGGGTCGTGGGTCACCACTAGCAGACCCAGGCCGCGGTCGCGCGACAAATCGCGGAGCAATTCGCTCACGGCAAGGGCGGTGGCGGGGTCTAAGGCCGAGGTGGGCTCGTCTGCCAGCAGCCACTCTGGCTCTAGGACCAGCGCCCGCGCCAGGGCCAGCCGTTGTTGTTGCCCACCAGACAATTCATGGACATAGCGCTGGCGAATGCTCGATGGCAGTTGCACTGCGTCCAGGGCCTCCGTGCAGCGCCTGTGGTGGGTCGACGGATCAATGCCGTGAATCTGCAAAGGTTCTGCGATGATCGCCAGGGCCCGTCTGCGCGGTGGCAGGGCAGCAGCGGCGCTCTGGAACACCGGCTGCAGCTTGCGGCGCAAGGCCAGGCGATCGCTGGTCAGCCAGGCCTCGAGCGCGACCCCGTCGATCCGCACCTCGCCGCGGTCAGGGGCTTGCAGGCCCAGCAGAACCCGCAGCACCGTGCTTTTGCCGACACCGGAGTCGCCGATGATGCAAGTCCTTGTTCCAGATGCGATATCTAGATCAAGCCCCCGCAACACCGCAAGCGAATGGGCTCCGCGGCGCAGGGTCAAATGCACATCGCGGGTCTGTATCACAGTGACCCCGCGCCTGCGCTCAACCCTGCATGGCGCATCAGCAACTGGGTGGTCGGATGGCCAGGGCGGGCCACCAGGGCGTCCAAGGTCCCTTCCTCGACGACGCGGCCAGAATCCAGCACCAAGGCC
>JBIKTV010000530.1:0-3972 GCA_044347905.1 Myxococcota bacterium
TCCGGGCGAGGGGGCAATTCTCCTTTCCAGAATGATGTTGCAGGGGAAGGAACCATAGGGCCGAGGGGCAAAGCCCCTTCGCCCTAAAGTTTCCCTCCCCTGCACCCCACCCTCCTTTACTCTCTACCCCTTCACCCCGTTTTCTCTGGACTATCTCAGATGGTCTTGGCGACCCCTGGTATCGCCAGCCGCGAGCGAAGCGCCGTGGCGGCGGGGATCGTCGAGACCTTGGGGTGGACGAGCCTAGACCCAGCCGCGAGCGAAGCGCCGTGGCGGCGGGGACCGTCGAGACCTTGGGGTGGACGAGCCTAGACCCAGCCGCGAGCGAAGCGCCGCGGCGGTGGGGATCGTCGAGACCTTGGGGTGGACGAGCCTAGACCCAGCCGCGAGCGAAGCGCCGTGGCGGCGGGGATCGTCGAGACCTTGGGGTGGACGAGCAAGCGCTGGTGCGGCCAAAAGCATCGCTGGAGCTCGGAGGCTGTGCGCAGCCCAGACCGTGTGTGCCAGTCGAGGTGGTCGCTAAAGCGCTACAGGCGCCGCCTCGGTTTGGACTGCCGCAAGGCGTTGGCGAGACGGTCCAATCGACGGTCTGGCCGTCGGGTTCCATGCATCCTGCACTTCGCATATCTTGAGGATTGCTGGGGCTTCTTGCGCCATCGATTCCGAACCCAGCTTCCCGGAACGTGTGCTACGACGGATGCACCTGACCCACTCAGCGCCGCAGCGCTTGGTGCCCTAGACGCACATCGATGGTGGGATGCTCTTCAACCAGTTTATGCAAAGCAGCCAGCGATTTTGCGTCCAGAACGTGGTCGTCCGTGAATGCCCCTGGCTCGACTTGGTGCTCCCAACCCCAGACGGTGCTGGCGGTATCGCCCGTGAACAGCACAGGTCCCTTGGTACTGCGAGCCAAATAGGCCGTGCTGCCGGAGGTGTGGCCCGGCCCAAAAAGCGCGAATAGCGACCCGTCGCCAAAGACGTCCACTACCCCAGCGAAGCGACCGTCAGGGTCGGCGCGGAACGCCCATTCGTTGAGCGCAGGGCGGCCGTCGAAGCCGCGATCCAAGCCGGATCGACTAAAAACATTCAACAATCCCCGGTGGTGCGCTTCAGTCGGGCCGGCATACAACGGCGTTTGCCGCGGCACGTCGGGCAGGCCGGTCACATGGTCCAAGTGCAGGTGGGTGAAGAATACGCCGTTCAAAATGCCGCCGTGCTGCTGGATCCAGTCGCCCAACGGCTGGCGGAACTTCAGCCTGTCCAGGTGCATGTAACCGGCGATAAAGCCGTTGAAGGCCGCGTGATCCGGGTCGTTCTGCAGAGCCTTCTCAACGCCTGTGTCGATGATGAAAGTCCCCCACTTCGGATGCCGCACTACGTGGAAGTAGACCTGGATCGGCTCGTCTCCTTCCTTGAGCCCTGCTCTTATCGCCTCGGGATGTTCCATATTGATGATATTGCTGCGGTCCACTGCCCAATCAGCGCTCACCACCGTTTCCACCTCTAGCGGCCCCGGTTGCTCAAGAAGACCTAGCATCGCCGCGCTTCGCGAGGGCGTCCCGAGGGCCGAGAGAACCGTCGGGTGGCCCGTGGTAGCGCACAGGCTCATCGCTGCTACGCTCGCCGCTAGGACTCCCGCCACTGCGATCCCCAGCCAAACTAATCGTCGCTTCATATGTACCCTCGCGGACCCATCCATTCGGGTCTCAGGCTAGAAGGATAGCCAGCCGAAATCGGATGGACAACGACTGATACTGCATGATACCATCCAATCATGGATGTCTCTTGGGAAGACCTCAAGCTGTTTCTCGCCGTCGCCGAAACCGGCAGCGTAACTGCCGCTGCGCGCCACCTTGGGATCGGCCAGCCCACAGTAAGCCGCCGCATTGCGGGGCTAGAATACAGCCTTGGCGCCGCGCTCTTCCGCAGAAGCGTTGGTGGGACTTCGCTTACCTCCGCTGGGGAGCGGCTGCTCATTCCAGCGCGCAGGATGGCCGAGTGGGCTGGCGAGCTAGGCCGAACGGCAGATGCGGCCGCCAATTCACCCAGCGGAGTCGTGCGCGTGACCGCCGCGCATGGCCTAGCTGCGGACTTCGTGGCTCCATTTGCCTCCTGGCTTACAGAGAAGCACCCCCGGCTGCGCCTAGAGGTGCTTTCGGCGCTGCATAGCCTTGATCTTGGGCGCGGCGAAGCCGACCTCGCGCTCCGCATCGGCGGCACAGAGCAGCAGGAACTCAAGATTATCCAAGCACTTGAGTTTCAGAGTGGGGTGTATGTCGCGAAAAGCCTCGCTGCGCGCCTTCCGAGCCAGCCGCACTTCGCTACGTTGCCTTGGATCGCCTGGGCCCCACCCTACGACCGAATCCCACCAAATCCGATGCTTAAGGCCCAGATCCCAGGGTTCACACCGGCCTTTGCTTCGGACAACTTTCTTGTGAACATGGCAGCTGCGGAGTCCGGTGTCGGCGCCATCATCCTTCCACGGCTGCGCCACCGCTTCTCCCGTCCCAGCAACCTTGTGCGCCTGCCAATTGACCTGGGACCACAGGCGCAAGGCTCCCTTCGGCTCATATGTGCCCGTTCCGCATACGACATCCCGCGCGTCAGAGTAGTTGCCGATTTGCTCGCAGCCGAGTTGGCCGGAGCCGTCCAAACCTGAGTCAACATCGTCGCCGAGCAGCATAAGGGCCCGTGAAAAATCTAGTCGATTTTTCACGGGCCCATTTACTTGCTGGGTGGTTCGCAATTGCGCGCCCCCTTCGGGTTCGTTGCACCGCTCCGCGAGAGGCCTTGTCGAGCAATTTTTGCACGGGTCCGAACCACCCGGCGCGCGCGCCGAGCCATTGCCACGCCTCAATCCCTCACCCTGGATAAAACAGCCTGCGCTTCCAAGCAGTCCTGTGGCCAAGCTGCCAGCAGCGCCACCGCAACGCCATCACCGCAGGCCTCGGTCTGGACCGCCGCAAGCGGTGGACGGCTCCCACCGCCGCGGCGCTTCGCTCGCGGCTGGCGATCGCCACGGTCGTCGCAACCATTTGAAATTCGCCAGGTAAATCGGTGTGAAGGGGTAGAGAGTAAAGGAGGAGGGGTCAAGGGGGGCAAGGCGCCGCGCGCGAATACATGGAGCGATGAAGCGGCGCTGCGACAGAGTTGGTTCCTCCCCTTGAAATATTTTGAGGAAAAGCCAATTCCCCCGTCGCGCGGAGCGCGGATTCCCCTCTGCTAGCCAGCGCCGCAGGCGCTAATTCGCCGGCGCCAGCCCGGCCTCGTGCTTGGCGATCTCCGCCCTCACCACATCCATGTCGAGCCCGCGGATCTGCCGCAAAAGCTCATCCACGGCCTGCGCTGGCAGCGCCCCTGCCTGCTCAAACACCAGAATTCCGTCGCGGAACGCCATGAGCGTCGGGATCGAGCGAATCCCAAAAGCCCCGCCGAGCTCAGGCTGATCCTCGGTATCGACTTTGCCAAATACCACATCGCTGTGGCGGGCCGCCGCGCCTTCAAAGACGGGGGCAAACATGCGGCAAGGGCCGCACCACTCGGCCCACCAGTCCACCAGCACGATGCCGGACTTGTTGATAGTGGTCTCAAAATTCTCAGCGGTTAGGGTGATGGTCTTGGTGGCCATGGGAACTCCTAAGGGGTGCGGAAGGTCGGTGTCGGGGTCTGCGCGACCTCCACTGCCTAAGAGCCTGCGCAGGCCCTTAGGATTCCGCACGGCACCGCGTGCCGGCTCTCTAGCGGCGGGCCGCTTCGATCTGCCAGGATTCGGCGATGCGCGCGGCAAAGTGGCGGTCGTCTTCGCCACAGACGCGGCGAAAGGCGTCGGCGAAGCCCCGGCCGCTCCGCAACTCCCTGCAAAGACTTGCATACCCCCTCGGACCCTGGTGGTCGAGCCACGTCTGGGTCAGCAGGGCCGCCACAATGTAGACCTGATCGCCGTGGTCAGCGACCGCGCGATCATCTGCATAG
>JBIKTV010000531.1:0-3970 GCA_044347905.1 Myxococcota bacterium
GCCAGGATCCTCCTGACCACCGGCGGCTGGTCAATCACCGCGACCAGACGACGCATGCGCCCCACGGTTCGTGCAACAACCGCAGAACCGCCCCCACCGTCATTCCCGCGAAGGCGGGAACCCAGGAGAATAGTTTGGTTTTAGCCTGGGCCCCCTGCCTCCGCGGGGGTGACGAAGGGGGCTTCCTGGACCGCAAGCTCGTCTTGAAGCCCCGTTCCTTGATTCTTGCCGCCAGCTTGATCCAGTCCGGAAATCGCATTGCAAAACATAGAGCTTCTACACCAACCTCATCGCCGCTGACCAAGCCACCCGACCAGAATCCGCCGGGCCCGCTCGACCGCGCGGTGACCCAGCTCCGCGGTCGTACCATCGCGCCATGCCGTCTTGAGCTCCACCCGAAACCGGCCGTCTTGCTGATCAGTTACGCGCTTGCCGGCGGTGCTTGGACGGCACAGATACTTCGCGAGCTTGTAGAATTCGTCGGGCGACTGATGTGCCACCGGCCTGACCAGGCCACGAAGCGCGGGCAATTCCTCAGCCATACTGGGTACGAGCAGGCCTCCGCGCCTGCGACCTCAAATCGCCTTCGTCGGCAATCCCTTTGTCGCTGGGCAGGTGCCAGCGCGAAGTCCTGTAGGTCGCGGGCACGGAGGCCCGCTCGTACCCGCTGGTCGGAAGGGAACATCCAGGCGCTCCTGCCAGCCTTTGCCTTTCAGCACTTTATCGATGCGCAGCACCGCGTCGTGGAGCGTCTCCTGCACCCGCAGGGTGTCCAGCGGTACGCAAAGGACCAGCAGAAATCAGAGTTCAGCCCGGGGGCCACAGACCCAACTCGGCATCGCCGCGGCAGTCCGCACCATTGCCAACGGCGCTTGCCCGGCTATAGTGCCGCGAGCGCTGTGCAGTTTTCGGCGCCCGAGGTAGCCCATGGCGATGACCGAAGAACAAGCAGTGGCCTGCTTGCGCCTGCTTTTTGCCGTCGCCCAGGCGGATGGTGAGATCGCGCCCGCCGAGCGCCGCCAGCTTGAAGCCGCCCTGGCCGAATTGCCGCTGCGGGCCCTGTCTGTGGATGTGCTGGTGGCTCAGCCCGTCGATATCGAGGCGCAATTTAGGCTCCTGGACAGCCAAGAGGCCAAAGACAGCGCCTGGCACGCGATGTACACGATGGCCTGGGCCGACGGCCACTGCGTGCCGCTGGAGCAAGCAGTGCTCGACCTGGCCCAACAGCGCCTGGGCATTGCGGATCAGCAGGTGACCCTGGTGCACCGCCTGTACAATGAGGCCCGCGACACCCTGCTGCCCTCGGCGATCCAGCCGATCGGCGACCCGGCCAAGCGCGCGGCGGAAGTGCGAGAAGACACGCTGAAATACGCGGTGCTGTCCGCGGTGCTCGGCGCCTTTCCGGTGCCCGGCATGGCGATTCTGACGGATCTGGCCGTCATCACCATTCAAGTCAAGCTGGTGCGCGACATCGGCCAATACTGGGGCCATAAGGTCGACCAGGACGCCGCCAAGTCGCTGCTCTACGGCCTGGGCCTGGGCACGGGGGCGCGCCTCGCCGTCAACAACTTGGCCAAGCTGGTGCCCGGCTGGGGCAGCGCGGTGGGCGCGACCACCTCCTTTGCCTCGACCTGGGCCCTGGGCAAAGTGGCCAACGAGTACTTCAAGAACGGCGCCAAAGACGAGCCGGCGGTGCTGCTGGCGAGCTTCAAAAGCGCTGAGCAGGAGGGCAATTCCGCCTACGTCGCCCACAAAGGCGAGATCGCCGCCAAGGCCCAGCTGGACGCCGCCAAGCTCAACAGCCTGGCAGAAGACGCCAAGGCCGGGCGAATTAGCCAAGCCGAATACCAGCAGAAGGTCGCGGAGCTGTAGCGCACCCCGGCCGTTCAACCTGAGCGACTGCAGGGGCCTGGCACCCAAAAACACCAAGGCGGCACTGGGTTTTGCCAAGGCCGTCGCCCGGGTTCAGGGGCCAAACGCGCCCTGCAACGCCGCGGTAAACTCAAAATCGGCCTTCTGCCCCGGGTCACTGCTGCAATTGAGCTGCACCTGACTGCTGTTGGGGCACGGATGGTCGCGGTTGGTCGACCACATGGACAGCAGCCCCAGGCCCTGAGCAGAGGCGAAACTCGCGACTTGCTTGGCGTCCGCCAGGCTGAACAGCTCGGTCAGGACGTCGTTCAGGCCAATCATCGGCGTGCAGCCCAGCTTGCCCCACAGCGCGGCCGGCGCGATCGGCAGCTTGTGCTTGGCCCACAGCGCCGCGAGCTGGGCATGGGTCGCCTGCACGGCGGAGATGGCGTAACTGCCCATCATGCCTTTGGGATTGGGGGCGGCGCCGTCACCGTAGTCCATCGCCATCAGGTTGACCCCGGCGAGATCCACCCCCTGGGCCAGGGCGTCATCCACAATCGCCAGCCCCTGAGCGGTGAGACCGCTGGGCAACACGGGCAGCGTCAGCCACACGCCCAGCGGCTTGCCCTTGGCCACGGCTGCGCTCTGCAAGGCCGCGATAGCCTGACTGTTTCGCGTCGTCGCCTTGGCGTCTTCCAGCCAGCTTCCCTCGATGTCAAAGTCGATGCGCCGCAGCGCCAGCTTGTCGACCACCGCCTGGTACTGGGCCGTCAGCGCCGCGACATCCGGGCAAGCGACGTGCAGGGGCACAGAAGCCGCCCCGCCAAAGGAGACTGCGATGTCGCCCCCTTGGCTGCGCAGCGCGGCAATCTGGCCGTACAGCGTGTAAGCCGCGCCACCCTCCCAGGAATCCGGCCCGGCCTCCAAACTGTAGTAGGTGCCCCACGTCGCCTTGCAGGTCTTGGCGTCTGCCGCAACGATAAAGCCAAGCGTATAGCGCTTTTGCCCAGTGGCCTTGGCGATGTCGGCGATCTTGGCCACGGGGTAGAGGCTCGCGTCCACATAAGGGGCAAACACCTGCGCCGGCCAGTCATCAGCGCCCAAAGCCTGCGAATCCGCAGCATCTGCAGTGACTTCTGGCGCGGAGGCGGTGTCGGCAGTGTCGGAGGTGTCGGAGGTATCGCCAGCAGCGGTCTCCGCAGGCAGGCTATCGCCGGGCGCGTCCAAAACCTCAGCGATGTCAGCAACTAGCGCCCCTTGGTCGGGGGCCCCTAGGCCATCGCCGGCGGTCTCCGCAGCGTCCGCGTCCGCCCCAGCATCGCCGGCTGACGCATCCGTGTGGACGACCTGCTGGCTGCATGCCGCCGCTGTAGCCAGGAGGGCCACCGCGCAGAAAGACTGGATAAACTCGATGGTTCGCCGCATCGCCGCCTCTGATGGGATGCCAAGCCTCGGCCAGCGCCGTGCCGCCCCAAGCGGTGGCCGTCCCAGCCGAGCCTATGCCGGCCGATCCCCAGCGTCAACCGCAAGAAATTGCCGTTGTTCAAGCCGATCTGCCAGCTGGGCTTGCGGTTTTTGCTGGGCGAATCCCGCTTCGCGGGACCGGGTGCTAGGCGCTCCGGCCTGCCGGCCTCTGCGCCCGGAGACGCCGGCGGGGCCACGGGGGCTCGGTCAAACACGCTGCTAGGTCGCCCCGCCCGCGCCTCCGCCCTGCGGGTGACGCCCCCTTTCGCTTTGGGCTTGGCAGAGCGTGCGATGATCGCCCGCCAATTCCTTAGCCGGGCTCGGTTTTTCTCCCCCGCGCCAAGGATGCGAATCGCGGAGCGACGGCGTCCGACGCCGCCGGCGCCTCGCCGGTCGCAGCCTGGTCGCCGCAGGCGAGGCGCCCAAATGCCCTGTCACCACAAGCAATTAGCTCCGACCGCTCCTGAGCGTTGACACAGACGGGTGGCCGTCGCACAGTCGCCTCGCTTTGGCCCCGGTGCGAGCGGCGCCATCGTTTACAAAGCGGACCGGCGACATCGTTTACACTTGCTTGGCCTTCTCCGGACCGACCAAGGCCGCCAGCAGCCCCGGCCCGCGAGCACCGACCGTTGGAGGCCCCCGTTGACCACCG
>JBIKTV010000532.1:0-3967 GCA_044347905.1 Myxococcota bacterium
ACCAGCGCCTGCCACTGGCCCACACCGCCGAGCTGGTCCCAATCGGGCTGCACTAGCAGCTCGACCACCGTCTCGCGCAACACCGGCCCGCACTCCCCGCGCAACTCCGGATCCCCGCTAGCTTTCACCGCCAGCGCCAAGCGCGCCCACGGCGGCTGCACCAGCGGCCCCAGCGCCCCCAGCGCCGTGGGCACAAACCCCTCGACAACCTGCGGCTTCTCATCCCGCGGCTGCCCCTTCAGATACGCCGCCGCAGCGCTACACCCCGCCAGGTCCACCACCGGGCCCAGCAGCCCAAGCACCGCCATATCGCGCCGCAGCCCCCGCGCCAATTCACTGCCCTCAGCCGGCGCAAACCGCTGCAAAAGCTCCCGCCGCACCTGCAATTGCGCAGCATGAACCTTGCCTTGCTCCGCCGCGCCGCCCAATTGCCGGTCCACCAGCCCCAGCACCGCGCGCAGCAGGCGCTCGCTCTGCACAGCCTCACTCGACGCAAACCCCAGGCCAAGCGCGCGCCACACCGCGCAATCCTGGGCGCGGTCAGGCTGTTGCAGCGCGGCCAGCGCCAGCCGCTCGCACGCCGCCTCGTCGCGGCGCTCACAGAGCTTCTCGTCCGGGCTGAGCTTTTTGACAGGCCCGCACGCTGTTGCGGGGATCGCCAAGCCATACATCGCCAGAGTCGGCTGCGAGCGCGGAACCGGCTTTGCGTCCACCGGCGTGCCGGCAAGGCTCCAAGCCAGCAGCAGCAGCGCCACGGCCTGACAAGCCCTTAGGACTGAACGCGCTTTTGGCATCTCGACCTCGCGCCCCGCGGTTCGTCGCTGCGTCTTGCGGCTGAGCCTACGCGCCTGGCTGGCTTGGGTCAACGCCAAGCCAACCACGCCAATCGCAGCAGGTTTCGGTCGCACCGGCGTATCCAAATGGATGCGCTTCGAACGTGCGGACCTTCTATCGAACAGTCGAATTCGCCCCCTGCGGAGTGCGCTCGAGGATCTGGCCGATTAGGCCTGGCTTGACCAGCGCGTTGCTCTGGCCGAACGAGCCCGCCGCCACAAGCCGCAAACACCCGGCGCTGCGCGGCTGGGGGTGAGCTTTTAACTTTGGCACATGTGCCAAAGTTAAAAGCTCGGGCCGGCGACGCAGGATCGCCCGGCCAATCGGGGCCAAAACGAGGTCCTCGCGGGCCCAAAGTTTTGCAATAACTGGGCAAGTTCGAAGCCGCAGCGACCGGCCGCACAGTAGACCTGAGCAAGCACCGTCCGCGCTGCTCGCGGGCCGCGCGCCGCCCCGGGGGCGCGACTCTGCGCGTCACCGGCGGTTGGCCGATGGGGAGAATCCCCTGCGATGTCATGGACCAGACAATCGCCATGTGCCTGTCCGAAGCCGATCTTCCGCCCCGCGGCTAATCGCTGCGTCCTGCGGCTGAGCCTATCCGGCCGGGGAGACCAAACCAACGGCCCGCAAACCGACTCAATCGCCGCAGCTCTCGCTTGCGCACCCGTATCCAAATGGATACACTTCGCCCATGCTGACCTTCTATCGGACCAAGGAATTCGACAACTGGCTCAGCGCCCTGAAGGACGCCATTGGCAAGGCCCGTGTTGTCCAGCGCATTCGTTCGGCCGAACTGGGCAACTTCAGCGACGCGGCCCCTGTGGGCGAAGGCGTCTCGGAACTGCGCATTCACGTTGGACCCGGTTACAGGGTGTACTACACGAGGCGCGGCGAACTGGTCTACTTGCTCCTCGTCGGCGGCGACAAATCCAGCCAGAGCCGCGACATCCGCCACGCCCAGCGGCTGGCCAAATTGCTGCCGCCCACCGGCGAACCAGGAGGTAAATGATGATTGAATTTGAGCGCTTCGACGCTGCAGCGTACCTGGACAACGAAGATGTGATTGCCGAATACGTGACGGCAGCCCTAGAAGATCCCAACCCAGAGGTCTTCTTGGCCGCAGTTGCCGACGTGGCGCGGGCGCGCGGCATGACCCAGTTGGCAAGAGAAACAGGCCTGGGTCGCGAGAGCCTGTACAAGGCGCTGGCGCCGGGGGCTAAGCCGCGCTATGACACCGTCCTGAAGCTTCTTCATGGTCTTGGGGTGAAGTTAACGGCAGAGCCGCTGCATCGGTAGTGGCGTTGGGCGTGTGCCTTTCGGCCTACTCCCGGTCGGCTTTCGGTCACGGCATCGACCAACCTGAACAACTGTGCCGGCCTCTGTGGCGCTGACTACGGACATGGCGAACCTCAGACCGCACTCGGCGTATGGAGCTTGGCACTGCCGAGCAAGCTGGGAAAGCTGTCGCAAGGTATGCGGAACAATTCGCGATGTGTTCCTGAGTTCAATGAGTTCCAGCCACCCGCCACGCCAGCAGCGCTTCAGCCTCGGCCAGCAGCGCATCGGCGGGATCGGCCTGACCGGCAGACATCGGGCCTCGTAGCTGCTTGAACTGCGCTAGGAGCTTGCGAATTTCCGCTAGGTCGCTGCCGTCGCGCAGCGCGTCGAGCCGCAGGAGCGCTAGGTTGTACAGGGGGGCGGCCAGCTGCGCGTCGGCGCGATGGGCTTGGTCCAGGGTCGCGCGGGCTTGCTGGGCTTGGCCTGAGATCCGCTGAGCTAGAGCCAGGTTGTTCAGCAGACGGGCGTCGCCCTGGCGCAGCTCCAGGGCCCTGTGCAGCGTCGGCAGCGCGGCGCGGTCGCCCAGGGCCAGCAGGACCGCGCCCAGCGCGGCGTGGAGTTCGGCGGCGTCTTGGCGGAGCTTGAGGGCGCTTTCGAGGTCGTCGCGGGTGGCTTGGAGGTCGGGGCGCAAGGGTTTCCACAGGATTAGCCGGGCCGTGGCGGCGGTCAGGTGGGCTAGGCCGGCGTCGCGCGGCAGCGCTTCGGCGTCGACCCCTTGCAGCGTGCCGTAACTGCGGAGCTTGCGGTCTTCGTATTGCTTTATGGGAGGGGCCGACTCGTCGGTCTTGGCCAGGTCGTCTAGGTAGGTCGACCGGGCAATGTCGTAAGCCAGTTCGGCCAGACCATCGCGACCGGCGAGCCGGTAGGCATCGCCAACCACCCGCTGAAGCTCTGGATTGGTGTGGTCAAGGCGCAAAGCCGCTTGGGCTACCTGCAGGGCCTCTGGCGTCCTGCCCAACGCCGCCAGGGCGAGCACCTTCTGGGCCAGGAGCATGACGTCGGTCGGCCGGGCCGTCAGGCCGGCGTCGACGGTCGCCAGCGCGCCGGTCGGGTCGCCGCTGCGCAACTGTAGCGTGGAGAGCAGGACTTTGGACCGCGAGTGGGCTGGATCGAGCTGCACGGCGCGACGGGCCGCGGCGATGGCGCGGTCGGTTTGGCCGGCACGGTAGTGGGTTAGGGCCTGGTTGAACGGCGTCGCGACTGCTGAATCGCTAGCGGGCGCAGGCAGTTCGATGGCCAGCGGTAGCGTGCCCGGTGGGTCGAAGTCGGCGACGAGGCCGAAGCCTGCCGGTGGAGTCAGGTCGGGCTGGTAGTAGTGGAGTTCTTGGCGAAGGTCGGCGTTGGCGGGCTGGGTTTTCAGCAGGTTGGTCAGGTCGGCGACGGCCTCTGCCTGCAAGCGGGCAGCGAGTTCGGGGGCGGTAGCGCGGGCTCGCAGCGCGACGTGGCGGCGCAGGCGCGAGCGCAGGGCCGCGGCGGAGGCGTGGACGGTCGGGGCGTCGTAGCGGTCGACGGCCTGGGTGGCGGTGACTAGGCTGACGAGATCGGCTTGGAGCTTAGGGAGTTGAGTGGGGTCTGGCTGGGTGGCGAGCAAGGTTTGGACCCGGGGTTGCAGGAGGTCCAGTGCGGCTTGGGCGGTGATCCTGGCTTCGGGCGCGGCGTTGCGCGGCAGGGCGCGGGCGGCGAAGGTGGCGACGATGCGCTTGCGCGTCGCGGTGGCTGCGGCGGCTTGGCCGAGGTCGGTTTGGAGCTCCGCGGTGCGGGCTAGCGAGCGGAAGACGCGACCGGAGGCCGACTT
>JBIKTV010000128.1:0-13150 GCA_044347905.1 Myxococcota bacterium
AGCGGTTACTCGCGTATTGCTCGCGCTCGTCGGCATAGTGCGAGGCCTGGCGACCCAGGCGGTTGAGCGGCAGGGCCAGCGCGACGCCCACGCGGAGGTTTTCCAGGCCAAAAGAGCCCACCGTGCCCAGGACAAAATCGTAGAGGTTGGCGATATCCTGGCTGTCCTGGCGCTTGTTTAGGCGATAGGCACTTGGAATCACGGGTGATCCCGCCCCCAGGTCTGGCAGATCGTAGCCCGCGGGCCGCGGCTTGAGGCGCACACTCACGTCATCAAAAGACAATTGCGTGCCCACACTCATGTGGGGTTGCGCCAGCCCCAGACCGCCGGGGTTGTGCCACAGCGCAGACCAGTCGTCGACCCGCGCCGTCACCGCCTGGCCCAAGGCAGCCGAACCCGCCGAAGCACCAAATAACTCAAAGGGATTTGCCAGGGCTGGCGAAGCAGTCAGGGCCGCGAGCGCCACAGCCAGCCAGCGACTTCGCACGGCCTACGCCCGATCCAGGGCCGCCATCAGTTTGCGCCGCTGGTCTGGGAACAGGTGCTTAAAGCGGATGTCCAGGGCCACCTGGGCCGGATCGCGCGACGGCAGAACCTCGCCCAGGGCCCGCACGGGCTCGCTGTCGCCCAGATCCAGGTCCAGCCACACATAGCGCCCCAGCGCCTCGTGAACCTCGCGCAGAGACAGCCCCTCGGCGTCCAGCCGCTCCGCGGTGGCAAACAGGTCGGGCTGGCCGCCAGCGCGGCTCCGGTGCACGCCCACTTTGCGGCTGCGGGGCAGGGGGTCAAGCGCGATCAGGTCTGCAGGCATGGGCGTCATGTGCGCCACCCAGGGCGCGTGCCCATGGTCGCTCAGGACCGACAGCGGTCAAGAATTTTGCCGCGCCGCGCTGATCCCCATGGCCTGCCGCCGCTAGGCCGCCTGGGCTTTCTCGATCTCTTCCCACTCGCCGATGTAGGTGACCAGCGTGTCGCGCACAATCTCAAGATTGCGGCGGTTATCGGCGCGGCCGTGCACTTCTTCCAGGCGCTGCATCTGCCGCTCTACGTCGTCCAGGCGGTCCAAAATGTCGCGCAGGCGGTTCAGATCGCGGGTCTTGCGCGACTGGCCGGCAAAATGCTGCCCCCAAGCCTCAAACTCGGCGTTGGCCGCGGTGCCCAGGTCCGAGGCGAGGGTCGCCGGGGTCGACTTCTGCCGGTCGGCGCGGATCGCCGTCAGCTCGCTCTGCCACGCCCCCAGGCGCTCCGCCACAATGGCGATATTGCGGTCGTTGTGCTCGTCGGCCAGGCCCTGCTGCTGCAGCGCTTTCATGCGCTCGCCCACCTGGGTCAGCGCCTCGATCATCCGCGCCAAGCGCTCTGGGCGCCGGGTCACCCGCGGCAGATCGGCAAAATTACTGCGGTATTGAGCAAACAAGTTGTTGGCGGTGCCCGCAAGGCCGGTCGCCTGCTGATCGCGGGTGCCGTCGCTCTGCGCTGCGCCGATGTTGCGCCGCTCTTCCTCAAACTGCTGCATGCGCCCCGTGACCACGCCGAGGTCGTCTTTGACCTGCTGAAGTCCGGGCTTGCGCGCCAGCAGCGCCTGCATCTCGCCTTGAATGCCCTTGAGCTGGTCGATCATGTCGGCCATCAGCGTGCCATCGCGGGTCGAGCGCGATTGACCTGCAAAATGGCGGGCATAGCGGTGGAACACGATGTTGGCGCGGGTCCCCAGCACCGCCGCTTCAATGCCGGCCTCACCGTGCTGTTGGCGCATCTGGACGATCAGCGTGCGCTCGCTGCGGTACAGCTCCAGCTGCCGCTCAGCCTCCGCGACCAATTCCTGGCGCTGCGCCGGCTTGTCCGCGACGGCTCGCGCCTCGGTCGCCAGCTTTTGCGCGGTGGCGATGAGCGTGTCGAGCAGGTCCAGGTCACGGGTCGTGCGCGACTGTCCGGCGAATCGGGCGCTGTAGATGCCGTCATTGGCTTCTAGGCGCTTCTGCACCTCGGCGAGAGTGGCCATCGGGTTCTCCATGCGGACGGTGCCGCCAGTATCGGGGCAAATAAGCACGCCGCCCAGCGGACGCAAGCGCTGCAAAGGTCATCGCGGCAGTTTTTTGGGTAGCCCTCAGCCGAATCCCAATTCCGTCGTGGATCTGCGGGGTCGTGGCGCGGGTCTACGGTGTCGCAGCCGGCCTTGCCGCGGCGTCGCCCGCCTCGTGGAGCGGCATTTCGCTCTCTAGCTGGCAGCCCATCTTGTCCCCCAGCCGGCACGCGCGCTTGTAGGCTTGGCGGGCGCGCTGGCGGTCGAGCGAGACGCGGTGATCGAGCAGTTGGCCGCCGTGTTCCAGCAATTCGCCAACGCGCACGCAGGAAAACGTGTGGGCCGCCGCACAGGCCCGCGACAGCCACTTCCACACCTGTTCGCCTGAGCACGGACCGGCATCCTTGCCATGGGGCGCCTGCAGACAGGCCTCCACCTGCTCATGGCACAGAGCGCCTTGGCCGTAAAGGCAGCCTTTGGCGCGGTATTCGCGGCGGCGCACCGCATCGCTCTGCGGTCGGTCGGGCCCTTCCAGCAGGCGCACCGCATAGGCGCAGCCCGTGGCGTGACCCAGCTCGCAGGAGCGGTCAAAGAGCGCCAGGGCCTGGGCTTCGTCCTGCGCGCCCAAAAGGCCCTTGTGGTGCAGCAGCCCCAGCAAGAGGCAGCCGGAGCCGGCACCCAACTGGCAAGATTTCTCATACCAACCGCGGGCTTTGGTCAGATCGCTGGGCGGACCATTGCCCGTCTCGTACAGGTTGCCCAGGTGGGCGCACGCCGGACCGTAGTCCGCGCCACAGGCTTCGGCGATGAGCGCCAGGGCGAGGGCAGGATCTCGCTCAACGCCGTGGCCGTCGGCATACAGGGTCCCCAGGCCGGTGCAGCCACTGGGATCCTTCTCGTCACATGCCGTCTTGTAAAGCCTCAGCGCCAAACCGTAATTCTGCGCCACGCCCTCGCCCATTTCGTGCATCGCCCCCCACTGCACGCACGCTGGCATCTGCCCTGAGCGGCAGGCGATGGACAGCAGATCGGCGGCGCGCACCTCGTCTCGCGGCACCCCAAGGCCCAGGCGCAGGATCCGCCCTAACTCGCCGCAGGCACTCTGATCGCCCGCGCGGCAGCCGTCTTCATACAGCGCGCCGGCTTTGACCGGATCAGCCGCCACGCCCACGCCGCCTTCGTAGCGGTGGCCCAGCTGCATGCACGCCCCGGCGACCCCGGTCAGGCACGCCGCCTCTTCTCTTAGGACTTCTGGGCTCTTGGCCTCGACCTTGCGCGCCACCTGCACCGGTCCGCAGGCCGGCAGGGCCACCGCAACCAGGGCCACCGCAACCAGGGCCGGCAGCAGAACGCCGCGAACGCACAGCCATCGCTTCAGGGGCATGGACAGCCTGTCTTTCAAGAGATTAGGCCTCAGCAAGCTCGTCCGTAGGCTGGACAACACCGCTCTGGTACTCGGCAATCAGCACCTGGGCCCGCTCAACTTCGCCCTCCGGCACCACAATGCCGGTGGCGTGGGCAAAGGCCAATGCGGGATCTAGGCCGCCCAGGTCGTCGGGGTCAATCAGGCTCGCGTCGATGCCATTGTCGCGCAGCCACTGAAGAATCGGCTGAGCGTCCATCGCATTGTCGGCGTACAGAACCTTGCGTTCGTCCGAGAACATGGCGACCTCCGTTGTGTCCACCTGATCGGAGGATAGCAGGCACGCGCCCCCGCGCAACCGTCGCCCTCCCAGGCGAGCGGCCCGGGGCGATGGCCAGAGTCCGGCTACTTGGGAAGCGAGCAAACCGCCGAGTTGGAATTGGCCAGAGGGCTGATATAACACGGTTTGATGCACGGAGTGCCGCTGGCCTGCCACATCGCCCCGCCCTTGGGATCCGCCGGGTTCTTCTTGGCTAAGCACGCGTCGCCGCTCTGAAGGCACTGCTCTAGCACCGGGCCCGTACCGCCCATGGCCTCATTGGGCCAGTTGATCTTGCCGACATACCACATGTCCACGGGATTCAGGGCGATGTCCTTGATCTCAACCACCTGCTTGCCCAACACGTAAATGCGCGCCGTGGCGTAGGATTTTCCAAAGCCGTGGTCGTTCCAGTAGTGCACGCCTACGGAATACTGCGCGGCCTCGCTAGCGCTGCCCTGGGGCGAGTCGAGGTTGACGTTCTCTGGCCCGGCGCCGTCCGTGTCGTCCAGGTCGAGGCGGGCGTCGTCGTCCAGGGTCGCGGCGCTGCCCCATTTGGGCGTGGGATTGAACCAGAACACGTCAAAAGGCTGGCTAAACCACGGATCCGCGGCGCCGTCGCAGTCTTGATCGGGGCCCTGGGCCAGCGCGTCGGCAAAATGGAGGTCCATGTCCGCGCCCACGCCCTGGCCTTTGTCGGTTTCGTCTTTGTCCGCCGGGGTTTTCCACAGCAGCTCGATGTGCAGCGCCTCGCTCGGCACAGCCAACACCGTCACACACGCGGGGGTACACGACTGCTGCGGCGGGTTCTGATCGTCCCACACATCCAGGCAAAGCACGTATTCTCCCGCGGCGTTAGCGGTAAAGGTCGGGCTGGGGAAGGACGCGCCGGGCACAAACGCCTGCTTGCTGCCCTCCGGCTGCTTCTGCACTTTCCACAGCCACTTGGTGATCGAGCCGCCGCCCGGGGCGATCGACTGCGCGCCGCTCAAGTGCAACACCGTCTGCGGCACCACCTGCTCGCCTTCGGTCACGCTGATCTTGGCCTCCGGGCAGGTCTTGGCCATGCACACGCCCGTGAGCTTGAGCGACACCGGCGCGGCGTTCGACGCCACCTCCAGCTGCGCCAAGTCTGGCAGCGGCGTCTGGGTCGCCGGATCCAGCGGGCTTAGGGTGGGCGGCGTATAAAGTGCGGGGATCTCAAGGCTTTCATTGGTCGCCAGCACCCACGGCGCGGTCTCCGTCGGCGCGCCCTTGGCGGCGAAATCCAGGCTGTACGCGTCACTGCCGCCCGGCTTGATCGCCAGCTTGGAGATGGTCAGCTTCTCCGTGCCGCAGTTGCTCACGGTCAGGTTCAAGGTCGACACCTTGCCCAGCTGGGCCACACCAAAATTCACCACTGGCGCGGGCTTGACCTCAATGCACGGCACTTTGCTGTTGGCCGTCACCAGCACCGGCAGGCCGCCCTTGATCGCCGCATCATTGCTGAAAATGCGGATTTCGCCGTCGCGCTTCTTGTCATCGGTCGGCTTGAACTGCAGCTGCCCCGCGAGCGACTTGTTGGGCGCCAGCTCCAGCGGCGGATCAAAAACCACTGGCGCGCCGGGCTTGTACGTCTGGTCCTTGATCAGCAAGCTAAACGCCGGGGCCAGCGCCAGGTCGATCTTGCTGACATACAGCGTGGCGTCGCCGTTGTTGACCAGGCTCAGATCGCGCGTGTCGGTCTTGCCGATCTGCACGTAGGGGAACTCGATCTGCGCCGGTTGCACCAGCAGCTTGGGCTTGCCCGTGGTCGTGTAGATCTCGTAGCACAGCTCCTTGGACGCCAGCAGCTTGTCTCCGCCCAGCTTGAGGCAGACCTTGGCGCTGCGGCCCACCGTGTCAAAGTGCTTGTAGCGAATGCGAAAAGTCTCTTGGGTGGTGTAGTTCTTGGCGGAGTCTTCAAAGCCCGCCGGCACGACTTTGTGCCAAATGCCTTTCATCTCGCTGCATTTCTTGTCACCGGTGCCGTTCCAGCAGGAGAAGGCCGGATCGCTGGCGGTCTCCAGTGGGCTCTTGGCGGTGTACGTCAGGCGCACTTCGTCAATGCGCAAAGGCGCGGCGCTGGCCGGATTGGCGGTGTTGCCCAGGCGAAAATCGACATCCAGCGACGTGCCAATCGCCACCAGCCCGGCCTGCACTTCCGTGCGCTCGCCCGCGGCGCCGGTCAGCAGCTGGTTGGTGGTCACGCGGCGCAATTCCGCTTTGGCGTAGCAGTCGATGGACACGCTTCCGCCAGAGGCGCTGGTGGCCAAGCATTTCTCCACGCCGCCGCCGGTGGTAGCGCTGGTGGTGCCGGTCTCGTCACTGCAGCCGCTGAGGGCAAGCAGCACCAGCCCCCACAGGGCCAAGGCGCGGCGGAGCGAAAGAACGCTACTATTACTCAAGGTTTGACCCATTTCCCCGTCTCCGCAGCGGCGGACCGTGCGCGCAATCGTCCGACCAACCCTACATGGTGCGCAATGCGCCCAGCCGGTGCAAGCGCGCGTTGGGGAAAAAGCCGTCCGCCAACGCGCTTGGGCAGGGCGCAGGGGTCTGCTATCGTGTGATCGCGGTCGGTCCAGCGGCTGCGCAGGCGGCGGGGCATGACCAGGGCGGGGCAGAGCGGGCAAACCTGCCTGGGCATCGCAGCGGGGCTGATCGCCGCGGTCCTGCTGATCGCCGCGGGCTGCGCGACGGCGGCGGTAAGCGACGGCTCCAGCGACGGCGGTGCCAGCGCCGACTCCGCTCCAGAAGCGCCCTTGGCTCAGGTCGGCGGCGCGAATGACGAGGGCAAGGGCTTTGTCGACTGGAGCAGCGGCGCCTTTGAACCGCCCATTATCCGCGGACCGCAAGGCGGCCAACACATCTGGGTCAGCGCACACATCCGCAATGTTTACCCCAACAAAGCCAGGGTCGCCGTCACCATGTACCTGGGCAGTGGCGCGCAGGCCAAAGTCATCTCGCCAGGGCGGGTAGAGATGATCGGCAACCTCAAGGGCGATGGCGATTGGCTCATCTACCCGGGCATCGCGGCGTTTGTCAAAGAACCCTGTAAGATCTATGGTCAGAGTGTGCGCGTCGACCTGGAGGTGGATGACCTCTACGGCCGCCGCGCCAGCGACCACCAGTGGATCCGCCCCACCTGGGACGGCCCCTGCGATTGACCCGCGTGAACACGGAGCATCCTATGCGCATCGGCATTGTCGGCTCGGCCGGCACGGGCAAGACCACCCTGGCCAAGGCCTTGGCCAAGCACCTGCACAGCACCTACATCCCCGACACCGTGCTGACCGTGTTGCGCGATCGCGGCCGCGATTCCTGGCAAGGCGTGGTGGCGGGGGACCGGCGGCGCATCCGCGAAGATGCCCTGCGGCGCAAGGTCTCTTTGGAGGCCGCGGCAGAGGATTTTGTCTCCGACAAGACGGCGATCGACTACCTGGCCTACTGGCTGCAGAACCAGAGCGACCAGGAAATTCGCGCGACCAATGAGGAATTCCTCAACCAGTGCAAGGAGGCGGCGCTGCGCTACGACCTGCTGGTGTGCCTGCCCTACCGCGCCGAGGTCGATTTCATGATCGGCCGCAATCAGGACCCGGTGCACAACCTCAAGGTCGCGGCGCATAAGCGTGGGCTGTTGGAATTGCTTGGCTTTCCCTTTGTGGTGGCGCCGTACACCTTTGGCGAGGACCTGGACGCCTGGTGCCAGCGCTACTTGCAGCTCCCGCCGCAGAAGGCCTAGGTTTTTGCCAAGACCACCACGTAGTTCTTGCCGTATTTCTTGGCGCAATTGGGGCAGGTGGTGTAGTAAAAGTACAGGTGCTGGACGGACTTGCCGCGGCTCGCCACAAAAGCCTGCGTCTCTTTGACCCAGCCCTGGATGGCGCTGTACGGCCCCTCAAAGACTTTGGTCAAGAAGGTGCCTGTCAGCGTGGCCATCTCGGCGCCCGGGACGACCTTGCTCGCCTCGATGTAGACGTCGGAGCCAAAGAGGGAGTTCTCGTCAGAGATCACGATATTGCCAGGCGTTTTTGCGCCCGCGGCCTCGATCAGCGCCATGTTGCGCGTCATCACCCCAGAGAAGTTCAGGGGGATGTGGAACAGCGCGCGCACGCGGTCGCGGACAAAGAGCTTGCCTTCCCAGGTGATTTCCTGGTCTTGCCACGGGGTCGGGTCAAAAACGGGGCAGCAGATGTCGTTTGGGCTGGGCTCCGCCATGGTGAGGCCTCAACAGCGGCCCTCTTGGGGCCAGACCGGCACAAATTAGCCCATTTGCCTGCTTGGGCAAGGCTGTCGGTGCTGCAGAATCTAGTCGCGAGAGCTGATCAGCCAGGACACGGCGAGCGCCAGGGTGACCCCTATGGCCACGCCCGCCGAACCCGCCGCCAGCAGCCCCCAGCCCGCCCGCCGCACCAGCCACCAAGCGCTCGCGGGCGTCGCTGACCAGAACACCAGATTGGCCGCCATCTCTGCGCCGCGCATCGCCGCCTCCCGCGTGGGCCTCCTGGGCCCAAGGCGAGTTTAGACGACCCACCCCTCGTGTCGATCCGCCGAGGAGGCGGTGCTATTGTAGGCGCCGGCTTGGGATTGCTGGAACGAGGTCCGCTGTGCTCGAACGTGACCTGTTGCCCGTGTTGCTGGCGACTTTGGTGGCGGCGCCGCTTTTGGCCCGTTTGGCGGGGGCTCTAGTCGCGAAACACCTGCGGGCGGAGCCGGGGCAGGCCCGGCGGTGGATGCCCAGCCTGCCGCAGACCCAGCCGCAAGAGGGCACGCCCGCCGCGCGCTTTGAGGCGGCGCTGCGCCGCGCCGAGCCCAAGGCCGTGCAATTGCTCATCGCCCAGGCGCACAACGGCCACGTCAGCGGCGTGGAGGCCCCGGCCCTTGCCGCGCAGTTGGGGGTGGCCGGCGAGGTGGCGGCGGCGCTGCTCGACGACTGGCGGCGGCGCCTGCCTTGCCGGCTGCGCGTCACCCAAAAAGGCCGGCTGCTTCACGATTTTGCCGTCGCCGACCTGCAGACCGCGGTGCGCAGCGCCTGGCACAGCTTGCCCCAGCGGGCCCTGCTGTTTGGGGCTGCGGTGCTGGCCAATCTGGGGGCGACGTGGTGGGTGGTCGCCGGGGTAGCGGTGGGCGCGGCGTCGCTGGGGGCGGTGTGGCGCGCAGAAGAGGACGAAGCGCGGCTCCTGGCGGCGCTGGGCGGCATCGGCGCGCTGCTGGCGGTGTTTGCGCTGTCGCAGGCGGGGGCATGGCTCGTGCGCATGGTGACTTGGCGGCGCTTTCCGCGCATGGCGCCAGCTGAAAAGCCCATGGAGGGCGACAGCGAGCCCCTAGAGCCAGAAGAGCGCGAAGAAGCCCCCGAGCCGCTCCCCCAAGGTCCGCCCGCCCTGGTGCGCAGGGCCATGCAGCAACGCCAGGTCGCGCAGAGGCGCCCAGTCGCGCCGCGTTCTGCCAAATCATCTGGCGAGTCAGCAGGTTGGCTGGGGGCTGCCTCGCTGGACCTGGACGTGGACGGCGAAGGCTGTATGGCGCTGCTGACCGGCTTGGCCGTCGCCGTGCTGGCCTCCGCGGTGCTGGGCGGCCTGGCAGTGGTGGGCCTGTGGCTGCGCGGCCTGTGGTTGGCGGTGCGGCGCTTGGGCGAGCCGTTGCGCGATCTGAGCCCAGCGGCGTGGTTGCGCCAGGCCCGCCGCGCGGCTACCTGGGAGCGCTGGGTGCCGACCAACGACTTGGCCATCCGCCTGGTGCGCGCCTTGGGGCGAACCCTGCAAGGCCGGCCGGGCGATGAGTCCATGACGCGGCGGGTGCTTTCGCGGGCCCGCAGCCAGGGCGGCCGGGTGGCGGCGCTGGAAATCGCCATCGATCACGCCGTTGATCCCCAGGAGGCCCTGTCGATCGGCAGCCGGCTGGTTGCGCAGTTGGACGGCGACCTGCAGGTCAGCGACGCCGGCGACGTCGATTTTGTCTTCCCCCACGCGGTGCTGCAGGGCGATGCCGCGCTGCCAGATGGCCCTGAGGCCGAGTACCTGGGGGCAAATCCGCAGCGGCCGCGGCATTTACAGCGCCTCGCAGTCAATGTGCCGGGGCTGACCCGCGATCACGTCGATGGCGCCGCGCGCCTGGCCGGTGGTCCGCTGGCCACGGTGGCGGTCATGGCCTTGGCGCTGTTGGGCGGCCGCGGCGACCTGCCCATCCAAGGTCTGGACCTAAGTCTGGGCCTGCTGTTTTGCGTACTGGCCCCGGGAACCCTGATGCTGGCTGCGGCGACGCGCCAAGCGGTGGCTGAGAGCGCCCGCCAGGGCGTCTTGCGCGATGTGCGGCGTCTGGCGGTGCGGGCCGCGGCGGCCACGGTTCCGGGCCAGCGGCTCCGCGCAGAAGATTTTGCCGCGCGCCTAGCGGTGGCGGTCGAGCGCCTGCAGCTGGGTTGGCAAGCCGCGGATCTACAGCGCGAGGTGGAGAGGGCCTGGGCCGACCTGGGCATCGAGCCGGACCTGCAGGGCGACGCCATGGCCGACACGGCTGCGACCCTGCACGGTGACGCCGCCGAGGTGCGCTGGTCGACCCGCGGCTTTCACGATCGCTTGGCGAGCCTGGCGGCGTTGCGCGCGGGCGAGCACGCCTTGGCCCGGGCGGATGGCGACGAGGTGGTGTTCGACAGCGGCGAGGCGTAGGGCAGACCTCTGCGCTCGGTTTGACTGCGGCTGTCAAAAACGTGAATGCGAGCAGGTGCTTATGCGTCGCGGGCCAGCGCTCGTCGAGCTGATTGGCGCTGCAGACTCGCCCCTTGACCAGCCTTGCGCGCCATGCAACTTTGCCCGTTCCCGCCAATCGCGCGGGTCAGGGCCTTGCATGGACGCCGCCGCCGCACCCATCTATGAAACCTATGCAGAATCGCTGCCCGAGACCGCCAGAGCGCTGTTCCACGCCTTGGCTGCGCAGGTCGCCGCCGGCTTGCATGGCGCTGACGTGCGGATCTGGCACGGTGCACCGGTGTGGTTTGACGAGGGGACGCCTTTTGTGGGCCTGACGTTGACGCGCCGAGGCGTGCAATTGCTGTTCTGGAGCGGACAGTTGTTTGACGAGCCAGCGCTCAAACCCGTGGGCAAGTTCAAGGCCAGCGAGCGCGTGTATCAGGCCATTGCAGACATTGACCCGGCCGATCTACAGCGCTGGCTCGTCAAGTCCCGGGCCATCCGCTGGGACTACGCGGGCGAACTCAAGAAGCGCCGCGAGGCACAGAGCGAGTAGCGTCAGGGAAGCGTTCCAGAAGTCGAATTGCGTGTCAGCCCATTGACGACCCAGCGCCCTGCACCTAGCTTGCATGCCAAGCTGCAGAAAGGCTCCCCAAAGGGCCGCGAGCGGGAGGCACGATGCTGACAGCCAGCCCCATGGCCGCCATGAACCATTTTTCGGGCGCCGGCACGAGCTTTCACAGCCTTTTTGACAATGTCGATGCGATGTCTATTCAGGGCTACCTCGCCGATGGCAAGGTGGTGTACTGGAACCGCGCCTCGGAGCAGATCTACGGCTACAGCCCAGAAGAGGCGCTCGGCTCCAACCTCTACGACCTCATCATTCCGCCTGACCTTTTGGACGTGGTGCGCGCCAGCGTCAAGGAGATGTTTGAGACTGGCCAAGGCATCGCCCCGGGCCGCCTGGAGTTGCGCCATAAAGATGGGCACTTGCTGCCCGTCTACTCTAGCCATACCGTGGTTCAGGTGCCTGGCCAGCCCACCGTGCTGTTCTGCATGGACACAGACATTCGCGAGATCGAGCGCACGGAGGGTGAGCTGCGCATCGCCGCCGTGGCCTTTGAGGCCCAGCAGGGGATGGTGATCACCGATGCCCAGGGGCTGATTCTGCGGGTCAACCAAGCCCTCACCCGCGCGACGGGCTATACGGCCGACGAAGTGACGGGTTGTACGCCGGAAGTGTTCCAGTCGGAGCGGCAGGGCACAGAGATCTTTCGCGAGGCTTGGCTCGCTGTGGCCCAGACCGGCAATTGGCAGGGCGAGATGTGGTGCCGGCGCAAAACCGGCATGACTTTTGCCGCTTGGGTGTCCGTCAATGCCGTCAGCGACGCCACTGGCCGGGTGACGCACTACGTCTGCACCCAGACCGACATCACCGAGCGAAAGCTGGCCGAGGCGCGCATCGCCCAATTGGCCTTCTATGACGCGCTGACGGGCCTGCCCAACCGCCAGCTGCTGCTCGATCGGCTGCAGCAGGCCGTGGCTGAGTGCGTGCGCCAACCGTGCTGGGGTGCGCTCTTCTTCATTGATATTGACCATTTCAAGACCCTCAATGACACCTTGGGGCACGATGTCGGCGATGACCTGCTGCGGGCGATGGCCCAGCGCCTGAACGAGACGCTCCGCAAAGTCGACACCGCGGCGCGCTTTGGCGGCGATGAGTTTGTGGTGCTCATCGAGCAGTTGGGGCCCAGCGCGGCCGAGGCTGCCCCGCGCGCGCAGCTGGTGGGAGAGAAAATTCTGCAGGCGTTGAGCCAACCTGTGCGGCTCGGCGACCATCACTACCAGGGCAGCGCGAGCATGGGCGTGACGCTGTTTTCATCGCAGGCGTGCGGCGTCGACGATCTGCTCAAGCAAGCTGACCTCGCGCTGTACGAGGCCAAGGCCGCGGGCCGCAACACCCTTCGCTTTTTTGACCCTGAGATGCAGGCGGCGGTGACTCAGCGGGCCCTGACGGTGGCGGGGCTGCGAGAAGCCTTGCTCCGCAAGCAGTTTTTGCTGTACTTCCAGCCGCAGGTCGACACCCATGGCCGGGTGTGTGGCGCAGAGGCGCTGGTGCGGTGGGACCGTCCAGGGATCGGCATCGTGCAACCCGGCGAGTTCATCTTGATCGCTGAGGAGGCCGGGCTGATTGTGCCGCTGGGGCGCTGGGTGCTGGAGGCGGCGTGTCAGCAGCTGGCGCACTGGGCCAAAGACAAGCGGACTCGCGACCTGACCCTGGCGGTCAACGTCAGCGCAGGGCAGTTTCGCCGCAGCGAGTTTATCGACCATGTCGTCGCGGCCATCCAGGGAGCCGCCGTTGATCCGGGCAAGCTCAAGCTCGAGCTGACAGAGAGCCTGCTGGTAGAAGACCTGGACGGCGTGGTGGCCAAGATGGCCGCGCTCAAGGCCCTGGGCATCGGCCTGGCCCTGGACGATTTTGGCACCGGCTACTCGTCGCTGGCTTATCTGCGGCGCCTGCCTCTAGACGAGCTCAAGGTCGACCGCTCTTTTGTCCGCGATGTGCTGGTGGACCCCAAAAGTGCAGCGATTGCCCGGACGATCGTGGTGCTGGGCCAGACGCTGGGCCTCCAAGTGATCGCCGAAGGGGTGGAGACCGTGGGCCAGCGCGAGCTTTTGGTGGAGATGGGCTGCCAAGCCTACCAGGGCTACCTGTTCAGCCGGCCTCTGCCGCTGTTGGCGTT
>JBIKTV010000533.1:0-3951 GCA_044347905.1 Myxococcota bacterium
GGGAATCCAAGGGCGCTGCCGGGCAGCACGGCGCGGGGGTGGCCGCAGCGGAGCGACGCTGATCGGTGAGTCCGATATTCCCCTGCAATATCATAGATCAGACAAGTGCCTGGCACCTGTCCGATGAGGTGTGTCAACGTTGACACACCTCGCGCGCGCTCTACGTCATTGATAATACTTGGTCACAATGGGGTCTGGCCTTGAGTCCGCCCGCTCAGAAACCCAGCCAAATGCCGCGCCGTCAGCGTCGCGTTGCCCGCCACCAGCGCCGCCGGCGTGCCCTCAAACACCACCCGGCCGCCGTCGTGGCCAGCCCCCGGCCCCAGGTCGATGATCCAATCCGCGTGGGCCATGACCGCCAGGTGGTGCTCGATGACCAGCACGGACTTCCCGGCGTCCACCAGCCGGTCCAGCAGCCCAAGCAGCTGCGCCAGGTCGGCCAAGTGCAGGCCGGTCGTCGGCTCGTCGAGCACATACACCGCGCCGTCTTGGCCCATTTCTGTCGCCAGCTTCAAGCGTTGCCGCTCACCTCCTGACAGAGTGGTCAGAGGCTGCCCCAGGCGCAGATAGCCCAGGCCCACATCGGCCAGGCGCTGCAGAATCGCCTGCGCCGGCGGGGTGCGCGCGGGGCCGGCGCTAAAGAACGCCAGCGCTTGCTCAACGGTCATGTTCAGCACTTCCGCGATGTTCTGGCCGCCAAAGCGATACTCCAGCACGCTGGCTTGAAAGCGCTTGCCCTCGCAGTCCTCGCACGCGGTCGTCACGCCCGACATCATGCCCAAGTCGGTGTAGATGACCCCGGCGCCGTTGCAGGTGGGGCACGCGCCCTCGGAATTGGCGCTAAAGAGCGCGGGCTTAACGCTGTTGGCCTTGGCAAAGGCGCTGCGGATCGGGTCCAGCAGGCCGGTGTAGGTCGCCGGGTTGCTGCGCCGCGAGCCGCGAATGGCCGTCTGGTCCACCGCAACCACGCCGGGCTGGCCGCACACAGAGCCGCGAATCAAAGAGCTTTTGCCCGAGCCGGCGACGCCCGTGACCACCACCAGCACGCCCAGCGGGATGTCGACGTCGACGCTCTGCAGGTTGTGGCTGCTGGCCCCGCGCACCTTGAGCGCGCCTTTGGCTTGGCGCACGCTGGGCTTGAGCGCGGCGCGATCCTGCAAATGCCGCCCCGTCAGGGTGCCGCTGGCGCACAATTCAGCAAAGGTGCCCTCAAAAACCACTTGCCCACCGGCAGTTCCGGCGCGAGGCCCTAAGTCGATCAGGTGGTCGGCGATGGCCATCACCTCGGGCTTGTGCTCGACCACCAGCACGGTGTTGCCCTTGTCTCGCAGCCGCAACAGCAGGCTGTTCATGCGCTGAATGTCGTGCGGGTGCAGGCCGATGGTCGGTTCATCAAAGATATACGTCACATCCGTCAAAGAGGAGCCGAGGTGGCGGATCATCTTGGTGCGCTGCGCCTCGCCGCCTGAAAGCGTGCCCGAAGGCCGATCGAGGCTCAGGTAGCCCAGGCCGATTTCGACAAACGAATCCAGGGTGTGGCTCAGCGCGGCCAGCAGCGGGGCCACGGCCGGCAGCTGAATCCCGCGGACCCAAGCGGCCAAGTCACTGATCTGCATGGCACACGCGTCGGCAATGCTGATGCCGTGGATGCGGCAGTTGCGCGCGCCTTCGCTCAGCCGGGTGCCGCCGCAGTCGGGGCAGGGGCTAAAGGTGACCGCGCGGTCGACAAAGGCGCGGATGTGCGGCTGCATCGCCTCTTTGTCTTTGCTGAGAAACGAACTCTGAATCTTGGGCACCAGGCCTTCATAGGTCATGTTGATGCCGCTGATCTTGACCTTGGTCGGCTCTTTGTAGAGAAACTCCTTGAGTTCTTTGGGGGTGTAGTCGCGGATCGGCTTGTGGGCGTCCAGAAAGCCCGACTCCGTAAAAATGCGCACATACCAGCCGTCGGCGGTGTAGCCGGGGATGGTCAAGGCCCCGTCTGCCAAGGACTTGCTGGCGTCGTAGAGCTGGGTCAAGTCGATGTCGGTCACCGAGCCCATGCCCTCGCAGCGCGGACACATGCCGCCGTGGACAGAAAAGCTCTTCTTTTCGGTCTTGGCGCCGGCCTTCTCAACGGTGATTTGGCCCACGCCGCGCACCGACGGCACATTGAACGAAAACGCATTGGGCGAGCCGACATGGGGCAGACCGACCCGGCTAAACAGCACCCGCAGCATCGCATTGGCGTCCGTCACCGTGCCGACCGTCGAGCGGGCGTGGCTGCCCATGCGCTCTTGGTCGACCAAAATGGCGGTGGTCAAGCCGTCGAGCACGTCGACGTCGGGGCGCCCCAGCGTCGGCATAAAGCCTTGCAGGAACGCGCTGTACGTCTCATTGATCAGCCGCTGCGACTCGGCGGCAATGGTGCCAAACACCAAAGACGACTTGCCCGAGCCAGAGACGCCGGTAAAAACCGTCAGGCGCCGCTTGGGGATTTCAACGCTGACGTTTTTGAGGTTGTTCTCGCGGGCGCCGTGGACGCGAATCAGGTCGTGGCTGTCGGCGGGGTGCGGGCGCTGGGTGGCCATCGGCGGACTCCTTTTGTCGCTGGGTTGAGGGTGCGCAGGGCCGGGGTGCGGCGCGACAGCCTACACCGCCGCGACAGGCGGTTCTAGGGCGAGCTCACCCAGAAAGCCGCGGCGCGGTCTCGGTTTATCCGGCCCAGTCGCTCGGACCACGGGTTCGACCTGGACCGCTCTACGGCGCTGGCGGGGCAGTCTCGTCTCGAAGGCCGGACAGCCCCAGCGGTTATCGCCCGGGTGACACCCGGTTCATCTTCACAGGCCTTGGGTACTACGGCTGGGTCCTTTTCCGTACCCCAAACCATGTCCGCACAGAAACCCGGAACGAAATTGGGGTTTGGGGTACTAGATACCGCATGGCCTGCGCCACCCTCGATGGACGAAACTCGCCGCAAGATCGCGCCTTGTAATTACAGATGGTTAGCGCGAGTTTCTACTTAGCGGCAGCGGCAACCGCATGGAATGTCGTAACTTCTTTGGCGTGGGACTGAAGTCCCTCGCTGATAGTCAAGAAGTCCCTCCGGGACTCAGGGCGCGGGCAGACGCGACCGCCGGCCGCACATCGCCGGCCACTTGGACTCTGTCGAGCGCTGGCAAGCACCTGTGCAGGTGCATTGGGCGGCGATGAGTCCCCGGCGAAGCGACATTTCCCCAGCGTTTGTCGGCACTCAGTCCCGAAGGGACATCTTGAACCGCAGCGGTGGACTTCAGTCCGACGCCCCTGCTTGCCAGCCAACCCTCCGACATGATGCGGCTCTCTGGCTCGCTGTGGTTGGTCGAATCGCTGAGGCCAAGGTTGCGCCCCAGAGGCTGGTGGCTCGGATCGCGTTGGGTCTTGTCGCAAGTTGTGCTGCGATGTCAGGACCGCACCCTAGCGTCCAGCTTGCCAGCCGGTCGACCGAACCCAATGCCCATCGGTTAAGGGGAAGCCGCGCTTATGTCAATGACTCTGCGGGCTACTGCCAACTGTGTGGCCGTTCGGCCTGCGGCTGAAGCCGCGGGCAACAATTGCCAAGCCCGGCCTTCGCCGGGCTGCTTTCCAAGGATTCGCCCGTGATTCTTCAAGTCCGACCATGCCCCTCGGCCAGACGCATCCATGACTTCATACTCACCAGCGTCGCGCGCGGAAGCGTTTGATACGGCGTGAATATTCGGCTAACCGATCGGCATTGCGACCGAACTCTCGAGCGCGCCGCCGGAGCGGCGCTCGGCTAGGCGTGCCCAGCACAGTGCGCGCCCCCGCGTCGAAGACCTGGGTCGCTCGGGCTCCCCTGGTCTTCGACCCGGAGGCGATTGTGCGCGTCGGCCAATACCGCCTCGCTTCGCTCGTGTCCCAACAGGACAGCGCCAACCCCGAATCCATCTGCAGACTGCTTCTTGTAACGCC
>JBIKTV010000534.1:0-3950 GCA_044347905.1 Myxococcota bacterium
CCGCCCGCAGGGCCGGGCAGGGCGATGACTGAACCATCGATGGTGCCAGGGGTATCCGGCTTGAGCGTGGCGTAGCGCATGCCGCCCGGCCGCGACTCGCTCCAGCCCGCGGGCAGGGTCCAGGCAAGGCCGCCTTGGCCTACCGCAGCGGCGGCTTCGGGCTGGGCGGGCGCGGCGGGGGCCTGCTGTCCTGGGGCTGGACTCGGCGCCGCGGGGGTCGGGCTCGGGTTGGCCGGAGGCGTTGGCGCGGCCTCGGCAGCAGAGGGCAGAGGCGTGGCGGCCGGCGGCTCACTGCGCCCGCAGGCGGCGGCCAAGGCAAGGGCGGCGATCGGCGCGGCGAGCAAGAGCGAGGTCGGGCGGGGCTGGGCGGTCATGGGGTCGTCTCCGGCAAAGATAGGGGGCCGGAGTCTCACGCCCGCGAAGCGCGGATGCAAGGGGCTAGCAGGCAAGCGCTCGTGTCGTCAGCGGTTCGCTCTGCAGAGCCGGGGCAACGCCAGCGCTCGCTCGGCCACCTGATCAGGCCTCCGACAAGAGGGAGGGGCTTGTCCGATGGGATGCGCAAAGGCCGCGGCAACTTCTGCGGCGTCCGCGCGTCAGAGCTGCTTGGGCCTCTTGCCCGCCCGAGGTGTGTCATGCCAGCCCAGCCCGCCGCGACCCCTGCCCACCGCCCGCATCGCCCCAGCGCGCATCTCCGCCGTCCGCCGGGCCGAGTCCAGCGCCAACAAACGCAGACCTGGGCGGCGATCCTGCTGCTGTGCGTGGCCGTGATGACCGGGCGCGACGGCCGCAGCGACAGCCAGGACCAGCGCGACACGCGGTTCTTTCGCCTCGACAAGCGCCAGCACGTCCTGGGCCCGTCGTCGCACCTGCCGCCGCTGATGGTGCTGCAACTCCTCAGCGTCACAATGGATCAGCCGCAGTATTGGCCCGATGAGAAGGTGCGGCTGCGGCTGGTGGCGCCGGGGCGGCCGGGGCAGAAGCTGGCGGTGCAGTGGGCCAAGCGCGACGCCACGCCGGTCAAGCTCACCGTGCAACTCAACGACTCAGGTCTCGCCGTGGCGGAACTGGCCGACGGCAAGCTCGATCGCCTGCAGCTGGGCGAGTACCGCGTGGAGGTCAAGAGCGACGACGGCAAGCTCCAAGGCGCCAGCACCTTTGCGGTGGTCGAGGGCACGCTGGGCGAAGTGTCGCTGGCGTTTCCCTTTGAGCGCGTCACCTCGACCGATCAGCTCGACCGGGTCAAGGCCGGCTGGTTCATGGGCAATGCCTCGGGCGCGGGCCAGCGCTGGGGCAACGGCCTGTCATTTAAGAATCAGCTGCGGGTCGACAATGAACCCTATGACGGCGAAGTACAATTGGTGCCGCGCTGTATGCTAAGTGGCTGCAATGGCATCGTGGCGGGGCCGCAGCAGCGCGTGATGGTCAAGGGCGGCGAGCTGGCGGCGACGCTGCAAGTCGGCGGGCACTCGGGGCCGTTTCAGGTCGAGATCGTCACGCCGCACGGCAGCTTGCGCCACCAGTTTGAGGGCAGCGGCCATGTGGAGCGCGAGCTGATCCCGGTGGCCAAGGGGGTGCGCTGGAACCACCGCATCAGCTTGGCGCCGTATCAGGGGCTTGCGCAGCTGCCAGGTCGGGCGCTGTGGGCAGAGAAGCCAGCGCAGCCGCAAGAAAAAGATGCTTTTGAGATCGAGAGTTTGCAGGCCAAAGGCGGTCAGGCCAAGGTCACGGCGCGGCAACCGCTGCAGCAGGTCGCGGCGCTGGTGTGGACGCCCAAGCCGGACGGCAGCTTTAGCGCAGTGCAGGTGCCCGTGCCCAGCCATCTGGCCGCGGGGCAGGAGCTGCTGCTGCCGGTCCAGGGGCCGATGGTGCTGGTGTCGCTGGGCGGCGTGGCGGCGGCGGGTCCGCAAAAAGGCCAATGGCTAGAAGGCTATGCGATGATGTTTGGCCCGCTGAGTGTTCAGGGCCGGCTGCAGCTGGCGGAGACGGCGCGGCCCGATGACGCGGTGGCGGTGACGGTGGAGCTGCGCGACGCTCAGGGAAATCCCCTGGCCGGATCCGCGATTCTGGAGGCCTATGACGCCCGGGTGGCGGCCAAGGATCCCGCGGGGCCGCTGGCTTCGGCGGTGGGGGACAGTCTGCGCCGCGCCGGTCGCCACCTGCAGGAGTGGGTGGACCCGGTGGAGCTGGAGCGGCAGCGCAAAGAGGAGGAACGGCTGCGCCTGCAAGAGGAGAAGCAGCGCAAGCTGGAGGAGCGCCGCGAGCGCGAAGAAGAGCGCAAACAGCAGTTGCGCGACGCCCGCGAAGAGAGGCAGATGCGCCAAGCGATGAAAAAGGACGGGGGCATGCGGCTTTACGGGCTTGGCGCCGGTGGTGGCAGCGGCGGCGTGGGCTATGGATCGGGCCGCGCCAGTGTCTCGGCGGCGCCCAGGATGGCGGTGGGGGGGAGTGCGGGCAAGGCCACGGCCCATCGCCACAGCGGCGACGACGGCGGCGAGGACGAGGGCGAGAAGATCCGCGAGGGCGAGGTCAAGGTGACCTATGTGGCGGTGGTGCAAACGGATTCCTCCGGCAAGGCCGTGGTGCAAGTGCCTACACCGCCTCAGGTTGGCCGCTTGGCCCTGCGGCTGACGGCGGTGCGCGGGCTGGATTGGCACACGGCAGAGGCGCAGACCGACCTGCGGCGCCAGGCCTCTGTGGAAGCCCAAGTGCCCAAGACCCTGCTGGTGGGCGGCGAGCTGGAGCTGCGCGCGGTGACCCAGAACAACACCGCGCAAGCGCTGCAGCTTCGCGTCCAGGGCGCGGGTTTTGCCCAGGTGCAGGTCCGCGAGGTGGGCTCCGGCAAGCAGACGCACCTGCTGGCTTGGCCGGCCCAGGCGGGGGAGCTGCAGCTGGCGCTGGTGGATGCCGCGGGCAAGACCGTGGACAAGCGCCTGTATCGCATCGCAGATCTGGCCAAGCAGAAGGTGACGTGGTCGCGGCTGGAGATGGGCGGGCCGCGCGGTGTGGCGGTGCGCCAGGGGGAGCGGCTGGTCGCGTATGCCGGGCCCGGGCCGCTGCTGAGCGGCATGGTGGCGCAGACGGTGACGACGATGGAGTCGTGGTTTCCCCATGCCGAGGCGCTGTCGGCGCAGATCGCGGTGCGGGCGCTGTTGCTCGCGGCGATCCGCCAGGGGCTCCTGGGCGACGACGGCTATCGCGCTCAGCTCACTTCCGGGCTTGAACATGCGCTAAATCAGCTGGTTGCCCTGTACGATCCCGCGACCCAGCTGATCCGCCCCTACGCCGGCATGGCGGGCCAACCGCGCTGGAGCGCCTGGGTGGTCGCCAACTTGCACATCGCCCGGCGCGGCTGGAAGCTGGTTCCGCCGGCGCGCCAGCAGGTTCAGGGGCTGGCCCAGCGGCTCGACAAGCTGACGGCAGATCTGGAAAAAGGCTTGACGCAGACTGGCTTTGAGCCAGGGTCCCCCCTCAAGAGCCTGGCCAGCGCCGACGCGGCGGAGGACGGCCAGGAGCTCATTGCGGTCGAGATCGACGGCCAGGTGCGCCACCTGCAGCTGACCGATGACGCGGTGCAGCGCTTTGTCCTGGGGCAGCTGGCCCCGGCGCTAGAGGGTGTCGACGGGGCGGACGGCCTGGCTCTGAGTAAGGCCTTGGATCGGTTCCGCTTTCTCCGGGCGTTTGAGAGGGTGGGCCGGCTGCAGTGGCTCACCGGCCAGGCCAAGGCGGCGTGGCTGGCGGGCGACAAGGGCCGCGACGCCTTTGACCAGCTGTTTGCCATCGTCGCCCGCGGGATGATCCTGGCCCAAGAGCCGGGGATGCTGCAGGGGCCGGCGCTGCTGGGCGGGGTGTACAGCCAGCCGATGGCGCTGCCGCGCTTTGTCGAGCTGCTGTTGACCATGGGGCTGCGCGCCCCGGAAAAAGGCCAAGCGGTGTTGCAGACTTCGGCGGGG
>JBIKTV010000129.1:0-13110 GCA_044347905.1 Myxococcota bacterium
CCGGCCAGTGGGGCTGCAGCGGCGCCTCGTCGGGCGGCGCGGGCGGCGTCGGCGCCGGTGCGGGCGGTGCAGGCGGCGTGGGCGACATCGGCGGATCGCCCGCGGCCAACAGCCCCAACGTGGGCTCAGCCGGTGGCGCAGGCGAATTCACGGCCGGCGGTGGCGGCGGCGGCGGTCAGGGCGGCGCGGCATCCAGCCGCGGCGGCGGCGGTGGCGGCGGCTACGGCGCGGGCGGCGGCGGCGGCAATGAGAGCTGGGCCGGCGGCGGCGGCGGCGGCGGCAGCGGTGGCCAGGGCGGCGGCAACGGCAGCAACGGCTTGCCCGGTGCGGGCGCTTATGCCGGTGGCGGCGGCGCAGGGTCGGCAGAATCGCCTGCGGCCAACGGCCAAGACGGCGGCTACCGCTCGACGGCGGGCAACGGCGACGGCTCCACCGACCGAAGTCTATGCCTGGGCTCTGGCGGCGGCGGTGGCGGCGGAGCCGACTCGCAGGCCGGCGGTGGCGGCGGCGCGGCCGGCGGCGGCTACGTCAAGCTGGTGGCCAAGGTGGCTCTGACGATCAGCAGCACGGCCAAAGTGCTGGCCAACGGCGCCGGTGGCGGCGGCGGGTCAAACGACGATAATTCATCGCGCTACGGCGGCATTGGCGGCCAGGGCGCCGGCGGCGGCATCCTGTTTGAAGCGCCGACCTTGACGCTTGGCGTCGCCGGCAACGCCATCTCTGCGCGCGGCGGCAGCGGCAAGACCAGCAACGGCGGCACCATCAAGCTGTTCTACACCACCTTGGTGGGCAGCAAGCCGACGGCGGGCGGCCGGGTTTACGACGCCGGCGCGGGCAGTTACGTGCCTTAGGCCTAGAGAAATCCCCCGCCGCAAGCCCTTGCCGGCCGGCCCCGCCAGAGCCAGAATCCGGAGCCCCGCCCTGCCCCGGCGGCTGCGAGGCGCGATGCCCCGGACCGTACTCGTGACCGGCTTTGGCCCCTTCTCCGGGGTCGCGGTGAACCCCACGCAGGCCTTGGCCCTGGCGCTGGACGGCCGCATCGTCCGCGGAGCCAACGTGCGGGCGCTGGTCCTGGAGGTGTCGTTTGCCCGCGCCGCGCAGCAGCTGGCCCAGGCCTTGCTCGCGACCCAGCCGGTGGCGCTGCTGCACTTTGGCGTCGCCGCGGGATCGACGCAGATTCGCCTAGAAAGCCAAGCCGTGAATCGCATCACCGCAGACCGGCCGGACATCGACGGCGCCTGCCCGGCCGACACCTGCATCGATCCGCAGCAGCCCCTCGACACCGCGCTGGCCACTTGTGCCGACCTGCCGAGCCTAGCCGAACGGCTCAACCGCCGCGGGCTGCCGACGCAGATTTCCACCCATGCCGGTCGCTATGTGTGCAATGCCCTGTATTTTGCCAGCTTGGCCGCCCAGTCGCAGGCCGTGGCGCCGCGGCCCTGCCTGTTTGTGCATGTGCCGCTGGTCGACGGCGAGCGCTGGACTGCGGAGCGGCTGGTCGACGCGGCTGAGGAACTGATCGCCGCGCTGGCCCAGTAGGCCCGGAATATCCGCAACTATTTGGTGATCTTGCTGATACTCACGTCGTCGACAAACCAGCCTGCGCCGCTGTTGGACATGCCGTCGACGCTGTCAAAGACAAAGCGCACCTGCACCGACTTGCCCGCAGCCCCCGGGATAGCCAGCTTGACCTGGCTCCAAGCGCCGTTGATCGCGTCATTGGGCAGCAGTACGTCGATCAGCGCGGGGCCGGCAAAGCCGTCGGTCGACACCTGCACGCGGCGCAAGTCGTAGGTCTTGGACATCTCTACGTCGTGTAGAGTCCAAAAGCTGAGCACATAGTCGCTGCCGGCCGCCAGAGCCTGGGCCTTGCTGGTCACGCTGCCCTTGACGATCTGGCCGTTGTCGTAGTCCTTGCCGTCATTGAAGTTCAGGCTGCACGCCCCGGAGTGAGGCGCCGGTGGATTGGGCGCGCCGTCGATCGCCCAGCCGACCTGAGTGGCCGATGGCGCGCTGCTAAAGGTCCACGCCGCCTCGCCGCCGCAGTCCACCGCGTCGCTCCACACGCTGCTGCACTTGTTGGCGCCGCCTTGGCATTTGCCGGCCTGGCAGGTCGCGCCCAGGTTGCACGGGTCGCCATCGCTGCACGCCACGCCGGCGCCGGCTGGGCTGTGGCTGCACTTGGCGTTGCCAAAGGCGTTGGCGCAGCTGTCCAGGGTGCACGGGTCGTCGTCGTCGCAGATGGCCGTGTCGGCCGCGCCCGCACAGCTGCCGCCGGAGCAGACCTCGTCACCGGTGCAGCCGTCGTTGTCGTCGCAGGGCTGGCCGTCGGCCGTGGGGTCAGGGGCGCCCAAACACTGGCCTTGCTTGCACTTTTCTTGGTCGGTGCAGTCGTTGCCGTCGTCGCAGCTGCTTCCGTCCGCCGCGACCGCTCCCTGGCACGCGCCGCCCTGGCACACGTCTGTCGACGTGCAGTCGTTGTCGTCGCTGCACTTGCTGCCGTCGCTCATCGGCTGGTTTTCACAGCCGCCGGTGTCGGACAGGCATTTGTCGTCGGTGCAGGCGTTGCCGTCTTCGCAGTCGTTGTAGTCGCCAAAGCAGAAGCCAAAGCCGCACACGTCGTCTAGGGTGCAGGGGTCGCCGTCGTCGCACGGGCTGTCGTCGGGCAATTCGCTGCCTTCGCACGAGCCCTGGACGCACTTGTCGCCGCTCGTGCAGCTGTCGTCGTCGTCGCAGCTGCTGCCTTCGGCCATTGGCTTGCCGTCGCACTGACCGCTGACGCACACGTCGCCGCTGGTGCAGGGGTCGCCGTCATCGCAAGCGGCGTTCTGTGCCGCCGGAGTGTGGAGGCAACCGCTGGTCTTGTTGCACGAATCCACCGTGCAAGCGTTCAAGTCGTCGCAGTCCGTCGGTTCCCCGCCCGTGCATTTTCCGTCCGCGCACTCGTCGTTGTCTGTGCAGGGGTCGCCGTCTTCGCAGCTGTCGCCGTTCGCCGCGTTGCCGCTGGCCTTGCACGCGCCGGCTTTGCAGCTTCCGGCCTGGCAGCCGATGTTGTCGCAGCTGGTGCCGTCGCTGGCCGCGCTGCTGGAGCACTTCCCGTCCGCCGGGTTGCAGCTGTCCACGGTGCAGTCGTTTTTGTCGTCGCAGTCTTTGGTGGTGACCTTGCACTCGCCGCCTTTGCAGAACGCAGTCGAGCAATTGCCGTCGCCGCCGGCGCAGTCGGAGTCGGTCTGGCAGCTGCACTGGATTTCGTAGTCGCCGCAGCAGTCGCCGGCCTCTACGCAGGCCGAGTCGCACTGGCAGAGCTCGCCGGGGTCGTAGTCGCCGCATTTGCCCGCACAGCTGCCGGGACCGCCGCCGCCGCTGTCTTTGATGTCGAGCGAACCGCCGTCACTCGCGTCGCTCACCCCGGTGTCGCCAGGTTTTGCGTCGCCGTCGGCCATGTCGCCCGCCGTGCCATCGCTGCCACCGACATCTGGCGTTTGGCCATCCGCTTGCGCGTCGCTGGCTTGCGAGTCCGCGCTTTGCGTATCGCCGCTCTGGGTGTCGCCGGCGAGGCTGTCCAGGGCGCTGGCCGTGTCGCTGCCGGCATCCGCGCTCGCCGCGGTCCCGCCGCTGGTAGGCTCAGTGCCGCACGCGGCCAAAAGCGCCGCAGCACTCAGCCACAGGGCGGCGCGATTCTTCAACCAGGCAGCGGTCTTCTCAGCGGCAGATGCAGGGAACTGGGCCATGGGCGACTCCTTGGGCAAGCGGTCAGCACAGCCATCGGGCGGCGCCGCAACCCTACAGCTTGGCGCGGCCGCAGGGCATGGGTCAAGGTCACACCTGCGAATTTCCGCTCCGCTACACAATCCCCTGCCGCTCAATGGCCCGGTAGGGCGCCTGGCCAAAGCGCTTGATCGTCTCGCGGTACAGCCCCGGGCACAGGGCGCGGTGGCCACAGCCGTCGCAAGCGGGCGGGTGAAACCAGTATTCGCTGTGGCCAAAGGGCAGCCGCGCGCCGCTGGCGATGTCGACGGCAAAATCGTCCAGGTAGTAGTCGACACTGCGCGCCACCAGCTCGGGCGCAAGACAGGCCTGCAGGTTGCGATGGCCCACCACCACCCCAAGCTGGTCGCCCAAAGCCACCAATTCGCTCACCTTTTGCGCAGCTACTTGGGGATCGATCAGCAGCTGGTCGGCGTGGCGCAGGGCATCGCCCAGGGGCTTGACCACCGCCAGCACCAGCGGCGGCGGCTCCACGCCGTGCCTTTGAGCGCGGCCGGCCAGCTGGCGCAGGAGCTCGGGCAGGGTCGGCGCGTTGAGCGCGGTCATGGCCGTATAGACGTAGAGGTTCAGGCGCGGCTCAGCCAGCACGTTATCCAATGCCTGAATCTGCCTAGCCAATCGCCCCGTCGACCGCGAAAGGGCGTCGTAAGTCGCTTCGTCCCAGGTGTCCAGAGACAAGTGGATCGTCGCCACGCCGCCGGCCAAAAGCTGTTGGACCATCAGCGGATCGGCCAGGCGCAGGCCGTTGGTCATGCAGACGTGGCGGCTCAGGCCCAGGCGCGCCAGCATCTCCAACAACCCCTGCAATTGCGGATAGATCGTCGGCTCTCCGCCGATGAGGATGGCGCGATCGCAGCCCACCGCCTGGCCCGCCGCCGCCATCGCCTCCACCTGATCTAAGGGCGCAAAACCTTGGGCATCTTCGTGGGGAGGCACCGCGCAATACAGGCACGCCGAATTGCACGGTCGGCCCAAATCGACGTACAGCGCCGGGGTCAGCCACTCCGCCAGCTCCAAAAGGCGCGGATGCGGCTGAGCCAGGGCCACGTCCGTGCGGCGACCGTGGACATCGGCGCTGGGGCGGGTCAAAAACCGCCGATCGCGGTAAGAAACAGCTGGGGCGGGTCGACTCACGATACCTCCGCAGTGCAGACTAGCGCAGCGCATCAGCCAAGGCCAATCCGCTCGCCGATCGAGGAACCCCCAGCAAAGGACACCCCCATGATAGCGGAGCGCATTATCCTGCTCGGGGCGACGGGACGGCTGGGGCGGGCGCTGCAAAGCCGCCTCGGCGGCCAGCACCTGATCGGTCTTGCGCGGCGGCCCCAGCGCGTCGTGCCGGCTTTGACACTTGAGCTCGGCGATCGCCGCGACACCGCCCTGCTGGCCCGGCTGATCGATCGCGCCGATCTCGTGGTCGATCTGTGCGGTTTTGACACCCTGGATGCCCAGGCGCTTGTGGACGCTGCCCAGCGCGCGGGCCGCACCGACCTGCCGCTCATCGCCTGCTCGAGCCTCGCCGAACGGCCGTGGAGCCACTGGAACCAGCCCGAGTCCGCCGATTCGCCCTTGGCCGATGACGCCTATGGCCGCAACAAGCGCCTGTATTCGCAGGCTTTGATCGACCGCTGGCCCGGGCCCTGCTTGGCGCTGCTGCTGCCCAATCTCCTGGAGATTTCGCCCCTTGACCCGCGCTTGCGCCAGTGGTGGCAGCAGGCCCGGGCGAGCGGGGTGGCCGTTGTACCTGGCGATGGTTCGCAAAAAGCCGCGCTGCTTACAAGCGATCTCGCTGCAGATCTCATTACTTTGCTGGGGGGTCACCCCACCCCGTTGCGCGGCCGTCTGGCCTTGGCGCTGCCCCAGCCGCCCGCCGTGCTAGAGCTCGCCCGCGCGCTGTTTGCCGCGGTGGATCCTCCGCTGCTCCTCAAGACCGGTGGCCCCCAGGGGGTTTTCAGCGCCGGCCCGGAGCCGGTGAATCTGCAGCGCCAAGCGGACCTGCTGCCCGCCTACCCGTGGCCCGACCTGCTGGGCCTCATGCGCCAGCTGGGCCAACGCCTGGCCATCGCAGCGGTCGACTAGGAAAACCGCCGGATATACGCGCGGATGTTGGTCTTGCGCTCCAGCCCCGCGGCGTTCATGTAGCGAATCGTGCCGTAGGCGGTGCGGTGGGGCGCCCAAGGCCGGTCGTGCTTGCCGCCGATCGCCCAGGCCACCCCAGTAAAACCATTGGGATCACGCCCATCTAGCTGGTAGCGATCGTTGATCAGCAGCGCCGTAGCCATCGCCGTCTCCGGGTCCGGCGACCACTCCAGGATCTTCTTGGCCCAATACATGCGCATGTAGTTGTGCATGGTGCCGTCGCGCAGCAGCTGGGTCTGGGCGGCGTTCCAGGCCGGGTCGTGGGTGCGCGCTTGCTCAAACTCTTCTAGCGAATACAGATAGTCGCGCGGGTCAGCGCGGTGCAGATCCAAGGTGGCGCGCGCCCAATTCTCGCAGCCCGCCAGGGTGTCATAGTGCGGATTGCGCGCGGTGAACTGGATCGCCAGCTCGCGCCGCACGATCAACTGCTCCAAGAATGCCTCTTTGGCCTGGGGCGGCGCCTCCGCCTGCTGGGTCGCCAGGGCCACCTCCAGCGGGCTCAGGTGGCCAAAGTGCAGGTAAGCAGAGAGGTTGCTCGTGCCATCGACGCTCGGCTCATTGCGGTCCTCCAGATAGCGCGGCAGGCGACCCGTGACCCAGCGCTGCAGCGCCGCCAGACCGGCCCCTCGCCCGCCTTTCAGGGCCACCGGCTGGGCCGATTCATCCATGGGCCCAAGGTGTTGCAGGAGGGTCCCCCACGGATCAAGCTCGTCGCCCAGGGCGGTGGGCCCCGTCCACGCCACCTGACAGTGCGGCTCGCTGGCGGTGTGCAAATATTCCGGCACTAGGCGGAGAATACGCGGCCTCAAGGTGCGCGCGGCGAATTCCTCTTTCTGCGGCAGGGCCTGAAGCGGCACAATGACGTCGGCATCCACGCTCCAGTAGGGCACGGTCAGCTCGCGGGCGGCCTTGTCGCGCCACGCCATGGGCTCGCGCAGCCAGTGCTCGTCGCCCACCACCAAGCGCGCCTGCACCTCTTGGCAAAAGCGCAGCAGCGAGGTCCGCGGCGGCGATCGCAACACCAGCGTGGCACCGCGCTCGGCCAAATCTGCGGCGATGTCGGCGACTCCCTGCAGCAGAAACGTCAGGCTGCGCCGCGTCGCCCCGGGGAAATCCGGCCGCGGGGCCAGAAACACCAGCAACGGCGCGCCTAAGCGATTGGCCGCGCGAATTGCCAGATCCAGGGCCAAGTTGCTGCGCCCGCGCTGGCTGCGCTGCATCCAATAGACCACCGGACCGCGATCGGCCAAAGCGCCAGAGCGACGCTCGCGCACCCTGAGATCCGCTAGCTCTTCATACAGTTGCTTGCTTTGCATCGCGCCCGCCTTGGCCAATGGGCCAACCTACTGCGGGGGTACGATGCCCAATCGCCGCTCAAGACGCGGACTGCGCAGCGCGCCGAGCTTGAGCCACTCGCCCAAAGCGTGCTGGCTGCCGGTGATCGCCACGCCAGGCCCGCGGTTGGCCTCGATCTGCGCCTGGGCCAAGCAGCGGTGGATGTTGCCCACGGCATAAGCAGAAGCCGGCGCCGCCCGGTCGATCGCCGCGGCCAATTCCTCAGCCGGCCGGAGGGTTTCTCCCTCACACCTCGGCAGAAAAAAGCACTGGGTCAGCGGCGCCAGCGCGCGAATCAGCTCCTCTGGATCGCGATCCTTGCGCACTGCCAGCACCACCTGCCAGCCGCGACCTCTCTCCGCAAGCAGCTGGGCAAAAGCCTGCATGCCTGAGGGGTTATGCGCAGCATCGGCGATCACCAGCGGCTGGGTCTGCAGCACCTCTGCGCGCAGCGGCCAGTCGACCTCCAGCAGCGCGGGCAGCATGTCTTCCACCGGCGCCAGGGTCTGCCCGGTCATCGGCAGCCACCATTCGGCAAAGGCCAGGTAGGCCAGCACGGCCAGCGCGGCGTTGTCGGCCTGGTGGCGCCCGGGCAGGGCCAGCTCCAGGACCAATTCGTCAGCCAGCATCGGCCCATGCAGGCGGGCGGTCGAGCGCGGCGGCTGCCCCATCAGCTGGTGCCCGTCGGTCACAAGGTCGTGGCCCAGAGCCAAAATCCGCGGGGCAATCCCGTACTTGCGCAATGCCGGCTTGATCAGCCCCGGCTGGGCACACACCAGCGCCCGGCCTTCGCGGGCAATCCCGCATTTTTCATAGGCGATCTGCGCCAACGTGTCGCCCAGCACCGCCATGTGGTCGTACGCCAGGTGCGTGACCACGCTGACCACGGGCTCCGTGGCGTTGACCGCGTCCAGCCGCCCGCCCAGCCCCACTTCCAGCACCGCTACTTCCGTCTGATCGGCAGCAAATAGGCGCAGTGCCGCGGCAGTCAGCGCCTCAAAAGGCGTGGGATCCAGCGCACTTTCGCCAGCTGCGGCCTGCTGCACCGCCACCAGCGCCGCGTCCAACTCGGCTGCGCTGACCAGCCCGCCGGCCAAAGCGATGCGCTCGCGGGTCTCCAGCAGGTGCGGCGAGGTGTAGTGGCCCACGCGCAAACCCGCCGCGCGCAGCAGCGCCACCAGCATCGCGGACGTGGAACCCTTGCCGTCCGTGCCCGCCACCGCGATCACCGGCATGGCTTTTTGGGGATCACCAAGCCGCGCGAGGAGTTGGCGCACGCGATCCAGGCCCAGCTCCATGCCGCGCTTGCCCAGCGAGGCCAGCCAGATGTGGCCGGGACCGTCAAAAGAAATGATGGCTTCGTTCATTGGCGGCTCAAGCGCGGTCTGGCGCGGCCAGAACACTGCTACAGGCCGCGGCGATCGTCAATTCGCCGCCGCTTTGGGGGGGGCACAGCTCCAATTCCGGGGCCGATAGAATGACCCCGGAAAACCTGGCCCCGCGCCCCTGCCCCCCAAGTCTTGACTGAATAGCTGGGCCGCAAGCGCTCCGGCCCTGCACGATGTCCCCCTGTTGGCCTTGGCAAAATTGTGCAAAGTCAGCCCTTCCATGGCCGGCAGCGCCGCGGCGAGCCCTGGCCCCCCCTTTTAGGATGCTCACCCCGCTTTGGGCGCCAAGGGCTCGGCTGGGGGCGGCGCGTCGCCCGGCGCGGTCGCAGGGGCAGCGGGCGGACTCGCCGGGGCAGCCGGGGCGCTCTGGGCCGGAGGCTGCGGCGGCGCCACCCCTTGATCGAGCAACTGCAGGTGCATGGTGCGCTCGCGCTGCAACTCAGCCAATTGGCGGGCGTAGATGTCGCTGGGGTCGAGCTGTTGGCAGCGCTGCAGGTCGGTCCACGCTTCGTCAAACCGCCGGGCATACTGCAGCACAATCGCGCGGTTCCAGTGGGCCTTGGCCACTTCGCCGCTGGAGATCTTGGCGGCTTCCAGGCGACCGATGGCTTCGGTAAACACTTGCACCGCTTCGTCAAAGCGCGACCCGGCCAGCGACCGCACCCCGGCCTCGCAGACCGCCTTGGCTGGCTCAGCGCAGTCAAACAGGGTCACGCTGACCCGCTCTTTGCGCGGCGCCACTAGACCCGCGACCCGGTCGGCGATCTCCTGGCGCAAGCTCTGCAGGATCGAGTGGCCGTTGGGCGGCGCCGGCGCGTAACCTTTGGCTTCATAAGTCTTTCCTGCGCGCTCCGCCGTCATCGGCCGCCACACCAGCACCTGGCCGCTGGCCGTCGCCACCTTGGCCTGCACCGCGACGCGGGCGCGCCACTCGTACCAATGCCAGGTGCACGTGGCCTTGATCGGCCGGGTCTGCGGCGCCGCCACGCCCTCGACCGCCTTGCCGTCCGGGGCGTCGTCGCGGTCGCACGGCTCGCTGCGGGTCAATTCGCGCAAGGTCATGGCGTAGTCATCGACTTGCCCCGTGACCACCAGGCCGCCGCCGTAGTCCATCAGCCGCACGGAACCCGCGACGGAATCGAGCATTCGGCTGGCGATCTCATAGCGCAATTGCCCAGCGACCTCCGTGTAATCGGCAAAGGCCGGCCGCCAATCGCCCACGGTGACCGTGCCGCCATACGCGCGGGTGTTGAGCACCGCCGGCCGCACCACCACCATTTGCACGGTGCTGGTCCCGCAGGCGCTCAGCGCCAAAGTCAGCGCCAGCAGAGTAGGGGCCAGCAGAGTAGGGGCCAGCAGAGTCGGGGCCAGCAGGGCCAGGACGCCACGTTGCGCAGAGCCCGCAATTCTGTCCATCGATTGCCTAATTTCTAGCCATTGAACGCGCACTGCCGCCTCCATTTCTGGGGATCCGTAGAATTGGCGGATTGACCTCCGCCGCTGCGGTGAGCCGGCCCCAAAGGCCGCGAATTTGCAGCCCTCCCAGCAAGCACAGCGACACGCGGAAATCTGTTTCTGCTGATCGCCTTTGCCGCCGGGCCAAGCCCATCAACGCACCACGCGCGGAGCGATTCAAGCCCGACGTTCCAAAACCCCGGACTTGCGCAGGACGGCGCCAGCCGCGTACCCTTGGCGGCGGACTCGCCGGGGGAGGAAGCCGTGTTCGATCTGCAACATCACGCCGAGCGGCTGCAACAGGCCATCCGCGCCGCTATGGAAGGTGTCGAAATCGATGCCGATCTGGGGCCGGACGCCGCTGCGCTGAGCTTTGTTCACCCGGTGCACCAGGCGACTTGCATCGTCGTGGTGGAGCCGGACGCGCAAGTGGGCGTGGCGCTGCTGCTGGCCGTCGTCATTGGCGATTGGGACCAGCTGCGGTCAAATGCCGATGGCGCAGGGCTTTTTGCCCTCAACCCGCGGTTGCTGACCTGCGCGGTGGGCTTGCTGCCGATCAACGAAGACGAAATCGCCGCGGTGCTGTGCCGGCGCATGCCCGCAGACGCGATTGAAGCGGCCGAGGCCGTGGGGATGATCGACGACATGATCTGGGAATACGCCCAGGTGACGGGCGGCGAGATCAGCGAGACCGCGGCGATGCCGACCCCAGCGCCCATCGATCGCGGCCCGCGGCTGATCCACTCTCTGGATGAGGTTTGACGTGGCAATCCAGCGTTTTCGCTCAACGTCCAAGCAGTGGTGCTTAGCGGCGGTCTTTGCCGGGCTCTTCAGTTCGGCGGGCTGTACCGCGGGGCTCCAGCAGACGCTGCTATCGCCAAAGGTCGATGGAAAGTATAGCTTTTCCGGCGTGGACTTGATGGCCCAGAGCCCGCCGAGCTGGAGCGGTCAGCCGTACACCCTGCCGATCAAGCTCGATCCGCAAGGCGGTCAGGTCGGGCCCCTCAGCAGCGTGACCCAGCTGCCTTTGGGCCTGGATCTGCCGTTTTTGCGCCTGGTGATCGCCCCTGGCCTCAGTGCCCCAGAGGGGATGGAAGTTTTTCAGTTTGACGCCCTCTATAAGCACCAGCTGCAGGTCAGCGGCAGCGACCGGCTCAAAGCACTGATCGGCGTGTCTTATCACAGCCTTGCGGCAAAGGTAGTCGCCGATTACCAGCTGGGCATTTCTAGCCCCGTGCAGATCGGCGACGCGTGGCTGCAAAATGGCGACAGCGTGCGCTACGAGTCGTCGGAGAGCCGCCAAGGCTGGTTTGGCACCGTGGGCGCGGAATACGAACTGGCCGACTGGGCCCACCTGGTGGCGCAAGTCTCCGCGCGCTTTAGCCAAAGCGGCAGCCGCCAAGAGGACTTGACCATCACGGCCCGCAACGGCGGCGTGGACTCGCAGGGCCGCACCGTCAGCGAAGACTTCCACGTGCTGACCGACGACCGCTTTGTGGTCCAGGCCAAGCAACGCGGCGTGGTCACAGCGGATTTTGACCTGCCCACCGTCGCCGCGACCATCGGCATCAGCTTTACGTGGCCCAGCTGGAAGCAGCTGAAATCGCGCAGTTTGTTCGTGCCTCCTCCCGCGCCGCGCTACGCCCCTGTGGCCCCGGGATACGCACCGGCGCCGGCTTACGGACCCCATCCGACTCCCTATTCCCCTCCCGCCGGCGGTCGCGCTCCCAGAGCCCCGCAGGCCTCTCTCTAGCTTTCCCGCGCAATTCTTGGAGCATCCCGTGAAGCACATCGCTTATGTCACTGCAGAAATTGGCCTGACCACCGCCGTACCGACCTACTCTGGCGGCCTGGGCGTGTTGGCCGGCGATCACGTCAAAGCCGCCGCCGATGTGGGCGTGCCGCTGGTGGGGGTAACCCTATTCTACAAGCAGGGTTACGGCATGCAGTCGGTGGACGTCTACGGCGAGCAGCGCCTGGACTTCCCGCTCTGCGATCCGGCCGACGTGCTGGAAGAAACCGGCCACACCCTGGCGCTGCCGTTTGAATCTGAGATTGTTCACATCAAAGTGTGGCGGCGCTGGGTCCACGGTCGCCACGGCCACGGCTGCCCGGTGCTGTTCCTTGACACGGATGTCGAAGGTAATTCGCCCGTTTGGCGCCCTGTGTCCAACCTGCTCTACGGCGGCGACGTGGTCAATCGCCTGCGCCAAGAGGCGGTGCTGGGCTTTGGCGGCTATGCGGCGATCAAGGCGCTCGGCTACGGCGAAGACGTGTTCGCCCACCTCAATGAAGGCCACACCGCGCTGTTTGCCGCGGCCATGCTGGGCGACATCGGCTCGGTCGACGAAGTGCGCAAGCGCGTTCACTTTACCACCCACACGCCGGTGCCCGCGGGCTTTGACCGCTTTGACCACCGCGACGTGATGCGCGTCCTGGACGGCCTGATGCCGCACGAGGCGCTCAAGCTCGGCGGCGGCGACACCTTGAACATGGCCTGGCTGGCGGCAAATTTGGCCAGCAGTGTCAACGGCGTGTCGGTCATCAATTCGCGGGTGGCCACGCCGCTGTTTGACCACGCCCGGCCGGGCGGCGTGCACCTGGAGGCCGTGACCAACGGCGTGCACTTTGACACCTGGGTGTCGCCGGAGATGGGCGCGCTGTACGACTACCACTTGCACGGCTGGCGGGATAACCCGTCTCTGCTCAAGGACATTCACCAGGTCGACCCCGTGGCGTTTGACAAGGCGCGCCGCCGCTCCAAGAAAGAGCTGCTGGAGTACGCCAACGGCATGACCCAGCTGGGCTTTGACACGGACGTGCTGACCCTGGGCTTTGCCCGGCGCATGGCCTCGTACAAGCGCGCCAACCTGATCTTCAGCGACCTGGAGCGGCTGATCCACATCTCCGGCGGGCGCCTGCAGATCCTCTTTGCCGGCAAAGCCCATGAAAAGGATGGCGAAGGTCGCAAGCTCGTGCGCGAGATCATCGCGATGTCGCACAAGCTCCGCGGCGAGCTGCGCAT
>JBIKTV010000535.1:0-3940 GCA_044347905.1 Myxococcota bacterium
TGGCGAGACCTGGCGGCGTTTGGCAAGCGCGGGCCAGTCTTGGGCCAATTTGCCGCAGCAGCCGCAGAGCTGGCAGGGCCTTGCCGCCCTGGCCGGCACCTTGCTGGACCCGCTGATCGACCGCTACGGGCCGCTGCAGCTCACCTACGGCTTTGCCGGGCCTTTGCTCACCCGCCACATCGCCGCGCAGATTGCCCCGAGCCTGGACCAGCACGCCGGCAGCGAGCTCAACCGCCGCGGCCAGCCCATCTGCGCGCGTCTGGGCCAGGCCTGCGATTTTGCCGTGCCCGGCCAGCCCACCGGCGAGGTAGCGCGGTGGATTGCGGCGAATTTGCCGTTTGACCGCCTGTACTTCTACGGCGACGACCGGCCGCTGCACCTGAGCTACGGCCCGGAAAACGCCCGCGCGGCCTTTGCCATGCTGCCAGGGCCCGGCGGCAGGCGAGTGCCTCGGCGCTGGGCTGCGGGCAATTTGCCCGCCTAGACGTCTAGACGGGCAAATTGCCCGCCGCCTCGGTCCGGTGCGCGAAGGATGAGGCCCCGCTAGGGCGGCGTGCGACGCCGCTTTTTGCCCCCGGCGTCGGGCGGGCCCGGAGGGCCGGCCGGCGCGGGCAAAAAGGCCCAGCCTGGTCGCCAAAGGCGACGCGCCCAACTGCCCCCGGGGCTGGTGCTGACCGGGCTGCGGCTGGCGCTCCCGCAGAAATTCCCCTGGCAAAACAGCGATCAGACAAGACCCTCGGTGCCGTCCCTCGCCCTAATTCCCGGCGGCGGGCCGGCGCGCGATGTCCAAGGCCTTGATCATCAGCTGAAACGACTGCGAGCGCTGTTCGACCTGGTTGACCGTGCCAGCAACGTAAAGGTCCCACTCCGGGCAGTAGAACATCAGCGCGCCCGACGCGCCCGAGTGGCCCACCACCGGCGGAAAGCGGCGAAACAGCGTCAGAATCCGCGGCAGGGCAAAGCGCATCACCCCCGTGGCGTAGGACAGCGGGAAGAAAATCGAGCGCCACTGGGCCTGGATCTCCGCCAGAATCGCCGGGCTGAACAGCTGGCCGCCAAAGAAGGCCCTCAGAAACACTAGGGAATCGTCAACACTCGACACCAGGCCGCCGTCCGCCTGAACGGAGGCCATCGCCAGCGGAATCTGCAGCGCTTGGCGGCCCAGGAGCATCGGCGCGACCTCGGCGTAGCGCGAAACGCTCTGGGGGCCAAAGCACCAGGTGGAGGTCAGGCCCAGCGGCTCGGCCAACTCGCGGGCGACGACTTGGGCGAACTCCTGACCGTACGCCGCTTCGATAATCCCGCCCAGCAGCTGGTAATTGGTGTCTGAATAGAAGGCCTTGTTCGCCGCGCCGGGGGTGAATTTGGCTGTGAGCTGATCGCGGGTGATGGCGACGACATCGGGCAGCGTCCAGGCAAAATCCCCTTGCACTGCGCGGCCAAAGGTGGTGCCGCCGTCCTTGCGCTTCTGCTCAAAGTAGTCCGCGAGCCCAGAGGTGTGGGCCAGCAGGTGGCGCACGCTGATCCGCTGGGTGTGGTCCTGGCCGTGGAGCACGTGCAGGCGCGAAAGGTCGAGGTTGGGCAGGTAGTTGGCCATGGGCGCATCCCAATCGACACGGCCTTGGTCGCGCAGCCGCGCCAGCAGGGCGGTGACATACAGTTTGGTCGCGCTGGCGATGAAGTAAGGCCGGGGCTGGGGGCTGGAGCGGTAGACCAGGGAGCGATCCCCAGACTCCATGGCCAGTTGCACCTCGCCGAGCTTGCCTGAGCGGCGGGCCTGGGCAACGAGGGCGTCGATCTTGGCGCAGCGCGGGTCGGGCGAGGTCATGGCGGGCCTTGGGGCAGGGAGGAAAAGAGGGAGCAGGAACAGAGGGAGCATCTTGTCTGATCCGCGGAAGGATGGACGATTTTGCGTGGGCGGTAAACAGCGGGCGCGGGCCAAAGCGCGAGAGATGAGGCCCCGCAGGGCGGCGTGCGACGCCGCTTTTTGCCCCCAGCCCGGGGGGCCCGCAGGGCCGGCTGGCGCGGGCAAAAAGGCCCAGCTCGGTCGCCGCAGGCGACGCGCCCAAATGCTCTTGCCCCTGAGGCGGATGCGGATAGTGACCGAGCCCCGGCACCGGCGACCGACGCTGGCCCCTACCCCCGCAGAAAATCTCCTGGCAAAACAGCGATCAGACAAGATGCTCCTTTCTCTCCATCCCCCATGGACCGGGCAGCCCCTTGACGCGCTGCGTCAGAATGGCACCCTGTAGCCGCCTTGAACGGCGCGGCCGGCAGGCCTGGAGACAGCGGCGATGGCCACGAGCGTGTTGCGATTTACCCACGTCCACCGCCAGGCGCCGCGGCTTCGCGACCCGGCCGAGCGGAACAGTGATTTTGCCGAGATTTACCAAGGCTTTGACCCGGTGGCGGCGGCGCGGCAGGCCTCCAGGTGCAGCCAGTGCGGCGTGCCTTTCTGCCAGGTCAACTGCCCGGTGGGCAACCACATCCCCGATTGGCTGGCGCTGTGCGCGGAAGGGCGGCTGCGCGAGGCGTGGGAATTGTCGCAGTCGACCAACAGCTTGCCGGAGATTTGCGGGCGGATTTGCCCCCAGGACCGGCTGTGCGAGGGCGCGTGCGTGCTGGAGCAATCCGGCCATGAGACGGTGACGATTGGGGCGATCGAGCGCTACCTGTCTGACCTGGCCTTTGCCGAGGGCTGGGTGCAGCCGATTGCCCCGCCGCGGCGCGAGGTTCTGGGCCAGGAGTCGCTGGAAAAGGGCAATTCGGTGGGGATTGTCGGCTCGGGACCTGCGGGGCTGGCGGCGGCCGAGCAGCTGCGGCGCCTGGGCTACGCCGTGCACATTTACGAGCGCGCCGATCGCCCGGGTGGCCTGCTGACCTACGGGATCCCCGGATTCAAGCTGGATAAAGCCGTGGTGCAGCGGCGGCTGGACTGGCTGGCGCAGAGCGGCGTGGAGTTTCACCTGGGCGTCGACGTGGGACGCAGCGTGAGCCTGACCGCGCTTCGCGACCGTCACCAGGCCCTGCTGCTGGCCACTGGCGTGTACCGCGCGCGGCCTTTGACCATCGAGGGAGCCGAATTGCCCGGGGTGATCGCGGCCCTGGACTACCTAGTGGCGCAAAACCGCGCGGATATGGGCGACGACGTGCCGGCCCACCGCGATGGTCGGCTGCACGCCCGCGGCAAACGCGTGGTGGTGATTGGCGGCGGCGACACGGCGATGGACTGCGTGCGCACCGCGATCCGCCAAGGGGCGACCAAGGTCACCTGTCTCTACCGCCGCGACCGCGCCAACATGCCGGGTTCGCAGCGCGAAGTGGGCCACGCGGAGGCCGAAGGCGTGCAATTCCGCTGGCAGTCCGCGCCGCTGGCCGTGCTGGGTCAGGCCGACGCCGCGGGGCAGATGCAGCTGCAGGCCGTGCGCGCGTGCCGGGTAGAGCTGGGCGACGCCGACGCTTCGGGCCGGCAACAGCCGCTGCTCCGCCGCGACCAAGCCTTTGAGGAGCCCGCGGATCTGGTGATTTCTGCTTTGGGATTTGAGCCAGAGGCCCTGGTGGACAAGCTGGGCGATCCGCGACTGCTGGTGCGGCCGGACGGCACGCTGCAGAGCCGCGACCTGCACACCAGCCTGCCCGGGGTGTTTGCGGCGGGCGACATCCACCGCGGCGCCTCACTGGTGGTGTGGGCCATCCGCGACGGCCGCGACGCCGCCCAGGCCATCCACCGCTACGTGCAGTCGGCCTTGCCCATTTGGCGCCACGCCGGCCCCGCGCCGCAGTCTTCCGCCGCCAGTTCCCCTGCTGCGAATTCCGAGGTGCGGTCGTGAAAAACCAGTCGATCCCTAGCGATTTTGACTTTGCTGCCGACGTGCCGCGCCAGCAGCAGCAGGCCGAGTGGCTGGCCGAGCACGGCCTGTACGATCCGGCGGATGAGCAC
>JBIKTV010000008.1:0-35211 GCA_044347905.1 Myxococcota bacterium
TCGGCGTGGGCTGGGTATAGCCTTGGGCGCGGACGGCGCGCTGCAGGGCGGGCGAAAGGCCCAGGGCGGCAAAAGGCATGGTGGGGAGCCCTCAAAAAGTCAGGTGGCGCCTGCGGAAACTCGGCGGCGGCCAGAGCCGGGCGCAGGGCCGCAGCGGCGGGTGAGGCTACGCTTTGGGCCAGTTGGCGTCTAGCGTTGATTTCGTCTGTAGCGCTTGGGCGTTGGGTCCTTTACGCTAGGCCATAGCCTTGGGGGGCGAAAGGGTAGGGCAAGCATGGCAAACCATCGGCCGTCAGGCACTCCAACGTCCGCACGGTCGCTGATCTGGGGCGCTGTCTGGCTTCTGGCCGCTGCGTGCACCCCGGACCCCACGCCGATGCCCTACGCACCGTGGCAAATCGATGGGCAGGGGGATCAGGATGCGTTTAGCCGCGGATTGCCTGGGGATTCTACGGCGAGTGCTACCGACGCTGGGGGATTCGACGCTGTTCCAGACGCAAACCTCGCCGACAGCGCAGCCGACTCCGCGGACGCCAAAGCCGATGCCGCGATCGCCGATGCCGAGGCCAAAGCGGACGCCCTGGACGCCAAGGCCGACGCCGGCGATGCCTTGGGCGACAGTGGCGCCGATGGGGCAGTGGCCGTCGATGCGGGCCAGACTGACGCGCAGGCCGACACGGGGGCGGACACCAAAGTCGACAGCGCGGGCGACACCAGTGCAGATGCGGCCGACGCCGCGGTGAATTGCCCAGGCAAGGGCCCCGTTCCAGAGACGTGCAACAACAAAGACGACGACTGCGACGGCGCGACCGACGAAGGCGAGACGCTGTGCGATGACCAGCAGGCGTGCAGCATCGACACCTGCGCCGCGGGCAAGTGCATCCACATGCAGTCGACCGACGGCACCTGCGAAGACGGCAACGAGTGCACCACGGACGACCAGTGCATCGGCGCGCTGTGCCTTCCGGGGCAGCCTGTGGCGTGCGGCGATGGCAACCCGTGCACGACCAACGGCTGCGATCCCAAGAAGGGCTGTGTTTTTGAGGCAGCGCCCGGTCCCTGTGACGACGGCAATCCGTGTACCACCGGCGAGGCGTGCAGCGGCGGCGAATGCAAGGGCGGGGCGATCAGCGCGTGTGACGACAAAAATCCTTGCACAGACGATAGTTGTGTGGCCCCTCTGGGCTGCAAGTCCACGCCCAACAGCGCGGCGTGTAGCGACGGCAGCGACTGCACCGTGGGCGATCTCTGCAGCGGCGGCAGCTGCAAGCCCGGCAAGGGCCAGATCTGCGACGACGCCAACGCCTGCACCACCGACACATGCACCCCCGGCGTGGGCTGCACATTCACCAACCATTCATTGACTTGCGACGACTCAAACGCCTGTACGACCGGCGACGTCTGCGTGACGGGCACCTGCAAGGCCGGGGTGGCCAAGACTTGCACCGACAGCAACCCGTGCACCGCGGACACCTGCGATCCGCTCAAGGGCTGTGCGTTCACCAGCGTCGCCGACGGAACCGCTTGCGCCGGAGGCCTTTGCAGCAGCGGTGTCTGCGGGGCGAGCGCGGTTTGCGGCAATGGCAAGCTCGAGGTCGGCGAAAAATGCGATGACGGCAACCTCTTGCCCTGCGACGCCTGCAACGCCACCTGCAGCGGCGCCGGTACCGGCATAACCCTGGGCGGCAGCTACAAAATCGCCGCTTTGGGCGGGGACTTTGCCAGCTTTGCCGCGGCGCTCAAGGCCTTGGGGCAGTGTGGCGTCAATGCACCGACCACTTTCAGCGTCGCCGCCGGCACCTACACCGAGGCGGGCTTCCTCTTTGGGCCCATCCCCGGAGCTTCAGCGGTCAATACCGTGACGTTTCAGGCCGTCAGCACGGGAGCTGTCAAGCTGGTAGGTGTCACGGGGGCATCGTCCTACTCGGGCGTGATCAAGGTCGACAGCAACGCTAAATTCATCACCTTGGACGGCTTTGACGTGGACGGCAGCCTCGCCGCCAACAAAGTGCCCTCGTCGTACAGCGGTCCGGTGGTCTTTGGCAGCAGCGGCGGTCAACAGGGCATCACCCTCAAGCGCCTGCGCATTCACGATTTTGGCCCCACGGCCTGGGCGACCACCTCCTACACCGGCGGCATCTACATCCAGCAACAGGGCACGATCACCGACTTGACCATCGAAGGCTGCACCTTTGACAACCTCGCCCCGCCGGCGGCCTTTCACACGCAAGGGGCGATTTCGACGCGCTTTGGCAACTACACCAACCTGCGCATCGTCGGCAACCGCTTCTCCGGCCTCAAGTTTATGGATGCGCTGAACTTGCGCGCCGGCACCGGCTGGAAAGACCTGTGGATCGCCAACAATTTCTTTGCGATCGGCGAGGTGGGCGCCATCGAATTCTACGGCGGCGCCACGCTGCTGAGTGCCGCGCGCATCCAGGGCAACACCTTCTTGTTCAGCGGCACCGGCAATTACGCCGTCAGCGGTGCGGTGACGGGAGCAACGGTCGATTTTCGCGGCAATCTGATCGCCTCACTGGCGGCCGGCGCCGTGGCGGGCAGCGCCTCGACCTTCGCCCCGGCGGGCGGCAACTGTCTGAATTCCAAAGTGACGGCTGGCTATACCGCCACCGTGCCAGACGTGTTGGGCGAGCCGATGTTTGTCTCCGCCGCAGCGCCCTGGGACCTGCACCTCAAAGCCGGTTCGCCTTGCCTCAACAAGGGCTTGCCGCTCCCCGGCCTGACCACGGACATCGATGGCCAGGTCCGCGGCCTAATCCCGGACTTGGGGGCCGACGAACTGCCCTGATCCCAAGGGAATCCATCAGAAATTGCTGTGATCAAGGGCATTTGTGTCTTGCATCCCTGGGCGCTAGTTGCGCCGGGCGCGGATTTGCGCGACCATCCCCGCCCTTTGGACCTGCCCCCCCTGCAGCGAGGCATTCATGAACGGCGGAGCCCTGATAGCTGAGGTCCTCAAGCGGCGCGGCGTGCCCTTTTTGTTCACCCTTTGCGGTGGCCACATCTCGCCGATCCTGGTCGAGGCCAAGAAGCGCGGCATTCGCGTGGTCGACACCCGCCATGAGGTCAATGCGGTTTTTGCCGCCGACGCCGTGGCGCGCATGACCGGCATCCCCGGCGTGGCCGCAGTGACGGCGGGGCCCGGGCTGACCAATACGATTACCGCTATCAAAAATGCGCAGTTGGCTCAGTCGCCCGTGGTGCTGCTGGGCGGTGCGTCGGCCACCGTGCTGCGCGGCCGCGGCTCGCTCCAGGACATCGACCAGCAGGCCCTTATGCGCCCGCACGTCAAGTGGGTCGGTGCGGCCAAGCGCGTCAAGGACCTGGTGCCGATGCTGGAGACGGCGTTTGACGTCGCCCAATCCGGGGTGCCGGGGCCGGTATTCCTTGAATGTCCAGTGGATCTCCTGTATCCCCAGGCGATGATCAAGGACTGGTACGGGGTCAAGTCCGCCGCGGGCAAGCAGGCGAGCCTCAAGGACCGCGCGCTAGAGGCCTACCTCAAGATCCACACGGCGCGGCTGTTTGCCGGCATCGACAACGTCCAATTTGCCGATGGCCTGCCGCCGGAGCCGCCGGAGCCGAGCAATTCGCAGGTGTCAGAGGCGCTGCGCCACCTGGCAAAAGCTGAGCGCCCGCTGATCATTTTGGGGTCTGGGGCCCTTCAGGTGCCGCAACAGGCCGGGCAGATCGCTGACGCGGTAGAGAAGCTGGGCGTGCCGACCTTCCTCAGCGGCATGGGTCGCGGCTTGCTGGGTGCTGGCCATGCGCTGCAGCTGCGCCACGGTCGCAAAGCCGCGCTCAAAAAGGCAGACGTGGTGCTGCTTTGCGGTGTACCGGCCGACTTCCGCTTGGACTACGGCAAGCACTTGGGGCGCAAGATCTTCCTCATCGGCGTGAACCGCAGCCGCGAGGATCTGTTGCTCAACCGCAAGCCAGAGCTGGCGATTCAGGCCGATCCAGGGCGGTTTCTGCAGGCTTTGGCGGCTCAGGGCATCGCTTCGGCGCGCTGGAGCGGCTGGCTGTCTGAGCTGCGCCAGGCCGATGACGCCCGCGACGCGGAGATCCTGAGCCAAACCCAGGAAAGCGCGGACGAATTCTGCAATCCGCTGGCGGTCTGCAAGGCCGTGGAAGACGTGCTGCCGGACGACAGCGTGCTGGTGGCTGACGGCGGCGACTTTGTGGCCACGGCGTCCTACATCATGAAGCCGCGCCGGCGCTTGTCCTGGCTCGATCCCGGCGTATTTGGCACCTTGGGGGTGGGCGCGGGGTTTGCCATCGGCGCCCAGTGCGTGCGTCCAGATGCCCAGACTTGGATCATCTACGGCGACGGCTCGCTGGGCTATTCGCTAGCCGAATTCGACACCTATGTGCGCCACAACCTGCCGATTATCGCGCTCGTGGGCACCGACGCCTCTTGGATGCAAATTGCCCGCGAACAGACGGAGATTCTGGGCGACCCCGTGGGCACGGAATTGCGCCGCACCGCCTACCACAAGGCCGCAGAAGGCTTGGGCGGCGTGGGCATTGAAGTTCGCGATCCCAGCGAGCTCCCTGAGGCCATCGCCCGCGCCCAGGAAGCCTCGCGCGCCGGCCGCGCCGTGCTCATCAACGCCCAAATTGGCCGCACCCAATTCCGCAAGGGCTCGATTTCGATCTGATTATCGCAGAGCCAGTGAGAATATTCTGGATGTGAAAGAACAAGGACTGACCACATAGGTCTTACGACGCCCGACGGCTCTGCACTGGCGTTCTTTCCCATCCTCTCAGGAGTTTTCTATGTCGCAAGAGTTCGCTACCCCCGCCGCACCGCACCACGACTGGTCGCACGCCCACTTTGCCACCCGGGCGATCCACGCCGGCCAGGATCCAGAGAAGCTCACGGGCGCCGTGGTGGTGCCGATCTACCAGACCTCGACCTTTGCCCAGCCGTCGCCGGGCGAGCACCTGGGCCACGAATACAGCCGCACCAGCAACCCGACCCGCGACGCCCTGCAGTTTGCCCTGGCCTCGCTGGAAGGTGGCAGCCGCGCCATGTGCTTCTCCTCCGGCCTCGCTGCGACCCACGCCCTGATTGCCTTGCTGGACGCCGGGGACCACGTCGTGGCCATGGATGACATGTACGGCGGCACCTTCCGCCAGTTTGACAAGGTCTGGCGCCGCCACGGCATTCGCTTTACCTACGTGGACTTGCGCGACCCCAGTGCCTTTGACGCCGCGGTGGAAGAGCGCACCAAGCTCCTGTGGATTGAGACGCCGACCAATCCGATGCTCAAGCTGGTCGACATTGCCGATCTGGCCCAGCGCGCCCGAGCCCGCGGCGTGTTGAGTGTGGTCGACAACACCTTTGCGACCCCGTACTTGCAGCGCCCGCTTGAGCTCGGCGCGGACATCGTGGTCCATTCGACCACCAAGTACATCGGCGGCCACAGCGACGTGGTCGGCGGCGCGGTGATCGTCAAGGACGAGGAACTGGGCAACCGCATTGCCTTTTTGCAGAACGCCAATGGCGGCACCCCGGGGCCCTTTGACTCCTGGCTGACCCTGCGCGGCCTCAAGACCCTGGCCATCCGCATGGAGCGCCACTGCGCCAACGCCCTGCAGATCGCCCAATGGCTGGAGCAGCACCCGCGGGTCAGAAAGGTCGTCTATCCCGGCCTGCCCAGCCACCCGCAATTCGCCTTGGCCAGCCAGCAAATGCGCGCGGGCGGCGGCATGATCACCGCGTTTCTGCACGGCGATGTCGACAACGCCCGCAAATTCCTGTCGGCCACCAAGGTCTTTACCCTGGCCGAGTCGCTGGGCGGCGTCGAGTCGCTGATCGAGCACCCCGGCATCATGACCCACGCCTCCATTCCGCCCGAGCGCCGCAAAGAGATCGGCATCGACGACAGCCTGGTGCGCCTGAGCGTGGGCATTGAGCACGTCGACGACCAGATCGCCGACCTGCAGCACGCGCTAGAAGTCGCCTTCGCGGATTAGCTTTTCAATGGACTTGGTTGGGTGCGCCGCCTGATTCTAGCTGGAATTCTAGCTGGGATGGGCGGCGTACCAGGCCATCGCCCGCTGCAGCCCCTCGGCAAAGCGCACGCTGGCGGTGTAGCCCAGATCGCGCCGCGCCGCGCCGATATCCGCCAGACTATCGCGAATATCGCCGGCCCGCGGCGGCAGGAACTCGGGCTCCAGCTGCGTGCCCAGGCCGGCATTGATCGCCGCGACCACGTCCAACAGCGAAACCCGCTCGCCACAAGCGACGTTATAGACGTTGCCCGGGGCCGCCGGCGCACTCAGCGCCTTGAGGTTGGCCTCGATGACGTTGTCGATGTAGCAAAAATCGCGGGTCTGGCCGCCGTCGCCAAAAATCTTAGGCTGCAGGCCGCGTTGCATGAGCGTCACCCAGCGAGGAATCACCGCCGCGTACTCGCTGTCCGGCGCCTGGTGGCGGCCAAAGACATTGAAATAGCGAAGGGCGACAAACTCCAGGCCATACACGCGGTTCCACACTTGCCCGTACTGTTCGCCAAACAGCTTGGTCGCGCCATAGGGGCTGATGGGCTGCGGCGCCATCGTCTCCACTTTGGGGAGCACCGGCGTTTCGCCATAGGCCGACGACGACGCCGCGTACACCACCCGCTGCACCCCGGCCTTGCGGGCGGCTTGCAGCACGTTCAGCGTGCCGTTGACGTTGACGTCGTGGCTGGCCTCTGGGTCCTGCACCGACCGCGCCACGCTAGGCAACGCGGCCTGATGCAAGACATATTGCGCGCCGACCATGGCCCGGTCTAGCAGCGCGCGATCGCGAATGTCGCCCTCGAACACCTCCACCTGCCCGGCGATGGCGCTCAGATTGACGCGCCGGCCGGTGGTGAAATTGTCGACAATGCGCACCTGATCGCCGCGCTCGAGCAGCGCCGTCGCCAGGTTGGAGCCGATAAAGCCGGCGCCGCCCGTCACTACTGCGATTGCCATGGTTGGGACCTGTGTAAGGATAACTCGACAAGACCGCTCGCGGAGCGGTGCGACGAACCCGACATGGGGCGCGCACTTGCGACCCACCCAGCAGGCAAACGGGAACGGAGAAAATCGACTAGATTTTTCACCGGCCCTTCCCTGCTGCTTGCGCCGCTGCGGCTACTGGTTCATGCCGTCCAGGAACATCTGATTCGTCTCGTACTTGCGGATCTTGTCGAGCAAGAATTCCATCGAGTCGATGACGTTGAGCGGGTGCAGCAGCTGGCGGAGCAGCCACACGCGGTTCAGGGTCCGCTCATCAAACAGCAGATCTTCCTTGCGCGTTCCGGACTTGTTGATGTCCAGGCACGGGAAGATGCGCTTCTCCATCAGCTTGCGGTCCAAGTGGATTTCGCAGTTGCCGGTGCCCTTGAATTCTTCAAAGATCACTTCGTCCATGCGCGAGCCGGTGTCGATCAGCGCCGTGCCGATGATCGTCAGCGAGCCGCCTTCTTCGATGTTGCGCGCGGCGCCAAAGAAGCGCTTGGGCTTGTGAAGGGCGTTGGAGTCGACACCGCCGGACAGGATCTTGCCGCTCGGCGGCACCACGGTGTTGTACGCGCGGGCCAAACGGGTGATCGAGTCGAGCAGAATCACCACGTCGCGGCCGTGCTCGACCAAGCGCTTGGCCTTTTCAATCACCATTTCAGCCACTTGCACGTGGCGGCTGGCGGGCTCGTCAAAGGTCGAGCTGACCACTTCGCCCTGCACGGTGCGCTGCATGTCGGTGACTTCTTCCGGGCGCTCGTCGATCAGCAGGACGATCAGGTAGATCTCCTTGTGATTGGTGGCGATCGCGTGGGCCAGCTCCTGCAGCAGCACGGTCTTGCCGGTGCGCGGCGGGGCGACGATCAGCGTGCGCTGGCCCTTCCCCTGCGGGCACATCAGATCGACGATGCGGGTGGTGAAGCTCTTGGGGTGGTACTCCAGGCGCAGGCGCTCATCGGGGTACAGCGGCGTCAGGTTGTCGAACAAGATCTTGTTCTTGGCGGCCTCGGGCTCTTCAAAGTTGATCTCGTCGACCTTCAGCAGGGCAAAGTAGCGCTCGCCTTCGCGGGGCGGGCGGATCTCACCGCGCACGGTGTCGCCATTGCGCAGGCCAAAGCGGCGGATCTGGCTCGGCGAGACGTAGATGTCGTCGCTGCCCGGAAAGTAGTTGTAGTCGGGGGAGCGCAGAAAGCCGTAGCCGTCGGGCAGCACTTGCAGCACGCCTTCGGAGTAGATCGCCCCTTCGCGGCTGGTCTGGGCCTGCAGCAGGGCAAAGATCAGGTCCTGGCGGTGCATCGAGGCGCCGTCGTCAATTCCAAACTCACTGGCCATGCCGACGAGTTCGGCCATCTTCATGTGCTTGAGATCAATCAGATTCATTGGTTCACCTGGGGGCCGGCGAGGGAGCGGCCGGCGCAGCGCAGAGGGGCCCCGCATGGGGCAGGAGAGGGCGTCCACCTGGGCTTTAAACCCTGGACGGCGGCGCGGAAAAGTCAGGCACGGGCTGCAGCGCGGGACGCTTTGGACTCTGAAGCGAAAGACTTGGGAGCCGGGCGCTTGCTGCGAGCGGGTGATTGGGGTTCAGACAAGGGGAAGGAAAGGAAATCGCACTTGGGCAACCGCGGCAACCGCCAAAGCAAGCGGGAACCTGCGCCGAGCCGTAGGGCTGCGACACAGAACTGCGTTGGAGTCAGCGGCGCGAAGAAAATAGCGATTGCGGTCGCCAATGTCAAGGTGTGGTCAGGGCCACTTTCGTTCAAATCCTCTCAGGGCTCGCTGCGGTGCAGGGCGCACGGCGTCTGGCAGACCACCACGGCGTTGCAGTCAAAGCGCAGGTGATCGCCCGGTGCCAAGGCCTCCAAGGCCATCCCCTCCACCGATCCGGGGGGCAGCAGCGTCGCCAAGCGCTTGGCCACCTGCAGCAGCATGGGCAGGCCCACCACAAAGTGGCTGTCGATCAGCCGCAGCCGATAGGCCATCAAGCGCACCGCGCGCCACGGCACAAACGCCACTTCTGTCGCCGATGGCCGGGTCCACAGGCCCACGCGAACCATTTCTCGCACCAGCCAGAGGGCCGCCACCGGATGGGCGCCGCGCAGGACGGTCTGGGTCAGCTGTTGCACCAGCGCTTCGCTGTTGGCGGCCTCGGCGAGCTGGGCTGGCAGATCTGGGGTCATCTTCAGGGATTTTCCGCCGATCGCCGCTTCCAGAATCAGCGCGCGCAACTGAGTCGCCAGCGGATCCGCAGTCAGCAGATTCCAGCGGTTCAGCGCGTCCACCAGCGCCTCAGGCCGATCGAGCAGCAGCGCCGCCGGACCCAGCGACCCGCCGATCCGCTCGGTCAGCGCGTCGACCAGGCTGCCGTCGCCCGTCGCGGCATAGGCCCGCGCCACCAGGCTGGCCAAAAACAGGTGGCGCAGCGGCTCATTGTGCGCGCTCCGGGTCTCCAAGCCGTGGGCCAGCAGCAGCGATCCGCCGCCCAGGCCTTGGGTGCGGCCGTAATCGCGCAGCGCCGCCACCACGTCCGCCGGGTCTAAAGGCGCGCGACTGCAGGCGTTTTCTAGCTTCACGTGGCGAATCACCACTTGGCCCGGAGCGGTGTCGCGGCGCTGAGCCGGCACTTGAACGTCCAGACTCCCACCGGCAGGGGCTGCTTCAGCTGGCCCACTCGCGGGCGCAGGTTCCGCAATGGCTTGAGCAGCCTGAGCTTTTGCTGTCGCTCCCTTCGTCTTAGTCGCGACGGGAGGGGCAGCGGCAGGGGCAGGCGGCGGCGCCGGCGCTTCATACTGGGCGGCGTAACGGGCAAACGCAGCCTCATCCACGGGTTCCGCGTCACCGGGGATGTCCAGATCTTCATCCGGATCGTCGTCCTTGCGCGGGGCCGGCTTGGCCGCCGCAGGTGCAGGCGAGGGCGCGGCGATCGGCACAGGCGCAGCGGCAGGCGCAGGCCGCGACACAACTGGCGATTCCGCTTGCGCCGCGCGGGCTTCTGCCGCAGATCCCTCGGCCTTTTCGTCTTCCAAGAACTCGTCTACGTCAATGGTCCGCAGCCTTGGCACCGCCTGTTTGCCCAGATCGGTCATGCCCCAGCGGATGCCGATCATCTTGATTCGCCCGGAAACCACCGCCCAGCGAATCCAATTCTTAAACGGTTCCAGGGTGATCGGCTTGCCCGGATAGACGTAGCTCGTCAGCATGCGGTGCATTTCATGGGTCGAATGCAGCCGCCCACCGCCCTCTGTGTCCAGCGCCTCCAGGCAGTACTTGACCAGCAGGGTGTTCTCATCGAGCAGGCGCTTGTACAGGGCTTCGCGCATCGCCTCTTCTGTGGAGGCGGCAAAAAACTTCTCGGCCCACGGCCCCAGGCGCACGATGCCGTCGGTCTGGATGTCCAGAAACGCCAGCAGGTGGTGAACGTCGTCCTTGTTGTAGAGCGTCTCTTCCTTCATCCAGTCGCGAAACTCTCGCGTGGACAGCTGGTTGCGGCGAATGTGCCCAAAGACTTTGTTGACGGTAGAGAGGAGCGCTTCATCGCGCACCCCGGGAAAGCTCGCATAGTCGACGCGCTGGGCCATGTCGGAGCTCCAACGGGCGCACTGGCCCTGGAAGATGCCCGGCACTGTAGCGAGAACTGGCTCGCCTCGCTACCCTTGGCCCCACGGCCCGCGGCGGCAATGCGCTCCGCCCAGCGGCCAGAAGGGGGGCTAGAGCTTGGACGATCGCGCCGCTGCCAATCCATCGCCTGCCGTCCCGGCTACTCCCGCGGCTCAAATTGGCCATCCGTGGCTGGATTTGCAGCGCTTTGCCCAGCGGCGGTTTCTTCAGGGCCTCGATCGCGCCCATCGGCCCGTGCGCGCCACGCCGGACCCCGCTCAGTGGCTCGCCAGTGACATTGCCGTTCAGTGGGCGGCGCTTCTGCAGCGCAATGGCCAGCCCGTCGATGCGCTTGATGTGGTTATCTGCAGTTCCCAGGCGGAGTTGTGGAGGTCCGCTTTGACGCTTCTGCTGGCACCCGGCGACACCGCGCTCCTGGCCGAGCCCGTGCCAGCCGGCGTGCTGCGGGCGATCGCCCAGGCGGGGGCTCAGTGGCTCGACATCGGTCGGACCGCGGCGGGGGACGCAGATCCCTTGGCCTTGGAGCGGGCTGCACAGGCCCATCCGCAGGCAATTTACTTTGCCGAACAGCCTGATCCGCTGGGTCAATCGCCGGGCACCTTGCCGCCGGAGCACCTGCGCGCGACGGTGATCGACCTGCAAGCAGCGGGCTGGCCGCGGCAAATCCCTGACGCCACGGCGGTGTTGTTGGCCCTTCGCGACCCGGACGCGCCGGCGGAGGTGCTGGTCTGGGCGCTGGTGGCGGCCGCAGGGCTGGGCCAAGGGCTGTCGCTGTTGACCGGCGACGTGCAACTGCCGACCGCGCAGGCTGAGCGGGCCCGGGCGGTCCTGCGGGCGTGGCGCGCTCACCCAGCTTGGCCACAGGCGGCGGAGCAGGCTCTGGCGCAAAAAGCTGAGCGATTGAGCGAGTGGACGCGGGCCTGGCCCGGGCTAGCGGGGGCTGCACAGCGCGGCATTCGCTGGACGGCCCAGTGTCGTGCCGGTGACGCGGGGCAATTGCTCGACCAGCTGCTCGACCGCGCGGAGTCGATGAGCGCCCTTGGCCCCCACCCAGGGCAGAATCTGCTGGCGGTGGACCTGCTTGCGGCGGTGGCGGCGCCTGCCAGTTCCGGCAATTCGTTGCCAAAGGTTTGACCGCGGGGCCCACGCGCACTACTCTGGCCCTTGGACGTCTGCTCGAAGTGGGCCGACGCGCAATTGAGGCGCACAAGCGATCATGTTCCGCACGAAGCGACAAATCTCTGGCGCAGCGACCAAGCCGCGATGCCGCGACCGCAACCTGCGGATCGCCGTTCTGCTTTGGGCGGCAGGGGCAACGGTCGCTTGTCAGGTCGATCCCGAACCCGCGCAAGAAGTTCGCCTGGCCCGGCGGGTCGCGCAGTTGCTGGACGACCCTTCGCTCATTTCGCTTGCAGAACCAGCAACTGCGGTGGCGATCGCTGAGCCCGCGACGCCTGCCCAAGAGGCCACACCCAGCGCCGATTCAGCGGTTGCCGCGACGCCCACCGTGGCTCCTGAGGCCGCCCCAGCCCAAGCCCAAGCCCCAGGCCAAGCAGTAGCCGCGGCGGTCCCTGCGGAAATTGCCAAGCCGGTGGAGGCGGCAAAGCCCGCGGAGGCGGTCAAGTCTCCAGAGGTTGCCAAGCCCGCAGAAGCTGCCAAGCCGGTCGAAGTCGCTAAACCGGCCGAAGTCGCCAAGCCCGCAAACGTCGCAAAAGCCGAGAAGAAGCCCAAGTCCGGCGGCGCCTTGTCCAAGCACGAAAAGATCGAGGCCTCGCCGTCGCTTGTGACCAAGCCGGAGAAGGGCGACGACGTGGCCATTCCCGCAGGCGCAGACGCCACCGACCTGTACACCTCGGGCAAGCGCAAGCTAGAGGCGGGCAACTACGCAGGTGCGATCGAAGACCTCAAGATCTCTCAGAAAATCCGCTATTCTGTGCGCACTTTGACGGTGCTGGGCCGGGCCTATTTTGACGCCGGCCAGATGTCTCAGGCAGAAAAGGCGTTCAAGGCCGCTGGCTCTTATGACGAGGCGATGCTGCTGTTGGGCCAACTGTACCAACAGATGGGCAAATCGGGGCAAGCGCGCAAGACGTATGAGAAGTTCCTAGAGATTCACGGCGACCACCCCAAGGCAGAGTGGGTGCGCAAGCTCTTGCAGGCGCTATAGAATTTCATCATTCCCCCAAGAGGAGGCGCTCCATGGTTCGCAATGCAGGGGGCCGGTCGGCGCGGTGGATCGCGGCGCTGGCAGGATTGACCGCAGTGATCGCCGTTTCGCCCGGCTGTTCGCGCAAGGCAGAGACTTCCACGGCGGCTAACCGCGCGGGCGCTGGGGAAGTTGGTCTCGCTGCGGCGGCCACGGCGACCCAGTCCAACACCGGCGCGCAAAGCAGTGAATTCGTCGCCAGCAACAAGCCGGAGCCTGGCTGTCGCGATTGCGGGCGCGGCGATGCCACAAATGGGCCAAAGTACGTGGGCAATCCAGAGGTTAAGCTGGATGAGGCGATGCTGGACGAGGTCAAGGCCTCGATCGACCAGACCAGCGGCCTGCTGGAGCAGGGCATTGAGATCCTGGAGCGCAACGCCAAGAGCCCGGACAAAGCTGCGGCAGAGCTTGAGAAATTCCTCCAGGACCACGATGCGGCCATCCGCGAGTCGCAGTCCAAAGCCGCGGAAATCAAGGCCCGGCTGCGCGCGGTGGGCTACGACCAGGACATCCCGGCGGAGATTCGCCCCGGCTTTGAAGAGAGGATGTCCAAGATTTCTGAGCGCTTGGAGCGGGTGCGCGAGGTGTACGCGTCGCGGCGCGATGTGCTGGGCGCTTTTGGCCGGCTTTTCCCCCGTGGTCGCTAACTACGCATGAGTGAAGCTGAAAGTCCAGAAGTTCCTCCCCCTCCGCCTCCCCCTCCTCAACCCGAGCCGCCGCCCAAACCTTCGCCAGAAGAGCGCTTGTCTGCCGCCGAAGCCGTCCAGCAATTGGTCCTGCGCCAATGGTGGGGCACGGCGCTGCGGCGTCGCGGTCGGGCCGTCCCGGCGCTGATCGGCCTGCTCGTGGCGGTTGGCATGGTGCAGGTCCAGTCTGAGGTCGGCCTCTGGGCTGGATCGCACGGCGGAACGCAATTGCTCTTGGCCGGTGCATGGATTCCGGAGCTGGTCCTGCGCGGCGAGGTGTGGCGGGCTCTGACTTGGTGGATGCTCCACGCCGATCCGTGGCATCTCATGATCAACGTGCTGATGTTGATGGTGATTGGCCGTCCGGTGGAGGCGATCTACGGCGGGCCGCGGCTATGGCTGATTTGGCTGGGCTCGGCGCTCGCCGCGGCGACGGCCTCTCTGAGTTCACCAGACGCGACCTGGACAATTGGCGCCTCCGGTGCGGCGATCGGCTTGCTGGGGGCGCTGGTAGGCCTGGGCATCAAGCTCCTGCCGCGGCTGAGCCCGGCGCTGCGCTGGACCATGGTCGGGGTGCCGGCCTTGGCCCTGGCGGCGCTGCTGTCGCTCTCCGGTGAGCGCCTCGATCGCTTGGCCCACGTGGGCGGGGCGCTGGGCGGCATCGTCCTGGGCGTGGCGCTTCGGCCGCAGTTCTTGGCCCCTGCCGGCCGGCGCAAGCCTACCGCGCTGTGGCTGCGGCTCTTGGCCATGGCGTCGATGCTGGCGGTTCTGGCGGCCTCCGCCGTGGCCGTGGCGTCGCTCAGTCGGCCGCTCGTGTGGCCCGAATTTGCCACAGAGCAGTTCAAGCTCGACAGTCTAACCGTTCGTTTTCCGGCAAAGTTGCCCCGTGGGACGCTTCACCAGCGCGGCATGAAGTGCACCGGCGAATTGACGGATGGCGCCTGGGCTTTGCGCACCCGGCGCATGCCCTGCTGGCCGCTGCCGCTGTCCGGCCTGCTGGTTTTGGGCGAGCGAGAGAAGCTTTTCTCCATGGATGCCGGCGACCAAGCGGCCTTTGCCCGCGCCAACCTCTCTGGGCGCTTTGAGCGCCGCCAAGACGGCGTGCTGGTCTATCCGCTGGGAGACCGCTGGGTCTGGGTGGTCTTTGCTGAAGAGCCGCTGCTGCCGACCTACGCTCGCGCCCTGGCCAAAATCCTTGCCCCAGCCGGGCAGGCCAAGGTAGAGGGCGCGACTTTGGCCGTTGCCGGGGCGGTTGATGCGACCCCCACGGCGGTGCTGCCTGCCGACCCATCGCCTGCGAGCCCCGGCCTGTGATTGGCAGGGCGCCCCGGCAGTGATACCTTGGCGCCGCGGGTTCTCTCCGCGCTGCAAGCCTCTATGCAACCGATCGGGACGACATCACCTGACCCAGCCACTGAGGCCTTGGGGCGACGCACGCCAAGCGAAGGGCGCAACGCTATGAAAAGTCGCAGTTCGTGGATTGGCGCCGCGGTGCTTCTGGCCGCCGCTGCCGCCGTGGGCTGGCGGTTTGTGCAGCCTGGCCAAGCGGTCGATCGGCTGCGAGGGCTGCTGGTTTCTGCGGGCGCAGAGGCCCACGGTCGCCCGGTCAGTGACGCGGAGCTCGATCTGCCGCTGCAGGCCCATCCCAACGCCCCCAAAGGTGCAGTGCCGACTCTCCGCGCCCTGACCCAGAGCACGGACACGGTTCTGGTCCACTACTGGGCCAGTTGGTGCCCGCCCTGCCTGGAAGAACTTCCTGAAATTGCGGCTTTGGCTCAGGAATTGGACCAGCGCGGCTGCAAAATGATCGCCGTGAGCTACGACGACGACTGGCAAGCCCACGACCAGACCCTGCAGCGCACCTTGGGCACAGCGGTCCCCGCGGGCGGTGTCTGGCTGCGCGATCCAGAGGGCCAGGACGGCGACCCGGGGCGCATGCTCCGCATGAAGATGGGAACGGAGAAGCTCCCTGAAACATGGGTGATTTCTAAAGGTCAGCTGCTCGGCCGCTTCATCGCGGGCCAGCGCTGGTCCAATCCGCGCATCCGCTCGCTGCTCGCCACCCTCTGCCCCGGCAAAACGGCGCCATGAGCGCGGTGCCTCCCCAAGAGGACAGCGCGGTTGAGGCGGCACACTCGGCTGAATCGGCAGAATCGGCAGAATCGGCAGAAACCACCGCGACGGCTCAGGTCAAGAGCCAATTCCCCACAGATCAAGCCGAGTTTGAGCTTGAGCAGCCGGTGCTCGTTCCTCCTCGCGGCCTTGTGTGGGTGACTTTGGCGGCGCTGAGTCTGAGCGCGGCAGGGGCAATTCTGTTTGCGCCGCCCGTGGTTGTGGAGGATCCTCCATCGCTGCAACTGCAGGCTTGGCAAAGCGACGAGGCCGAGCTGAGCGACATGCGCCGGCGCATACAGGCGCTGCTGCGCCGCTATCCGCAAGCGGAGGCTCCAGAGCAGGCCCTGCGCGGCGAATTTGCCTTGTGGCTGGCCCAAGAAGCCACCCAAGGTCAGCTTGCCGTGGAACACGACTTTGACGCGCGGATGCACCTGGCCCGCGCTGAAGAGCAGGCTCGGCAGCTGGTGATCGCCCAAGGCCAGGACGCCCTGCAGGCCGCGGCGGCGCGCTTTGGTCTTGAGGTTCGCGAGGCCCTAGAAGAGCTGCTGCGCGGTTTGCCGGCTGGCCACGCGGGCTTGGCGAGCCCGGACACGCAAAAGCCCAGCGACCGCCTGGATCAAATCGCCCCAGGGATGAGAGCGGCGCTGACCGGCACCGGCATCGAGCGGCAATTGCACGGCGGCGCGCTAGTGCCCGCGGCGCAGCTGGTGGTCGAGGCGCTGGCGGCGCAGAGGATTCTCTCGCTTGGCAGCCGGGTTACCCCGCGACCAGCGCTTCCCAGCGACGTGCAAGCTCTGCTCCTGCGCTGGCGGGTCGAAGCGCATGAGGGGCTGCCGGTTGAGCGGCGCGCCCAGCTTTTGGCCCAGCTAGAAGCCGCTGATCCCGGATACCCAAGCGATTTTACGGCTGGCGTCTGGGCTGCCCGCGGTGGCGATTGCCAGGCGGCGGTGGCGGCGTGGCAGCGATCCTTGGCCCGGCGGCAAATGTCAGTCCAAGCTCGCGCAAATATTCGCTGGTGCCAGGCGCAGTTGAGTCGTCAACCGTAGGGTCCACGGCAAGAACAGCTCAACCACCGTCCGTCTGCGAGAAGCAGGGCTGGGTCAGGTCGCCGTGGCCCTTAGGAATTTGCGCTTCATTGGCCTCAGGCCTACCGCGGCGCCCGCCCAGATCCCGGTGCAGTCGCCGGGGAGGCACCGCCGGCGCGACCTCCGCCCGTAGCCCCGGGCGCGCGAGTCCCCGGGGGCTTCTTGATCACCGGTTTTGGCTTGGGCTTGGGCTTGACCGGCTCTTCGTCCGCGCTGCCTTCGGCCTCGGCTGGCTTGACCGGCGCCGTCGGCTTGCCCGCATCGTCGCCAGGACCGCCCAGGGGATCCAGCGGATCGCTAGGCGCGGCGGGTACATCGGTCGCGGCGATGTCTGGCGCTTCAGCGACGTCCGGCGCACCCGCTCCCGCCAGCGGCGGCGCTTCCACGTCCAACGTCGTGCCTGCGCTGACTTCTGCGCCCGCTGCGGTGACATCCGTCGGCTCGGTCACGTCAGCGTCCGCGTCGGCGGGCTCGGCATCAACGGTGTCTGCGACCAGCGGCGGGGCAACAGCGCCCAGGGTTTGCGGATTTGCCCCAATGGCCGCTGCGTTTTGCTCGGCGCCGGCCTCTGCAGAGGATCCTCGGAGCTGCCAGACCGCCGCCCCAGCGGCACCCAAGACCAGCACGGCGCCGACCACGTACAACGGCGCGCGGTTGCTGGGCTTTGCCGGGGTCGGTCGCGGCAGCGCAGGGGGCAGGGGCGCCGCGGCTTGGGGCCCTGGACGGCGGGCGGGCGCTGGTTCAGCTTGAATTGCCGTGCCTTGGGGCGCCATTTGTGCAGGGCGAGTCTGGTACGCCGGGTTGGCGGCCTGCGCAGGCGCAGCAAAAGCGCCGGGCGGCGGAGGCGGCGGCACAGCGGCCGGGGAAGGGGCCGGGGCAGGGGCGGCAGGACCAGGAGAAAGCCTTGGTGGCCCTGGGGCTTTTGCCGCAGGCGGCGGCGGTGGCGGCGTGGCGGGCACAGCAGAAGCCGCGCCGGTAGACAGGTTGGCCGCGCCCACCGGTTTGCCGACGGCGCCCACGGCACTCGGTGCCTCTACGCGACCCGCCAGCAGCCCTTCCAGCGCCTCGCGCATCGACGTGGCATCGGCGTAGCGATCGCTTGCGGTTTTGGCCAAGGCCCGACCGACGACATGGGCAAAACCCTCAGATACCGCGGCCAGTTGCCCAAGGTCAGGCGCCTCTTCGTGCACCTGCTTGATCATCACTGTGTACGAGGAGTCGCCCAGAAATGGCACCCGCCCTGCGACACATTGGTACAGCACCACGCCCAGGGAATACAGATCGCTGCGGCCGTCTAGTTCGCCGCCCATGACCTGCTCGGGACTCATATAAGCGGGCGTCCCTAAAGAGGTTCCCGTGGCTGTCAGCTGGGTCTCTGCGGTCTTGGCGATGCCAAAATCCAGCACCTTGACCATTGTCTCGCCACCGCCCAGATCGTGGACAAAGATGTTGCCCGGCTTGAGATCGCGGTGTACCAACCCCACGCGGTGGGCTTCCGCCAGCGATCGCAGCACCGCTACAGCGATATGCGCCGCCTCGCCTTCCGTCATGCGCTGGCCCAGGGCCATGTAGCGGTTCAGGCGTTCGCCCAGCGTTTCTCCCTGCAGCCGCTCCATCGCCAGAAAGAACACGCCTTCGTCGGACTGGCCAAAGTCAAAGACCTTAATCGTATTGGGATGCTGCAGGCTCGCAGTGAGCTTGGCCTCCATAAAGAAGCGCCGCACCGACTGAGTCTCTTGGGTGGTGTCGAGCAGCAGCGTCTTGATCGCCACTCGCTGGCCCGTGCCGGTGTGCTGGGCATCGTAGACCGCGCCCATGCCGCCCCTGCCCAGGGTGCCCAGGATGCGATAGCGCCCCGCAAAAATGGTCTGCGGCTGCAATTCCGTAGACACGGGGCGCTTGTCCGAGACGATGGTCGCCATGCCGTCGCCCGGGCAGAACAGCCCTTCGGTGGATTTGCCGCACTGCAGACAAACGCGCATTTCTTGCTTCCTCGCCGGACCTTTGGGGACGTACCAGACCGCGATCATATCACGCGTCTGGCAAATCGTCAGCCCGCATTGGGGCACTTGGTCGGCGTGCCCCGGGTGAATTCAGGTGCGCCCACGACATCCCCGGAGCTGGATCCTGCCCCTTGGCGGTCCATCCCCTATGGCTTCGCCGCGCATTGCGCTACACTCTTGCCCCCCTGCGGAGCCCGCGGGGCAGGAGATCGCATGCGTCGCACAGCAAATTTCGCCGTTTCGTTGGCCGCCCTGGCGCTCATCGCCGCTTGTGGCAAGGACAAACCCGCTGAAGCCCCCGCCGCCGCCCCGGCTCCTGCGGTTGAGCCCGCAGCCCCCGCCGCCGCTGCACCCGCGCCGGTCGAGGCATCGCCCGTAGTCGCCCCTGTCGCCGCTTCGCCGGCCGCGGCTGCCGATGGTGCCAAGGCGGACAATCCGGCGTGCGCCCACGGTGGCGATAACCCGGCCTGCGAAGTCAAGATCGACCCCAGCGTCGCCGCGGCCCACGGCCCGGAAGTCAAGCTGGAGGGCGAGAAGTACGGCGGCGGCGTTACCTTGGCTGAGGCCACTCAGGCCAGCAAGATCATGGCGAATCCCGATGAGTTTGTCGGCAAGCGCGTGCGGGTAGAGGGCGAAGTCCTAGAAGTGTGCAAGATGGCCGGTTGCTGGTTCAACATGAAGACCGACGACGGCAAGACCATGAAGTTCAAGGTCAAAGACGGCGACATGGTGTTCAGGCAGGACGGCGTCGGCAAGCACGCGGTCACGGAGGGCATCGTCCGCAAGATGGTGCTCGACATGGACCAGACCATCAAGGTCGCCGAGCACGAAGCGCTGGAACAGGGCAAGCCGTTTGACCGCGCCTCGATCAAAGAGCCGATGACCATCGTGCGTATTGAAGGCCTGGGCGCGGTGTTGCAGCCCAAGAAGTAAGCGATTCTGCAGGCGATGCGGCGGATTCTTCGCTATTGCCAGACGCTGTGAAGCTCGACTGGGCTACGCGGAGTGCGGAACAAGGCTCTTGACTTTCCAAGCCTTTAGCGCCAAGCCGCTCACCGAGAATTCCATCGGCTCAAAGCTCAGTCCGGCCATGCCGCCCGGCAGTTGCTGATACAGGTCGTCGTCGACCAGCACTTCGCGAGAATCAGCAAGATCTTCGCCCAGTTTGCTGGCGATGTTCACCGCGTTGCCAAAGAAGTCCTGATCCGGCACGTGGAGGATGCGCCCCCAAGAAAGACCAATGCTCACATGGATGTCGCGCTCATCGGGGGTCCAGGCGTTGCCCGACTCAAAGCGCTCGACAATCGCAACGGCGCAGCGCACCGCCTGACCGGGCTCGGCAAACACCGCGAACAGATTATCCGCTTCGTACTTGACGATTTCGCCCTGGAACGCCTCCACCAGCGGCCGCGTGGTCGTCTGCATCCGCCGCACCATCGCCAGATAGTGGACGATGCCAAAGCGCCGCGTCATGCGCGAAAATCCCGACATGTCCAGCACAAGGATCGCACGGTCTAGGCCGTATGTCCGCCAAATCTCTGCTTCAATCGGCGGGGCATCTTCAGGCGAGGCGGCGTCGTACTGGTCGACGAGATCGTACAGCTTGCGCATCAGATCCCCACCTGCGGTCCGTCCGTTGCCGGCGTGCTCGGGCCCACTCACGAGAACATCAGGCCTTTTTTCATGCGCCGGCCGTAGAAAATCTCCAGCATCTCGCGGCGCAGGCGCTTCTTGACCGTCTTGAGCTCTTCGTCACCCAACTTGTCGACATCCGTGCCAAACACGTAGTTGGACAGGTTGAGGTCCTTGAGCAGCATCTTGGTGTGAAAGATGTGCTCTTGATAGACATTGACGTCGATCATCTGGTAGCGGTCGCGGCTGTCTTTGTCGATAAAGTTCTGAATCGAGTTGATCTTGTGGTCGATAAAGAACTTCTTGCCGTTGACATCGCGGGTAAAGCCGCGCACCCGGTAATCGATGGTCACGATGTCGGACTCAAAGGAATGCAGCAGGTAATTCAGGGCCTTGAGCGGCGAAATCCGCCCGCAGGTGGACACGTCGATGTCGGCGCGGAAAGTCGAAATCCCGTTGTCCGGATGGCTCTCTGGATAGGTATGGACGGTGATGTGCGACTTGTCGAGGTGGGCGACCACCGTCTCTTTCTTGGGCGGCAGCTCCACGCCTTCGCGGAACACTTGCGACAGCGGGATGGCTCCCGGCAGCGGGCCCGGGCCTTCGCTGTCATCCAGGGCCAGGGTCTTGCCGGCGATCTCGTCCTCCGCGATCAGCATGGTCACGCTAGCGCCCTGCGGATCGTAGTCTTCGCGAGCGATATTGAGCACATGCGCGCCGATAATCCGGCAGACGTTGAGCAGGATCTGCGTCAAGCGTTCGGCGTTGTACGCTTCGTCAATGTACTGAATGTACTGCTGGCGGTGGTCCTGGGTGCGGGCGTAGCAGATATCGTAAATGTTGAAACTCAGCGTTTTGGTAAGGTTGTTGAAACCTTGGAGCTTGAGTTTCTTCAGCGGCTTGATGGCCATGGGCAGAGGACTCCTGCGCGTGGAACCGGGGGAACCGGGCGGACGGATGGAACCGCGGCGGGGCGTGAAAACACAGCCTGAAGCGCGGGGACGAGGCGGCTGCCAGGGCAAAATTCCCTAGGCGGGGCGCAGGGTAGGGTACCCACGCCGCGGTTGCAATAGCGCCGAATTTTTGGCTATGATTCCAGTCTTATGACCCCACCGCCGATTCGCCTCTTGCCTCCCCAGCGCGCCCACTTTCACCCCCTCTGGCTAGACCGGCTCCGCAGGCTTTGGGGCGAGGCCAACCGCCGCCACCTCAACGGCTCTCTCCAGCCCGCCGTGCTGAGCATCGACATCGACAGCCACGCCGCGCTCGGCCGTTGGAAGCGGCAGTTCCGCGAAATCTGTATTAGCGAAGCGCACATCCTGAGCCATCCTTGGCACGAGGTCGAGCAGACCCTGTACCACGAGATGGCCCACCAGTTCGCCGACGAGGTGCTGCAAGCCCAAGATGAAAAAGCCCACGGAACGGCTTTTGCCGAAGGTTGCCGGCGTTTGCGGGTCGAGGCCCGCGCGTCCATGCGCCGCAGCTCGGACCAGGACTCGGCGGACAAAGTGCTGGCCAAGGTCAAGAAGCTCCTGGCCCTGGCGGAAAGTCAGAACGCCCACGAGGCAGAAGTGGCGATGGCCACGGCAAACCGCTTGCTGCTACAGCATAATCTTGAGATCGCCCAAGCCAACACCCAGCGCACCTATCGGGTCCAGCGCGTGGGGCCGTTGTACAAAGCCGTGGCGGTGACGGCCAAGTTGGTGAGCGCGATTCTGTCCGAGTTCTTCTTTGTCGAGGCGATTTGGACCAGCGAGTACTCGGCGCTGCAGGACCGCAATCTGCGGCGGCTGGAGCTGTTGGGGAGCGACACGAACCTGCAGTTGGCCTGTTATGTTCACGACTTTTTGCACCACGCCACCCAACGGCTTTGGCGCGATGAGCAGCACCGCCACGATGGGCGCACGGCGCGGCGCGAGTTTGAGACCGGGGTGCTGCTCGGCTTCAGAGATAAGCTGCGCTCGGAGAGAAAAGTCAGCCACGCCACGGGGTTGGTCTGGGTTGGCGATGCGGAGCTGGACGCCTTTGTGGCCCAGGAGCACCCGAGCCTGCGCACCATGGCCTCTGGCAAGGTCGGCCGGACTTCGGCGCTGTCGGCAGGCCGGGCGGCGGGGCAGGAGCTGCGCTTGCACCACGGCGTCACACACCACGGCGGCGGCGGAAAGCTGTTGGGCAGAACCTAGTTGCGCGTCGCGCGGCGATTATCTGTCTACTCGATAGCGATGTGTAAACTAGACATATATCAAGTTCTGCCGCTCTCAGCTCTTGCCAGTGACCCAGTAGATCAGCTCGCCCGCCCCAAAGCTCGCGCCGTTGCCCACCAGCGCCCACAGCCACGGCTTTTGGCCGCCTTGGCGCTTGAGCAGCCCCCCCTCGGTCGCGGCGATGGCCAGCTCCATGGCGTACAGGGCCGGCATGTCAAAGGCGCTTGGGTCGTAAGCCCCCACCATCTCTGCAAAAGGCCAGCGCAGGTGCTGCCAGATCGGCGTCAAGGCAAACCACAGCAGCGGGTGGGTCACGGCACTCGGCAGCAGCGCCGCTTTCCAGCGACCGGCGACGCACCAGCGCGCGTAGATCGGCGCCTCAATCGCCTGGGTCAGGGCAAAGGCCCCCAGCCACATCAGCAGGTAATTCGCGTCGATCATGTGTTATTCCGCCGATTTGACGTAAGGGGGGTATGCAATTCTGCCCGTGTCACCCCGCGCAGCAGCAGCCAGACGGCGGCCAGCAGCTCCACATGGCCGTGGAACCAGGCGAGCTGAAAGTAGCGATCTCGCGCCGCGCCCAGGTCCAGCAGCGCCGTTAGCGCCAGAGCCAAGGCCAAAAGCGCCGCCAGGGCGATCAGCGGCCAGCCCATGTCGCCCTCCAACGCCTTGAGCGAGTTCTGGAAAGACCGCGGGACCTCTCTCGCTCGATCGTCGCTGGGCAGCAGGTGGATCCACACGGCGTAGTGAATGGCCTGGGCAAAGGCAAAGCTCGCGGTCCAGCGCCGCGACCACACCTCGTCGTCCAATGGCGCGAGCTGCCAGGACAATTCGTCCAGGTTCAGGGACTCTGTCGGCCCGCTCTGCGCCATCCACGGGTCCAGCGCCCCGCCCAGCAGCAGCCCCAGCCCGGCCAGCGCGGCGATCAGCGGCACCCGCACCAGCCAGCCGCGGCGAGGTCGCCAAAACCACCAGATCGCCAAGGCGATGGCGTTGTGACCGTGGGCAAACAGCAGATCCGCGGTCCAGCCCAGCGGCCAAGCCAGGGCAACCAGACTCAAGAGCACCGCCGCTAAGAGCAATTTGTGCAGTCTTTGCCCGGGGATCACCAGCGCAAGCACGGCCGCGCCGATCAGCGTCGCCCGCACCCCCAGCTCGCTGAAAGCGGCGACCAGCAGCGTCGCCCCGCCGATCGCCATCACCAGCCGCTCGCGCTGAAGGCCTTGCCGCACCAGCAGATAGCGCAGGTCCGACAGCAGGTGCGGCACGCCCCACACCAGCGGGCCAAAGACGAGCAGCCAAACCGGAAAAAGCCCCGCCATCGCCAGCGAAAACAGCGCGATGGCCACGGCCACACCCGCCGCGCGCTTGCGCCGATCCTGCAGCACCGGCCGCAACAGCCGGCCCCAACGGCCCAGCAGCCTCGCTCTGAGGCGATCCGCAAGAGACGCAAGCAGTTGCAGAGGCAGCAGCGCCGCAGCTTGGGGCAAAGTAGGGGCGCGAACGGCCATGACCACCTGGGGTTGCGAGGCGGGCAGGGTAGCGCAGCGGCTCAGGCGGCTCAAGCGACCCTTGCACACACGCCCCCTGCGTGCTTGATTGACCGCGAGGTGTGTATGCCCGCGACCCGAACGCCCCTTCCGAATCAGCCCGACAGCGCCAAACCCAAACATCCCCGTCCAACCAAGGTGTTGCGCAAGCTGGAGCGCGGCGCCGTGCGGGCGGTCAGCGGCTTTGTCAATGGTCTGGACTGGCTTCAGCGCAATCCGACCGAAGTGGTCGATCGCCTGCCCTTTGAGGTGGTGGCCCAGCGCGGCTTGATCAGCGTGCGTCGCTACCAACCTCAGGTCCAGGATGAGGATTTTCAGCTCGGCGCCTCGATGGTTCACATTGAAGCGCGGCGCCAGCGCTACCCGGTGCTGCTGATTCCGCCGCTGATGGTACAGCCGTGGATTTTTGACCTGACGCCGCGGCGGTCCTTGGTCAAGACACTGTTGCGCCAGGGTTTTGACGTGTTTTTGCTGGACTTTGGCGCGCCCAAAGCGGACGACGAGAGCGTGGGGCTAGAGACCTACGTGCTCGACTGGGTGCCCCACGCGGTGGACGCGGTGATCAAGGCGAGCGGCAGCGATGGCCTGGTGCTCTACGGCTACTGCATGGGCGGGCTGTTTGCCCTCATGCACAGTGCGGTGCATAACGATGCGCGGGTCAAAGCGATTGTCACGATTGGCTCGCCCATCGACGCCCACAAGATGAGCCTGGTGCAGCTGTTTGTGCAGCACGCCCACGGCCACCTGCAGGCGATTTCGCGGCGCTTGGGCAATGTTCCCGGGGCGGTGTCCAGCACCGCGTTTCGCTTGACCAATCCCATCAAGGCCGTGACGCGCTACGGCGACCTGTTCATGAACCTGTGGAATGACGATTTTGTCAACGATTTTGACGGGATCACCGCCTGGACGAGTCACTTTGTCGACTACCCGGGCGATGCGTTCCGCCAGCTGCTCGAACAGTTCATGCGCGACAACCGCCTGCAGCACGGCACCATGCAATTTGGCGACAAGATTGCCGATCTGCGCAGCATCCACTGCCCCGTGCTGGCCTTTGCCGGCAGCAGTGACAAAATCGTGCCCCCGGACGCCGCGCGCGAGATCCTGGAAGTCATCGCCAGCCGCGACAAGACTTTTCGCGAGGTGCCGGGCGGCCACATGGGCGTGATGGCCGGGCGGGCGGCGCCGGCGCTGGTGTGGGCGGCGAGCGCGGCGTGGCTAGAAGAGCGCCTGGGCTTGAGGGAAATCGCTGAAACCGTCGCAGATCTAGAGGGATAGCCGGTGAAGGCGAGCCGACCTCTCAGCGCCTTGGGGATGCCCGCGGGCCACGTGCCGCTAGAGCGAGCCCTGTCTAAGCTGGGGATTGCCAGCCGCACCCAGGCGCGTCAGTGGATTGAGCAAGGGCGCGTGGCGGTGGACGGCAGGGTGCAGACCGACCCGCAGCTGGCCGTGGTCCCGGAGCGCGTGCGCATTGAGGTGGACGGCGCGCAAACCAAAGGGATAAGCGAAATCAAAGTGCTGGCGCTGCACAAGCCCCGCGGCGTGCTGACGACCCGCGTCGATCCTCAGGGCCGGCCCACCGTCTACGATCTGTTGCATGGCGTGGGTGATCACTTGGTGCCGATCGGCCGGCTCGATCAGGCGACCACCGGGCTGCTGCTGCTCACCAACCACACGCGGTTGCACGACCGGCTGCTGGATCCGCGCAGCGCGGTGGAGCGCGTCTACGTGGTGGTGGTGCAGGGACGCGTAGAGGAACAGCAAATTCAGCAGCTTTGCCAAGGTATTCAGGATCAGGGCGAGCTGCTGCGCGTGGAAGCGGCGGAGATTCGCAAAGCTTCCGGGCGAGAGAGCACGCTGATCCTGACCCTGACAGAAGGGCGCAACCGCGAAGTCCGCCGTCTTTGCGCGGTGATAGGCCACCCGGTGCAGAAGCTCAAGCGGGTGCGCTATGGTCCGGTCGAGCTAGGCGACCTGCCGGCGGGGCAGTGGCGCTGGGTCGATGCCTCGCCGCTGCTGCGCGCCGTGGGGCTGGAAAAACCTTAGGCCAATTGCCGGCTACCGCGCTTACACGACCGCCGGCCCGCTTTTCTTGCCGGCGGCGAGTTTACGGATAAGCTGGGCGCGCGGCGGTTCCGCGGGGATTCCCTATGCTCCAGCGATTTTCCCTCGGCCTCGCCGTGTACACGGAGCGCCGCGTGTGGCCGCTGGGCCTGCTGGGTTTTGCCAGTGGTCTTCCGCTGTTGCTCACGGGCGGCACCCTGTCTGCCTGGCTCAAGGAGTCCGGACTGACGCTGCAGTCCATCGGCCTGTTCGCCTGGGTCGGCATGCTCTACACCCTCAAGGTGCTGTGGTCGCCGGCCATCGATCAGATGCCTTTGCCCTTTCTTTCTAAGCGCTTGGGGCAACGGCGCGCCTGGATGGCGGTCTCCCAAGTCGGCCTGATGGCGGCGCTCGCGGCGATGGCCTTGGGCGATCCGCGGCAGTCGCTGATGTGGACCGCGGTGTGCGCCGTCTGGGTGGCGTTTTTCTCGGCTACCCAAGATGTTGCGGTCGATGCCTTTCGCGTCGAGCGCGCCGGGACAGGCCAGGGCGAAGCCGCGGCCATCGCGATTTTTGGCTACCGCATCGGCATGTTAGCCGCCAGTGCCGGCGTGCTGTACCTGGCGGAATACTGGAGCTGGCGCGGCGCGTACCTGACCATGGCCGCGCTCATGGCCGTCGGCTTGGCGACGACGCTGGGCTGTTCCGAGCCGCAGCGGCTCGCCCGGGCCAGCGAAGTGACGGCGGGGCTCTCACCCGGGCAGATCTGGAAGAACCGTTTGCATAAAGCGGTAGTCCAGCCCTTTGTCGACTTCTCTCAGCACCGCGGCTGGGTGGCAATTCTGCTGTTTGCCGCGACCTTTAAGCTCGGCGATGCCCTTGCCGCCATCATGACCAACCCGTTTCTGCTGGAAGTCGGCTTCACCAAGCCGGAAATTGCCAATACCACCAAGCTCTTTGGCCTTGTAGCCACCCTGGGCGGCGCGGCGATTGGCGGGGCGCTGGTGGCCAAGGCAGGGGTGGTGCGCGGGCTGTGGATCGGCGGGATTCTGCAGGCCGCCTCTCTGGTTGTGTTTGCCCTTCAGGCGCTGATCGGCCACCACGTCTGGGCCTTGGCCGGCACGATCGGCTTTGAGTATGCCGCTAGCGCCATCGGCACCGCCGCCTTTACCGCTTACCTCTCCAGCCTGTGCTCGGCCCGCTACACCGCCACGCAATACGCCCTGTTGACCTCCCTGGCGGCGCTTGCCCGCTCGACCCTCGCCTCTAGCGCCGGGGTGTTTGCCAAGTCTATGGGCTGGTTCCCGTTCTTTCTGTTTACCGCCCTCGCGGCTCTGCCCGCCCTTGGCATCCTGTGGTACCTGCAGCGCCAACAGTCTGCTCCAGACGCAGTCCCGGCTTCGGCGAACTGAACCGCCCTGGGTACTGACATGACGGAGCCGTGACAGAATCGACCGCCGCGCCACCTTGTATTCCCGGCCAAAGCGCCTAGTTCTGTAGCGAAGGATTACTCGCTACTCACTAAGCAGGGGGCCGTCATGCCGGTCGTAGAGCCGCATCTGATCACCCGCGCCGCCTCGCGCCACAGCACTGTGGTGGCGGCGCTGGTGCTGCAGGAACTGGACCACATCGGCCACGCTTGGCACCAGCCGCTTTACCGCGACCTGGAGCTCATCCGCGATTTGGCGGGAAAGCTGAGCAAATCCAACACCGGTAGCCTGAACTTGCGCCAGCTGGCTTTGCGCGTGGCGGAGCTTCAGCAGGCGGTCGCCGCCCACATGCACCGCGAAGACGAGCTGCTGTTTCCGTGGCTCCGCTCCGGGCGCCTAAACGAACTGCGCGCGCCAGTGCTGGGATTGCGCATGGAGCATCAGGACTTCGTCGAGGAACTGGATTGGCTAAGCGCCGCCATCTACGCCGCAAGCGGCCAAATTGACCGCGACCCAGACGGTTCAGCCCTGGTGGCCTCTACGTACCGGCTCGACACGCGGCTGCGCCGCCACATGGATTGCGAGGACCGCTTGGTGTTCGCCCGCGTGCTAGATGAAGAGCCGCAGGAAGGCATCTGGCCGGAATAGCCCGCGCTGTGGCGATAAGGCCTCAGGATCTCAGTTAAAATCAAAACCCGCGAACCAAGTCAACACGGACGGCATGTGTTCGCCCAGGCGATCAAAGCCGCCCACGGTCCAGCACGCGCGCAACTTGAGACCCGCCGCGGTGGAGCGCTCGATCGATAGATCTAGGTGTCTGAAATTAAATGATTCTGTTGTCACAAGCAGCGACGGATCTGCCGATCCTTTGCCGCCATAGGCATGGGCGCCCAGCAGCCAGCCCAAGGTCCAGCGCTCCGCCAAGGGGAACTTGTGGCTGAGCCAGAGGTACAGGTCCCCTGGATTTGTCCAGTCAGATTTCTGCAGCATGAACTCAGCATTGAGCGCAAAATCGCCAAGCTCTACATCGCCAACCTTGGGTGAAGCTTCTGCAATCAACCAGATTTCGCCCACATTGTTGCTTGTGGCGTTCATGTAGTATTGGTACTGACCGCCCACTTTCAGCGTGGCCAATTCGCTGATGGGCAGGGACCAGAGCAGGGTCAGGTCATTCTCAAATGCAAAGGGGACCTGCTCGGTTTGGACGCTCTCGCTCGCCGCCGATCCGGGAGGCCGCCGCGCTGCCCCTTGGCTGAGGTAGCGCGCATAGGGGTATGTCGTGTTGGAGCCCCAGTAATTGAACAGGAATCCGCAAGGCAGCTCGAGCTCAAAAGTCGGCTGCAGCGCGCTGCCTTCATTGTCCGCGAGGTTGGTGACGCCGCGCTGGTAGTACTTGGACGCCACCTCAACGCCGCCGATGACGCCAAAGCTCTGGCAGCGCGACGCTGAGGCTGTGGGCCGCAGGTCCTTGGGAATCTCAGGCTCGGCAAAGGGCTTGTCTGGCGGGGCCTTTTTTGCTGGACGCGGCTCATCTTCGTCTTCATAGCCGTGGGCGCTGAGCGGCACCACCAGCACCGCCAAGGTCAGCAGTGGCCCCAGAATACGCGCAAATGCACAAAGGGATCGGGGCATTTCACCGCCCCTTCTGCGGCACGGCCTCGGCGGCCTTGGGCGCCCCACCTGGCGCCGCTGGCTCTGTGCTCGCGGGCAACTGCCGGTCAGCGTGCCAACGCAACCGCCCAATCGCCTTGCCCTTTGCGTCAAATCGCAGCTCGTCACCTTCGCGGGCACCCTGAACCCACGGCACCTCTGCCCACTTCAGGCCGCGATCGTCATAGACCGTGGCGGTTCCGTGGCGTTTGCCAAAGCGCAGAGGCACATACAGGCGCATCTGGCCGTTCTTGTGGTACTGCATCTCCGTTCCCGCCGGCAAAGTCGGGTCGTGGTGAAACTCGCTCTGCGGGCTGCCGTCGCGGTACCACGTGCGGGCAATGCCGACCGGAGCGCCGCGGCGGAACGGATACAGGCCCACGCGCTCACCGGCGCGGCCAAAGCGGATTTCATCGCCGTCTTTCAGACCATCGGCATAGCGGACTTGGCCCAGCAGCACGCCACTGCGGTCAAAAAACCGCGCCAGGCCTTGGCGGGTGCCGTCGATGACCATCGCGACCGCAGCGACCTCGCCATTGTCGTGAAACTGCACCTCGGTGCCGCGGCCGCGCGCCGGGTGGACACTGCGAACCTTGCCGTTTGGCCAATAGACGGCGACTGCACCCTGCGATTTGTCGTTGCCGACCTTGCCTTCGCCGTTCTGCCCTTTGGCGCCTGCCGGGAGCGGATTTGCCGCGCCGCGGGCCCGTTCGCGCACCAAGTCGGCGTCTGCCTTTGCGTCGTCGGCCTCGACGATGACCATCGCTTTGCCGACCAACTTGGGCTTGGCCGCCCCACCGCGCTCCGGCCCGGCGGTTTGGACCGCTTCAAGCTGCGGTTCGCCCACCAGCTCGTCGTCTTTCCAATTCCAAACGCCGGTTTTGCGGCCGTTGCGAAAGCGCGTCTCCGGCCCGTTCAGGCGGTCATCGACGTAGGTCAGCCGCGAAATCACCGCACCTGTGGCGTCAAAAAGCTTGGCCTCGCCGTGCTTTTTGCCTTGGACCAGCGGCACTTCCATGCGCAGCTTGCCCTCCGGGGTCCAGCGGCGCTCTAGGCCGGTGCCGCCGTCCACATCCGCCGGAAAGTCGCTCTGGAGCTGGCCGTTGGGCCAAAAGGTCCGGCCGTTGCCCACGCGCTTGTCAAATTGCCACTGGTATTCCGCCTCTACCTCGCCGCCCGGATAGAAGCGCTTCTCTCGGCCGTGGCGCAAGTCGTCTTCAAAGGGCAGCTCGCCCCAGCGATTGCCTTCTGTGCCATAGAGTTGCGCCGCGCCGTGCTTCTTGCCCTTGCGCAAGCTGACCTGCATCTGCCGCGCCGCCGCCTTGCCCGCCTCGCCGTCAAAAAAGCGAGTCTCCGTGCCGTCCTCAGACAGGTCGACAAACTCGCGCAGGTTCTGCACGGCCCCGGAAGGCCAGAGGGTCTTGACCGCACAGCACGCCTGGCCCGCGCGCCACTCCACTTCGGCAATCCGGGCACCGCCGGGGCCGTAGCGCCACTCCCACCCCTGTAACTGACCTTGGTCAAAGGGGAGCTCCCCAATCAAGACGCCGTTTTCGTCAAAATGCTGGGCGCGGCCCTGGCGCAATCCGCCGGCGGTCATCGGCACCACCATGCGCTTCTTGCCGCTGGGATAGTACTGAAGCTCCGGCCCCACCACCTGACCGCTCTGGTAGGACACTTCTGCGCTCAGCCGCCCCTGCTCATCAAAGTAGCGGGCCTTGCCGTGCAAAACCCCGCGAAAATAAGGCAATTCGCCCATCCGCCAGCCGCCGGTCGCGTAGAGGATCTCCACACCGTGCCGGCGATGATCGGAAAGCGGGCAGACACTTCTGCGCTCACCAGTGGGGTAATACGTCACCATTGGGCCGACAGGGGTATCATTTGCGTACGGAATCTCAGAAGAAAGCTTGCCGTCGGCGTCGAATTCCTGGATGCGGCCGTGGCGCCGGCCCTTGACCCACGGCACGACGCGAATGCGCCGCCCCAGAGGGTCGAGCCCGACTTCTTCGCCGTGGCGCTGGCCGTCTTCTGTAGCCCAATTCGCTTCAACGCTGCCGTCTGGCCGCAGCTGCTGCCACTCTGCGCGGCGGCCGTCGGCACTCCAGTTGGCCAGCAGTACGCGGCGGCCCAACTCGTCGAATTGCTCATCGCGCAAGCGCTGTTGCTCGTCCCAGACCTGCACCGCTGCCGGCTGGCCATTGGGCCATGATCGAACAACCACCGTGCGCTCAGCCGCGCTGGCGCTGCCAGGGCCAAAGGTAGCGCCGCCGCCTCCGAGCACGAGTGCCGCCGCTATCCGCACCAGCGACGCGCGAGTAGGGCGAAAACTGCCTGTCGTATCTAATTGTTTGCCCCAAAGATCGCGCCCCACCGTACCCCCGTCGACTGAAGCTTAGACCAGAAGATCTAGTTTGCGCTGCCCTGCACCTCCCTGCAAGCGACCTGAGGGCAGGCGGATCCCAGGGCGGGCGGCCGTGCCGATCTTTCTGCCGCCAAACGGCCGACGCAGCCAGAGCGGATCGCACGTTCGCACTGGACAGCGAACCGCGGAATCCCTAAACTATTGCGTTCTTGTCGCCTGACCTTGGCCGCTTGCTGGGCCCACGGATGGCGGCATCGGTTGACCGCTTGTCTGCAACTACCGAGGATTACAAAAGGATGGCGTTGACGTCCCTCAGGCCGCACCCCGTAGAGCCGCGGCTGGAAGTTCTCGAGAACGACCCTGGCGAGGCAAATCCCGATCACCTGCACCCGCAGTTGCACCCGCTGCCCCCTGCCCGCGGCGAAGGCGAGCGCGAGGTCGGTCCCGCGCATTTGGCTTTCGACACGGCACCTGCGGTCGCTGCGGCAGAAGCTCCGGTTGCGCCTGGGCCCGCTGCGCCCGCTCCAGCCGTCACTGCCCCCGTGGCCGTGCCGCCTCCCGTTGCCGCTGCGCCAGCGGCGCCCAGAGTGCCCCACCAGCGCCACCAGGTCGCGCCGTATATGGACCTGTATGCGCACACTTGGCTGCATCCGCTGATTCGCATTCTGGTGCTGGACGAGCACGGGCCGATGCCGCGCACCGTGCAGGCCCAGGTCGGCTTTGGCGTGCTGCTGATTTTTGTGCAGTTTTGCCTCGACATGCTGGCCTGGACCCTTGGATTTCGCTGGGTGTTTGTCAATGCGATGGGCTGGCCGGGCTGGATTCTGGCCGTGCTCTTTGCCTTCCTGATCGCCTCGATCATCGTGATCTTTGAGCGGTTTGTGCTCACGGCCGACGTCTATAGCACCAAAGTGCCGCTGCTGCTCAATCCGGCGATCCTCATGCGCATCGGCGTGGTGGTGCTGTTCGCCACGGTCACGGCTATCCCCGTGGAAATGCTGGTGTTCAATGACGTAATTCAGGGGCGCCTCAACGGCGAACTGCAAGGGGTGCGCGAGCAGGCCCGCCAGCAGCTCCGCGCCGATATTCGCAAGGATATTGACGATGTCGCCAATGAAGAGGGCAAAGCTCGCACCCGCCTCAAAGAAGAGACCCCGCCCATCAAGCTAGAAGGCCTAGAGGTGCCGCAGTACGACAAGCGCTTGGCCGAATTGAACAAGAATTACGGCGACGTGATGGCTGAGCTGACCCAGGAAGAGATGGGCTGGCGCTCTGGACTCGCCGGCAAGGGGCCCAAGTGGTTCCGCCTCAACGACCAAAAGACCGCGCTGGAACGCGAAATTGGCGAGGCCAAGGCGGCCCGGCAGGCGGAGCTGGATCGCAAAAGTGAGGGCAATCGCCGGGGCGAAGAGGAGTCGGCCAAGCGCCACTTCAACGAATTGTCCAAGATCAGCGAGCGTTACGACCCGCGCAAGCGCGAAATGGAGAAGAAGCTCCGCGATGTCGACCGCATGACCGACGACGAGCTGCGCCGCGCCACCAAGCGCGAGTTTTCCGTGGTCGATGGCTTTGCCCGCCGGTGGAAGTTGCTCAATGACCTAGAGAAAGAAGAGCCGCTGTTTGCCTGGACCAAGTGGGGCGTGCGCATGCTGTTTGTCGCCTTTGGCCTGCTGGTGCTGACGACCAAGGCGCTGTTCAATCGGCCCACCAAAGCCTATTACGCCGGGCTTGACCCCATGCGCGTCAATGAGGCTCTGCCGCCCAAGGTCCATTGAATTGCCGGTGGCGGGGCCGAGTCAACCGCTCGCCCTGAGGCGGTCGTTGCGGGCAGAAGTTTGGAGGTTCCGATGGTGCAGAGTGCTGCAATCAAGCGCGGTTGGATGACCTATCGGCAACAGTCGCTTTTCGCCCGTCTGGCGGCGATGGCTGCGGTGACGAGCGCGGCTCTGATGGCATGTGGCGCCGACGAGTCCACTGAAAAGCCCGCGGGAGCCGTTGCCGACGGTACGGGTGGCGTTGACACCGCAGCAGATTCCACCGCCACGGGTGATGCGACCGCTGCGGCGCCGCTACTGAAGCCGACGGCAGGTCCAGTGAATTTTGCCGTTGCGGCGGCTGGTTGGTACCGGGGCGACCTGCATTTTCACACCAACCACAGTGACGACGCGCTGGCCCAAGGCGGCGACGACATGAAGGGCGCGCTAGAAGTGGCGGACGCCTTTCGCCACCCGGATTTTCTCAAGTATCGTCCGGAATTGGCGGGCAACGGCCTGGATTACATCGCCGTCACCGACCACCGCACGGACAAAGTGCTGCAAGACCCCGATTTCAAGCACCCGCACCTGATCTTGCTCCCCGGAGAAGAGTTTGGCGGCATGGGTCACGCCGGGATCTGGGGCTTTAAGAAGCATATTCCCCATGAACCGCAGAATGGAGAGAGCAACAACCAGCGCCTGCAAAACGCGATCGACGAGGCCCACGCGATGGGCGCGCTTTTCTCGATTAACCACCCGACGCAGGACAACGTGTGGGCCTGGGACCTGAAAAACGTAGACGGCATCGAGATTTGGAACGGCCCGTGGTCGGCGTTCTACGGACCCAGCGATGAGAAGGGCGTCGATGAGCGAGTCGCGGGAGCAGGGGTGGAAAATCCCTTTGTGCGGCAAGCTGTTGTGACAGGTGGCGGCGGCGGATCCAACCATCAAGCCCTCAAGTTTTGGCAGTATCACCTGTCTGACGGTCGCCACCTTGCGCCAGTGGGCGGCGGCGATCGCCACATGCTGATGCCGGCCGGGCTGCCGACGACCTATGTCCACGCCCCCGCCGACGCGACCCAGACAGGCAAGGCGCTGGGGCCGCAGGGGATTCTCCAGGGTATCGCCCAGAAGCGCACCTTTGTCGCCCGCTCGCCGTTTGCCGCGCAGATCGAATTGGAGGCCGTTGACAGCACTGGAAAGGTGTTTGTCATGGGATCACAGCTGGTTGCGGGTAAGACCTACACAATTCGCATGACGGTTGCCCGGGCAAAGGACGGTCTCGTCAGGCTTTATTCGGCTCCGCTCGGCAAGACTCCGCAGGGCAAATGGCCTGAGCCGGAGGTGGTGTTTGAGGCGCCGCTGACCTCTGAGCGGGTCCAGGGCGAGTGGACGTGGACGGTGCCGGCCGGCGGCGCTTGGCTGCACGCGCTGGTGCTCGATCCCGCGGAGGTTGACAAAATCCCACCGGAATTCAGCAAGCTGGGTGAGGTCTTCACAAAGATCCCAGAGGGCAAGTCGATCACGGACATGATCAAGGTGCTGTCGGCCGTAGTCGATGTCTCCGTGCTCATGTACCCAGAGGATTGCGATCCGGCCAAGTGGCACCCGTGGATGGGCCAGTGCATGACCGCCGACAAGACCGCAATGAGCACCTACTATATGCCTGAAAATCTGGCGAAACTGATGTCACTCTGGTTTGAGGACGGCAAGCCGACGCCGTGGAGCCTGAGCGCTGTGAGCTCCGCGTTCATGGCAAAGCCCTAATCGATCGAGTGACTATGGCGGTAAATGCGATGCGATACTTAGCGATTTGTCTGTATGCGTTGATGATTACTGCGTGTTCCCCTGAGCCCGTT